>PBOU01000149.1 GCA_002724415.1 Planctomycetaceae bacterium
CGACATGCGAGGATGCTCGAACAACACGCCATCAACCAACTGCTCGCCGACGCCGAGGTGATCTGCGCCACGGTCAGCTTCGATTTCCGGGTTCTCGACGAGAGCACATTCGACCTGCTGGTGATTGACGAGGCGTGCCAGAGCGTCGAACCGGGGTGCTGGATCCCGCTGCGGCACGTCCAACGCGTCGTGCTGGCCGGAGACCACTGCCAACTGCCACCCACAATCCTCTCACGCGATGCCGCACAACAGGGACTGGATGTCAGCCTGATGCAGCGGCTGGTCGAACACTTCGGCGACACCGTCACTCGCCAATTGACGGTCCAGTACCGCATGCACGAACAGATCATGCAGTTCTCCTCCGACCACTTCTACGACGGGACGTTGACTGCCGACGATTCGGTCAAAACACACCTGCTCAACGACCTGCCGGATGTTGAGATCGAAGGTCGGGACAACCAACCGGTCCTGTTCATCGACACGGCCGGAGCCGGGTGGGACGAGCAACTCGAACCCGAGGGCCTCAGTCGACTCAATCCCCAGGAAGGACAACTGGTACTCGACCGGGTTGCTGCGTTGTGCGAGGGAGGAATTCCGCCTCGCGACATCGCCGTGATCGCTCCCTACGCCGCCCAGGTCCGCTGGTTGCGACAGCACTGCCAGATCGATCATCTCGAGATCGACACCGTCGACGGATTCCAGGGCCGAGAAAAGGAGGCGGTCGTGATCTGCACAGTGCGATCCAACTCCGACGGCGAGGTCGGATTTCTCTCCGACTCCCGAAGAATGAACGTCGCTCTGACCCGAGCCAGGCGACAACTGACTCTCATTGGCGACAGCGCGACGCTCGGGGCCGACCCATTCTTTGCCAAGTTGCTCGAGTGGTTCGAAACTTCCGGGGCGTACCGATCGGTCTGGGAGCTGACCTAGAGACCGATTCGGCGGAATCAGACCTCGTCCAGCTTGGCCGTCGAGTCTCCAAATGCCTTCAACCGCACGCCGCACTTCTCCATCAACGAGAGGTACAGGCTGCACATCTTGCGGTTGGGTTTGCCATGGTAAGACAGCACCCGGCCGGTCTCGAGCTGACCACCGCCACGTCCCAGCACGACGACGGGCAGTTTCGTCGCGTCATGAATCCCCGACATCATGCTCGAGCACATCATCAGCATCGAGTTGTCCAGCGCGGTGCGTTCGCCCTCCTGTATCGCATCCAGCTTGCGGGCGATGTAGGCGTACTGCTCCATGAAGAAGTGATTCACCTTCAACCAGTCCGGTGACTGCTTGCCCCGATCCGAATGTGACAGTTCGTGATGCCCCACCTCGACCCCCAGATGCGGGAACTGCAGGTAGCTGTGGTCGTTGTTGAGCTTCAACGTGCAAACCCGCGTCATGTCGGTCTGGAAGGCCAACACGACGATGTCACACATCAACTTCATATGATCGGCGATATTCTGGGGAATGCCCTCGGGAGGCCGTGGAATGTTCGGCTTGTCCAGCGTCGGACGCCATCCCTGCAGTTCCCCCTTCTGGCCAGCCCGGCTGATCCGTTGTTCGATTTCGCGAACCGAGTTCAGATACTCGTCCAGTTTCCGACGGTCGTCGCGGCTGACCCTCTTGCGGAACCTCGAGGCTTCTCCCAACACGGCATCCAGAACGCTCTGCTCACCCTTTTGCACCCGGTTCTTGAACAACCGGTCAAACGCGAGAGCCGGATAGAGTTCCAGGGGCGTGGGGGTGGTCGGCGAACTCCACGAGATGTGCGAGCTGTAGAGCATCGAGTAGTTCTTGTGGATCCCCGGGTTGGATCGTTCGCACCCCAGCACGAGGCTGGGCACCCGGGTCGACCGTCCATGCCGCTGAGCGATCACCTGGTCGAAACTGGTGCCACTGACAATGTCACCACCTGGAGCCAAAGGCGCTCCCGAGAGCACGTTGCCCGTCTGGGAGCTGTGGATGTTGCCCTTGAGCGCCTGCTCGTTGTACAGGCCACCCACGAACAGCATCTTCTCCCGAAACTCGGCAACCGGTTCCAGCACCTTGCCCAGTTCCATACCGGCACCGGCCCCCTTGGCCCACCAGTGCCCCGCGTGAAACCCGTTGCCGGCAAACAGCACCCCCAGGCGGACCGGCGGCTGGCTGCCCGGCTTGGAACTCCTGGTCGGCTCATCACCCCAGACCGAAAGAGATTCCATCCATGGCAGCGCCATCGTGACGCCAGCACCACGAAGCCATGTCCGACGAGAATATCGGTGTTTCATGAGCAACCTCGGTCAGTTCATCGTGCTGCCGACGACAGCGTTCCACGTATCATCCGAAATTGTTGACTCGAGACAATTGTCTCCACGGCCACAGAAAAACGGAACCCCTTTTCAGCCAGCCGCTCCAGCATTTCATCCACCAGCGGCCGATCCGACAGCTGCAATTCTCTTCCCAGGGCGTAACCCAGCAGCTTGCGACAGAACTGCCTGAGAAACGCATCACGACGTTTGTTCAACAGGTAGTCCCGCAAACCGTCCAGCCCGTCGATCACCGCGCCATCGGGAAGCGTGGTCCTGGTGTCGATCTCGTTTCCATCAGTTCCCCTGGTACGACGACGGCCAATGGCATCAAATTGTTCCAGTGCAAAACCGAATGGATCAATCCGCGAGTGACACTTCGCACAGGCTGGATCCTTGCTGTGCCGCTGGATCAACTGTCGTTCCGAGAGTCCCTCGGGCACTTCGTCGGCCAGTTGAGGAACATTCTTGGGAGGCCGGGGCAAACGTTGCCCCAGCAGCACCTCGCTGACCCAATTGCCCCGCAGGATCGGACTCGTCCGCGTGGCCCCTGACTGTGTTGCCAGCGTCGTGGCCAGTCCCAGCACCCCACCACGACCATGCTGGCGAAGGCCGTCAACCCGTCGCCACTGATCTCCCACCACCCCGGAAATCCCATAAAACTCGGCCAACCGCTTGTTCACGAAAGTGTGATCTGCATCCAGCAGACTCAACAACGAACGATCGTTCTGGAACAGGTCGGTGAAGAAACGAATCGTCTCTTCATACATGTCACCTCGCAACTTCGAAAAAGCTGGGAAGCGTTTCGAGCTCTTGACGATGTTGGGGTCAAACTCGTGCACGTGTGCCCACTGGCAGGCAAATTGAGTGGCCAGCCGCCGGATCCGTGAATCCGCCAACAGGCGACGGGCCTGCTTGAGCAGGGATGCATCGTTGACAAGCTGACCCGCCGACGCCGCCCGTCGCAATTCGTTGTCGGGCATCGTCGACCACAGGAAGTAGCTGAGCCGATTGGCCAGTTCCCAGTTGTCGACGGCGGCTGCCGCCTCACCGACAGGCGATTCCTCCATTCGAAACAGAAACGACGAGGAGACCAGCACTCGTGTCAACGTCATCCGGATCGCTGCATCATGCGACAAATCCAATTGACGCAATCTCTTGTAGAGTTCACGCAGGGCGGTTCGTTCCGGGTCAACCAATGGACGACGCCAGGCTTGTTCGGCAAACCGAACAACAGCATCGAGATGTTTGGGTTCGGTGGCCACGAGCCGTTTGCGAAACCGGTTGGCCCGCTTCCTCACGTCCTTGACCATCTGATCGAAAACCCCTTCCTGAGGATGATCAATCGTCGTCTCCAGCAAGGAATCCAGCACGTCGGAGAGCCGGAACGGTTCTCGCGAGACATAGATGAGTTGGTCCCAGAGCTTATCGAGCCGGGCTGACTGCTGCGTGTCGAGCATCAGCCGCACCAGGTGATCATCCTCACGGTACATCAACGTCAACGTCAACAGTTCGTCGACGGGCACGATCTGCGTGTAACACAAGGCGGCGGGAAACACGCTGCGGTGATCGGCCATCGCGGTCTCAAACCGAGATCTGGCCGAACTCTTCATCGCCACCAACACCGGATTGCGGAAGGTGATCTCACGGACATCGGCCCCGATGTTGACCTTGCCGTACGTCACCGAGACCTCGCTGACCTTCAGGCCAGCGGCAGCCTTTGCCGTTCCAGGAATCAACTCGACCTGGGCACTGCCACCCGCCCCGGTGCGAGCATCAAGCTGAACCGTCGACACCAGTTCCCGTCCCTCGGCCGCCTCGCGGGGAATCTCGAGGCGAATCACCGACGGAGCCTGCACACACATCGAAGCCTCGTCGATGGACGTTCCGTCCGGGTGCTTCCCAAATCGCGGATCCTTGACGATCTCCTTGAGCAGCACGTCCGGCTTGTCCTTGAGGACCAGGCGAGGCCGCTGCCAGACGACGAAGTCCCCGGCGTTGCCGTCACCGGCATCGGTCACAACCAGCGACACCACGACGGGACCGGCCGCCCCGGCAGGCTTGCCCGTGTCGACCTTCTTGTCCTTGGAACTGGCTGCGATCTTCAGCCGCACTGTCTGGGTCGCAAGAACCGGCCGAGCCGGTTCCATCCACCGGGGACGGCTGCCCTTCTTGCCAATCAAGCCGACGGGGTTGAACATCCACAATCCCCGCTGCCATTTCTTCACCGATTTCGCCAAAGCCGACTCCTGTCCCGGCTTCGCCTGTCGCCAACGACGTCCCAGTTCAGCCATCAACAACGATGCGTCCTCCCGGTTCAGTTCTGACCACAACCGTCGTAAGTAACGGGCATTGAGCTTGTACTTTTTCGCAACCGCTTCGATCGTTGTGTCCCCCGCCGCCAATCGATCTCGCTCTCGAAGTGTTGCAGCGAAATACAAATCAAGAGGCACCTGGCCAGCATTGCCCAGGTGCGACATCTTCGGCAGGTTGTAGTGCGAGTGCAGCTTGACGGTCGTCGTGAACTGACCGTAAAGGTCTCGAATTTCCGACAGGATCTGGTCGGTCCAATCCCGTCGACTCGAACCGGCGGAAAAACGAATTCCTTCGGGGACCAGCATGGCGTGTCGTGCCACCTGCTGACCGGCATCGAGATATTTCCGCAGCAAGGCCGGTGACATTGCCAGCGCATTGCTCGCGTTGGTGAATCCCTCACCGGCGGCACCCTCGGACGGAAATTCCCGAGCCGGATCCAACCGCACGCCGGTCAGGTCACGAATCGTGTACGTGTACTCGGCGTTGTTCAGCCGTCTCAGTGGAACCGGCCCCGGGTCGCCGGCGCGGGACAGTGCCTCGGCATCCAGGTACCGTTCGACCCAACTCACCATCAGCTGGCGTTGAGTGGCCGAGGGTTGGACCGATTTCTTTGGCGGCATCTCGCCATTGGTCAGCATCTCGACCATCTTCAACCACGACCTGGTCCCCTTGCGGACCTCGACGAGGGTCCCGAACTGCTCGAGATCCAGTTCTCCAACTTTTTTCTTCGTCGAGTGACATCCCAGGCAGTATTTCCCCAACAACGGCCGGATCGTCTTCTTGTACTCGGCGGCCAGGCCGTCGAATGCCGACGCGTCCCCGGCAACGGCCGGACGTGGCGAGAACAACACCGACGCGAGCAGGACTGCGGCGGCCAGGACGATGATCACACTGCGATGGTCTCGACCTGCAGGCGAACCGGCAAACACCATGGTACTTCTCCTCCGTCCGTTGACATCGTGACCAAACGCCGCGGCCCCTCGGACTCCATCAACATCCTACCGCAGGCGGAGTGGCGAGACATCCACAGGGAACCGGTCCAGGCAGCGATCCGGATTGCCCCGGGTTGCTGTTGCCAAAACGGCCAGCCGGATACGCTGACGATCGAATTCCACATCGAGAGAAAACCATGGCGATCAACAGGCGACAATTCCTCGGAGCGGGTGTCACGGCGGCAACAGCAACGCGGGACACCCCGTCACGCCCGAAAACACATCGCCCCAAGCCACTCTACGCAATGGGTTCGCGGCGAGAACTGTTCGTCGACGACTTTCTCGTCGAACGAACAAGCGGACAGCTGTCCTACCAACTCCATCACCCGATCGCCCGGGAGCGAGTGATTCAGCACGATGCCCCCTGGGAGGGCGTCGGTTCGGCCTACCACACCGTTTTCCAGGACGGTGACACTTACCGCATGTACTACCGTGGCCTCAACTTCAAAGTCACCAGGGGACCCGATCTGCCCAAGACCAACCGGGAGGTGGCCTGTTTCGCCAGCAGCCGGGACGGCATCCATTGGGAAAAACCCGAACTCGGCCTGTACGACCACGAGGGCAACAAGAAGACCAATATCGTGTGGCGGGGAAACGGTTGTCACAATTTCAGCCCCTTCATCGACCTCCGTCCCGGCTGCCCGGACAACACGCGTCTGAAGGCGCTGGGTGGTCTTCGACGAGAAGGAGGGCTCTATCTCTTCACGTCGGCCGACGGAATCCACTGGAAATTGGTCCAGGACAAGCCGGTCATCACAAACGGCTACTTCGATTCTCAGAACATCGCTTTCTGGGACTCAACGATCAACAAGTACCGCGCGTACTGGAGATTCTTCATGCCGGATGACACCCGGGCAATCCGCACGGCAATCTCGGACGACCTGCTGAGTTGGACCGACGAGCAGGACCTGTCGTACGTGGATTCGCCCAAGCAGCACATGTATACCAACAATGTCATCCCCTATTTCCGCGCGCCGCACATCCTGCTCGGTTTTCCAATGCGGTACATCGAACGGGGCTGGAACCCGTCAATGCAGGCGCTCCCCGACCTCGAAAACCGCCGCAAGCGAGTTGCGGCCCACCCCCGGTACGGACAGGCCCTGACGGAAACACAGATCATGGCCAGTCGCGACGGCGCGAGGTTCACACTCTGGAATGACGCCTTCCTGCCTCCCGGCATCCAGCGTCCCGACTCGTGGTATTACGCTCACAATTCGGTCGCCTGGAACATCGTCACGACGGCATCTTCACAGCCGGGAGCTCCCGACGAACTCTCGTTCTACGCCAGTGGAGGCCAATGGCACGGCCCCGGATCCACCCTGACCCGCCATACGCTGAGACAGGACGGGTTCGTGTCACTCCGTTCGTCATCTCGTGGCGGGGAATTCGTCACACGACCAATCACGTTCCAAGGTCGTCGCCTGGCGGTCAATTTCGCCACCTCGGCGGCGGGGACGATGAGAGTCGAATTGCAATCGGCCACCGGCGAACCGATCGAGGGATTTTCACTGGCCGAATCCGACGACATCTTCGGCAACGAACTCGACCGAACGGTCTCGTGGCGAGGGTCGCCGGATGTCGGTCGCCTGGCGGGCCGGCCGATTCGCATTCGCATCACGCTCGGTGACGCCGACCTGTACGCGATCAAGTTCAGTTGACCCCGCCTCGCAACCGGAAGTAGATCCGTTGTGCCTCCTGCATGCAGCACCGGCCGTCGGCAGCTGCCGTCGAACAGCAGGCCTGGTCGCTCTTGGAGCGTTCCAACAGTTCCCGCAATCGAGATGGATGCCCGTCAGCCACGTCGGCTTCGATGTCGGACATCTTCAGTCCGAAGCATCCGCAAATCGGTGCCTGCAGATCCATGGGATACACGCTACGAACAAGGTGCTCGGTGGTCACGGTGGATTCGAAGAGATCAAAATAGGCGATGTCGCAACGGTCGAAACCACAAAACCAGGCGTCTTCCCCCAGGTCACCGCGGGCCGCTGGTCGCAAAAACGCATCCAGGGTCACACCCTGCACCTGGGTCCCCAGTTGTCCACACTTGGGACAATAGGCGCGGCCATCGAACTCCGGTTCCTTGACGAAGGCCTTGTTCATCGGGCCGGTTCTTTCACGTAATCGTCGCCGTTGTAACTGCCCACGACCGACTTGAGCCAATCGGTGAGACCGGGTTTGAGCTGCGCGACCCGCTTGGACTGGTCAGCCGCCAGGTCCGTCTTCTCGGACGGATCGGTCGCCAGGTCGTACAACTCGAAACGGACGCTGCCGTCCTTGTTCTCGATTCTGTGCAGTTTCCAGTGTCCATCGATCCAGGCGGCGTGACCGGGAAACCGGTCCAGTGGATGAGCCGGGCTGGGCAACTCGGCCGCTTTTTGACTCGAAGCGTGAGGCGGCAGGTCGTCACCGTTTTGTTGAGCGACCAGCAGTTCACGCATCCACTTCGCCGACGGAGTGCTGATGCCCCGCGCCCGGAAATCCCAGAACCCCATCGGCCGTGGCCGCTTCGGCATCTTCCCATCAATCATTCTTGCCAGGCTGACCCCGTCGAGTGTCGGCTGGTGCTTGGGTCGAACCCCAACGATCTCCAGTAGCGTCGGATAGATGTCACAGGTGTTGCAGCGGACCGAGGTTCTGCGAGGCGACTTGATCCGCGCGGGCCACTCGAGAATCGAGGGAACCAGCAACCCTCCCTCATAGATCTGCCCCTTGTGACCACGAAACGGCCCGGCCGATCCAACTCGAGGAAGTGCGCCGTTGTCGCTGCAGTACCACAAGATCGTGTTGTCACGGATTCCCAATGGGCCCAGCGCGTCGCGTAGTTTCCCGAAGGCCCGATCCATGCCGGTCACCTCCCCCAGGAAATGTTGGTCCCGCATCGGCTGATCGGCGTACGGTTTCCGGTCCCGGTCGACGGCACGGTGCGGAGAATGCGGCGATCCGAACCAAACGACCGCCAGAAACGGATCGTCGCGCCTGGCTCGACCACCGATCCATTCGAGTGCCGCGTCGACGGTCACCATCGAACTCTCACCGGTCGTCTTCACGGCCTTCCCTCGCAACGACAGAATCGCATTGTTGTCAAAGAAATTCGGAGCGCTGAGCCAGTGATCGAAGCCGTTGCGTCCCGGGTGAGCCGGGCTGGCTCGCCGCACACTGCCCAGGTGCCACTTGCCGAAATGGGAGGTCGCATAGCCAGCGGTCTTCAGCACCTCGGCCACCGTCGACTCCTGCGGCCGCAACGGGTAGCCCCACTTGAACACGCCCGACCGGTTCGGGTGACGGCCGGTCAACACGCTGGCCCGAGTCGGAGAACAAACCGGCGCCGCGGCATAGAACCGGTCAAACCGCAGCCCGGTCGCGGCCGCCTTGTCAAAATTAGGAGTCTTCAGCATTGGGTGACCGTTGTAGGCCATATCACCCCAGCCCTGGTCATCGGCCATCACCAGGATGATGTTCGGTTTTTCGCCACCGCTCAACAGGCTCGAGCACGCCGGGACAAGAGACACGGCCATGAGCACCAGGCGTCGAGACAACATGGGACAATTCCATTGCGAGGGGAGGACCGGGACAACATTCATCACGGTCCAGTCATGGTAACCAATCGGTTCTCCTGCGGCAGTGCCCCCTGACCGGAACCAACGCAATGCGGTAGAATCCCCGCAGGCCCTGTCACCGCCCCCTGCTATTCAATCGACAGCCAGCAATGATCAGAACCTGGATGACACTGGCAGCCGGAGTGTTCTTGACAGCCATCGGTGGCTGCGATGAGTCTCAACTCCCGCCGGATGACGTTCTCACCGCGCTGTCCAAGCACAACGATGAGATCGGGGCGGCACTTCAATCGCTGTGCCCCATCGAGACCGACGCCGACGGCCAGATCGTGGCCATCGACCTGACCAACCTGCAGGTGAGCGACAGGGGGCTCGACCGGATCGCAGAACTTCCACGACTCCGTCGACTCTATCTCTCTTCTCCCGCCATCGGAGAAACCGGTTTGACGTCATTGCGACGCTCTGACACTCTCGAGACCCTCTGGATCAATGCTGGCACCCTGGATGCTTCGGCCTGGCGCGGCCTGGGATCGCTGAAACAACTCAAGCGACTCCGCCTGGCCGCAACGCCCCTGCTCCCTTCCAGCGGACAGCAACTGGCAAATCTCGAGAAACTCGAGTTCCTCGACCTGACCGCTGCTGGCGCCACCAACGAGACGGTCGCCGCGCTGCCCCAACTGGAACACTTGCACACGCTGATCCTCGACCAGGCCCGTATTGAGGACGACGTCGCCGGCTCACTGGCCACGATGCGTTCCCTGCGTCGCCTGAGCCTGAACTCCGTCCCCATCCACGACGTGTCACTGGAACGTCTCGCTGCACTCCCCAACCTCGAACGCCTGGACTTGTCTGGCACCCAGGTGACCGACGCCGGCCTCGTTCATCTCACCAGCCTGGCACGTCTCAACCAACTGGGACTCAACAGCACCGCCATCACCGACACGGGGTGCAAACAACTCGGCAAGATCCGCTCCCTGAAATTCCTCGACCTCCAGGACCTCACGTTCGGTGAAGCGGGCTCCCGTTCCCTGGCACAACTCGAGAACCTCGTCGAATTGCGTCTCAATGGGTGTCCAATCGGCGACAAGGCCGTGACGGTCCTCGCGGGACTCGCTCGACTGGAACTGCTCAACATCAACCGGACACGTGTCTCCGACGTCGGCCTGTCCGCCCTGGAAGGCCATAAGAACCTGAGAATCCTGTACGTGGAAACCACCAGGGCCACCGACGAGGGTATCGCCAAGTTGGTAAGGACGCTTCCGGATTGCCGCGTGGTCACCAGTGCCGCCCTCGGCCTGCCCGAACCGGGGACACTGGAAAAGTGACCGACCGGCCTCAGGTTCACCCCGGCGGAGTGGCCGTGAACGGCTCGATGGAACGCACCGTGACCGTGTAGCCCAGTTCTTCGGCCGCGTTGACCAGAACATCCAGATCGCAAGACGCCGCATCGACAAAAAGCGTCGCGGTTCGATCTCGCACACTGACGGTCGCTGGTGGCTGGGACCTCACGCACGGTAAGGCGGCAAAGGCTCGTTCGAGCCTTGGACGTCAGTCACGTGGTCAACTGGCACCGGGTACGAACAGGACGATCTTCGCGACCCCGGAATCAGGCAATGAGGTGAGCACCAGCGGCACGGTGGGCGGCGGACTGTCTCCACAGCCCAGCGCCAGTGGCCCCACCACCAGGAGCATCCATCGCCAGTTACGCCGCATGGTGTCTTCCACAATTGCACACAATGCCCAGGCCCCACCACACGATCAACTCGTCATGGCAGGCCCTGCGGCTCATGGTATCATCGCTCTCCGCACTCTCCCATTCGGTTTTGCCGACTGGACAACAGAAACCCGCCAGACGGTCCAAGACATCCCATGCAACACCCACCGTCTCACGAGTCCGGCCCACTGCTGTTGGGAGGGCCTGGTCCAATCGACCTGCCGCGACCGCGAGCTTTGTCAACTGGCACTTCATTGCTCCACCCCGACATGGACAGACGATTCATGAACCGGATCAACACAGCCGTGGTCCTGATTGCGACGTTGGCTGGACTGGGCCTGGCTGGATGCAACAACCGCCAGCAGGATGCCATCGCCGTTTTCAAATCGAGAAATGCAGGCCTGGTCGTCGACGAAAAAGGGGACGTCACTGAGTTGAGCCTGTTCAACACCAGGACCACCGATGCCGACATGGTGCACGCCCGTCACTTCACCAAGCTGAACACTCTCTACGTGGGATCCGAGATCGGGGACAACGGGCTGTCTCACATCAAGGGACTCACCAACCTGAAACTCATTGACTGTACGTTCAACACGATCATCACTGACGCCGGCGTGGCTCACCTGCAAGGACTGGTCCAACTCGAGGGAATTTCACTGGAGGACACGCAAGTGACCGACAAGGCCCTGAAATACCTCAAGCAGATGAAGTCTCTGCAGGGCCTGACATTGGCTGACACAGGGATCACCGATGCCGGACTCACACACATCAGGCACTTAACGAAACTCGAACGACTGGGCCTCTCGACCACAAACATCACGGATGATGGGCTGGCCCACCTCAACGGACTCGTCAACCTGATTGGCCTGACGATGGCCACGACAAACATCACCGACGAGGGTCTCAAGCACCTGGAGCCGCTGAAAAAACTACAGGTCCTGGACGTGTCCAAGACGAAGGTGACCGACGAGGGAGTGGCTTACCTGAAGAAGACTTTTCCCGGTTGCCGAATCAACTTTCGCTGAGACACAGTGGCAACCGATGGCGGTTCCACCCCGCGTCCCGGAATTCTGCCGGTCCGGTGATCAACTCCGCTCGAGCCGTTCTCGGAGCGCCGTGAAACAACCGAACCCATCTTCAAAGACGGATTTGAATTCGGCCGGTTCAACAAGTTTCTTGGGACGGTAGACGATAAACGAGCCAGATCGGGTCTCGAATGACCAACCCGAACGTGCCGCAAAGAAGTCCAGCAACGCGTTGTCAAAGAACTCGCGGGTCTGTTCGGCCATGTCGGATTGCAGTACGAATTGTTGCGAGAACGCCAGGTGTTCTTCGAAATCGATATCCTGCAACCCCAGCATCTGCCCGACGCGGTCAAACATCCGCTCGGGTCGCATGCGGAATTCAGGCAGGTTCAACAAGGCCGATTGCATTGCCACAACCGTCTGTCGATGGACACGCCGATTCTTGCCGTAACCCGTGATATAGCGGTAGTCAAAGATCCGTAACTCCACCTCGTCGGTTCCACCAACGCAGACATTGGTCAACTGCCCCTTACGGCCCTTGTTCAACAACGGAAATTGTCCCAGTTGCACCTTCAGGGACTCTTCCCCGACCGGTGAAAACTCGAGATTCAATTCAGCGGCCACGCCCGAGAGTGTCTCGGTCCGTTTTTTTGCGTTCGCGCGACGCACCAGGAAGATGATCAGCAGGACAATCGGGATCACACTCCAGAATCCGCAACAACACAACAGGCCAATCAAGTCCTCCGGGTTGTTCTCACCGCCCTCTCCCTCATTCTCGTCCGGCTGACCAGCCTCATCGCCAGCCTCATCGCCAGCCTCTTGTGGTGCGGCACCACTCTCCTGGGAGGCTTCATCGACGGCGGTTGTCGGAACAACCTCCGCAGTGCCAGCAGGTTCGGGAACGTCCTGCGCCAGGACCAGAGCGGGGAATGCCAACAGTATCAACCAGGTCAGCCGTTTCACGATTTTCTCCACCACAAACAGCATGCGAGCATCAGTTGCGATCCACGCGGTATTTTTTCTGCCACTCGGCCGGCATCACACTGACGTCCGAGTTGTCCCGATAGCGAGTCCGCAGATTCTCCAGTTCTTGCTTCAATTCGGCAATCCTATCGGCGTACTTTGGCTTCCCGTAGAGATTCTTCAACTCATCGGGATCCTTCTTCAGATCATACAGTTCCCACTCGTCAAACTGGTAAAAGCGAATCAACTTGTAGCGAGACGTCCGGATCCCGTAGTGCTTGGCCACCATGTGGTAACTGGGAAATTCGAAGTAGTGGTAGTACAGCGAGTCGCGCCACCGGGGTGACTCTCCCTTGAGCAACGGCACGAGCGAACGCCCCTGCATGTCGTCGGGCACCTTGACACCGGCGACTTCCAGAAACGTTTCAGCGTAGTCGAGATTCTGGACAAGTTCGGTGTTGATCGACCCCGGCCGGGTCACTCCTGGCCAGCGAACAATCAACGGCATCTTCATCGACTCGTCGTACATCCACCGCTTGTCATACCACCCGTGATCTCCGAGATAGAAACCCTGGTCGGAGGAATAGATCACGATGGTGTTCTTCTCGAGTCCCGAGGATTTCAGGTACTCCATGAGTCGACCGACACTCTCGTCAACTCCCTTGACACACCTGAGGTAGTTGCGGATGTACCGCTGGTACTTCCAACGAACGAACTTCTTGCCAGTCAGCCCGTCGCGAACCAGTTTCGCGTTTTGATCGGCGAACCCCGCTTTCCAAGCAGCCAGTTGTGCGGGTGTCATCTTCATCAGGTTCCGGAAACCCGACTTGTCGACCGACCGGCCCTTGTTGGGATCCCAACCGTTGACCGGCGGCCCGAACAGGTCATAGACGATGTTCAGGTGACCATCCACCTCCATCTCCTGGTGCCGTGCGGGGCTGGCATTGTCCTTCCAACGATCAAACAACGTGGGAGGCTCGGGGATCTTGATGTCGTTGTACAGCGACAGGTGCCTCAGGGCCGGCATCCAGGTTCGATGCGGCGCCTTGTGCTGACACATCAGTATGAACGGCTTGTCCGAATCTTCCCGGTTCTTGAGCCAGTCCAGTGCCATGTCGGTAACGAGATCGGTGCAATGACCGTCAATCCGTTTCCGCCCCTCGACGGTCTTGAAGTCGGGATTGTAGTACTGACCCTGGCCCGGAAGGATCTGCCAGTGGTCAAATCCCTGCGGATCCGACGAGAGGTGCCACTTGCCAATCATCGCCGTCTGGTAGCCAACCCGCTGCAGCAACTTGGGGAATGTCTGCTGCGAGCCGTTGAACTTGTTGCCGTTCCGCATGAAGCCATTCAGGTGGCTGTGCTTGCCCGTCAGGATCACGGCCCGACTGGGACCACAGATCGAGTTCGTACAGAAACTGTTCTGAAACAGCATCCCCTGGCGGGCCAACCGGTCAATATTGGGGGTCGGATTGACCGACTTCAGCCACCCACCGTAAGCCCCGATTGCGTGGGGAGCGTGGTCGTCACTGAAAATGAACAACACGTTGGGACGTTCGGCCGACAGGGCCGTTCCAACCGTGGTGACCAACAACACCAACACCTGCAGCAGGAAAGAACGAATCAACATGAACAAACAACTCCCCGCAAAACGCACGCCATCACCAATGGCCTTGAACAATCAAAAGCAACCCGGGGCTACTCCCACTCGTCGATCTGTGTTCCCGCACCGGGGCCGGTTTCAGAGATGCCGCCATCCAGTGGATAACCGCCCACACCCGAATCGGAACCTGCCTGGGATTCACCTTCAGCGGTGGCGAAATCCGGTCCGGGAAAAATGCGTCGGTACAGAAGTGCCTGTGTGAATAATGCAACGGGCAGCACCAGCAGGGCCGGCAAATAACACAGCAGTGCGGCCAACATCGACACGAGCCAGTTGAGCAACGTCAACCTGAACACGTTCCCGAGGTTGGCCCAGGCTGCACGAGCACTCAGCTTGACCGCTTCCCACCCCGCGAGATTGTGGTCGACGATCAGCGGGTAGGAGAACACGAACAACATCGACACACACACCATCACCAGGATCGCGAACATGTATCCAAGGATGGATAGCAGGATCAACACGCCGCTCAACGCCTCGCCACCGTTTCCGGCCGCTACCCCCGAGGCAAACATTCCGACAAAAAACAGGATCCCGATCGGGATCATGACCACAAAAGACAGCCCCACCATGACCAGCGTGGCCACCAAGCTCTCGACAAAAAAGTCGAATCCCTTGAAGAGCATCGCGAAAGTTGGACGCTCGTTGTGCATCATCGCGAAGAAGCAGATAAACATCCCACACATCATCGGCCCCATCAGCACCGCCATCGGCGCTGCACCGGCCACGAGAAAACCAACCAGGCAGATCCCCAACGTGATCCAGAAGTGCTGTGGCCAGAGAATCCCCCACGCCTGACCCCACAACTGGCGAGAACTGACCCGTTCGGTACGAAAACCAATCTCGTCACGGTGTCCGTGATTCATCTCAACACCTCGCGTTGTCCTTGACTCGGCGGTCGTCACCCCGAACAGCGTCTCAACACACTGTACACGACGATTCTAACACCACGCCTTCCGGCACCAAGCATGGACCGGTCACCGATCACCAGATTCCGGTTTCCGTGACAACAATCCGGCGATCGCCTTGAGCAACAAGGCCTCGGACGGTCCGGCCAGCGCCCAACTCTGCTCGTATCCTCCCCGGTCGGTGAAGATCCGATCACCACCGATATAACTCATCCCGCAATCCCCGAAACCGGCGACAGCGACAAAGGACTTCGGGGCCATTTCCTGGGCCGCCAATTGGTATTCGACAAACGGCTCGCCCGGCAGATGCACGACCTGAACCGGCCCGATTGCCAGTCGATACAGCAACACGCTGTCTCCATCGTCCACTCGTTGATTCCAAGCCAGGGTGATGGCCGCCTTGAGCCTCTGTGATTCGCTCGACATGGGATTGGACAACACCTGTCGACAGTACGCGTTGGAAAACGTCGGTTCACGCCGTCTGCCGAAACGCACCGGCACGCTCTTCCAGGCGAAACCCTCCACCTTGTACCGTTTGACCGCTTTGACTGATTGACGCATCCCTCGATCAAGCCGTTCGACCAACCGGTCCCTGGCCGCTGCTGTCCCGTCGTTGTACTTGCCGAAAGCGACATCACCCCCACATCCCGTGAAATAGACCTGGAACACGCCTGTGTCTTTCTGCAACCGTTCCCGGACGATCCCCGGAACGTCGTAGGTCAGACGCCGATCTCCATAGAAGCTCTGTGGATGAGTCGCGTAATAATGCAATTGCACGACGGCTTGCTCGCCAGCGGACAACGTGACCGTCTTGAGCCACGGATCGATCCGACCTTCCGGCAGCGACCGCAATTTCGGATCCTTGGTGCTGCTCATCCGGGCGGCGATCGACCCGTCCTTCTGCAACAACCGTCGACTGGAGGCCATCCGTTCAATCCGGGCCTGGCTGGTCCCGACATGCGTCACCCGCCGAGACCTTGGCAGGGCCGACCGAACAGCGAGGGCGATCCGATCGGCCACAGACTTGAGATAAGCCGCCGTAGCAATCCGTCTCGGACTGTCGACCGGCAGCATCAGCATCTGGGCATTGGGATCCAGCGCAGGAGCCGTGTGCTGGTGCAGGCAATGCAGGCTGACTCGGGACGGAACTGTCTCGGCCGCCTCGGCGATCCGGGCCTGCAACAGGGAAAACGCATCGTTATGGAATTCCATCCAGTCAATGGCACACAGGACCACCGGCTTTCCCGAGCCACGAAGCACGATGCCCTTGGCCAGCAACGGATGTTCCCTGGTGCGGGCTGCAGGAATGAACCCGAGTCCCACCGGTTGGTTCAACGGCGGCGAAACATCGACGGCAAACGAGGAGACGACCACTGGAGACTTGGCGACACCGGTTCCATCACTCGTCCCTTCCCGCGCGAAGGCGGAGCCCACGCACCACGGAATCCCCAGCAGGCCGGCCATCAAAAACAGGAACCCATTCCAGGGAGAACCAGGCCCACGCACAAGTGCACTCCTCTCACGCCACCGCGACCACTGGACAGTCTCTCGCACAGACGGATGATAGAGAACATCCTGGCCCAATGCTCATCATCGCTGGCCCGTCTCGTCACCTGGTACACCGATGGTCTCAACAACTCAGCAACCGCGTTCTCTCACACATCCACACCGGGTCCTGATCGCCCTTGTGACCATGTCCACGCTTCCCCTCTCCGCGGTTGTCGCTGCACCACCGGACATCTCGTCTGTCCCCCCGGATCTCACACTTCCCAAGCTCTCAACCGGCTCCGCCGGTCCCGGCAAGCGGGTCAAGGAAGTGCTCACCGGATACGAAACAACCCATCTCTATCATGTGACCTGGCTGCCAACCGACTGGAAACGTGACAAGCAACACCCCGTGATCGTCGAACTGGCCGGCAATGGCCCCTACCGCAACGGGTTTGGTGATGTCAGCACCGGGTACCCCGAGGGGAGCAAGCTGGGCTACGGAATCTCGGGCGGCAAGCAGTTCATCTGGATCTGCCTGCCATTTGTCGACGACACCGGCACCAGGATCGCAACCCGTTGGTGGGGCAAGCAACCCGGGTACGACCCACAACCGACGATTCGTTACATCAAGCAGGCCGTCCCCGAATTGTGCCGTCGCCACGGCGGTGATCCCGACAGGATCATTCTTGCCGGTTTTTCTCGAGGCGCCATCGCTTGCAACTACATCGGTCTCTACGACAAGGAGATCGCCCGGCTCTGGACGGCCATGATCCCCTACAGTCACTACGACGGTGTCTTCGAGAAATGGGGGTATCCAGGAGCCGATCGTCAATCCGCCCTGGCCCGGCTCAAGCGACTCGGACATCGCCCCCAGTTCATCTGCCAGGAGGACTCCGGAAACCGAGCCAGGAACCTGGACGCGACACGACAATACCTGGGTGAAACCAACATCGATGGGAAATTCACTTTCCAGTCAACGGGTTTTCGAAACCACAACGACAGTTGGTCGTTGAGACCCTCAGCGGCCCGTGGAGCCCTGCGAGACTGGCTGCGACGTGTCGTGCAGGCCTCCGGTCCGGACTCGAATCACGACCGCACGTCCGGGGAGAAATCCGGTCTCTGCTCAAACACGTCGTCGCCGAGATCGACGGAGCCCAGAACCGGGCGAGTTGTTCGATGAATGGGTTTGTGATTTCCGTGGGGCTCTTTGTCGAACCCTGTCTGAAAGCGGCCAAGGCCGCAACAACGAAGATTGGCAAGGTCCCGGTCCACGTGGGCGACACAGCCTGCAAGGTGCCGCTGACGACCGAGTACATTGACAAGGCCGAAACCACCGGTCGGCTGGAAAACAAACGCAAGACGGCCAAGTGCTGAAGCAGCCACACAATGGAAAACGAATCCCCAACCGCACCTCGTCGCAGGCGTTCGCGAAAAAAACAGATGCTGCTGGCATCTGCCACCGGACTCCTTGTGCTGGCGGTCTGCGAATTGACAGGACTGATCGGATTGGCCGTGGTCGACGGGCGACTCGACTTCAGCACGTTGCACGCCGACCAGCGTGATCGTGCAGCCGGATTCGCACGCAATTCCCCACCACCTCTCGACGAGGTACTGCACCCCCATCTTGGCTGGGTCCTCAACCCCGACACAGATGGAGGTGTCTCGCTCGCAAAGACCCGTTTCCCGATCAATCAACTGGGTTTCCTCGACCACGGACAACCATTATCTCCCCGTTCGCCGGACCGTCTGCGGGTGGCCATAGTCGGTGGTTCGGTTGCCTGGTACTTCTCGATGCACGGCCGAGACCAACTTGGATCTCGCCTCGCCCAGGCCCCCCGGTTCCAAGATCGGGAGATCGAGATCGTGTCGCTGGCCATCTCCGGTTACAAGCAACCGCAGCAATTGATGACCATGGCCTGGATCCTCTCCCTGGGTGCCGAATTCGACATCGTCATCAACATCGACGGGTTCAATGAGGTCGCATTGCACCCCGCCGAAAACCACCCCAAGCAGGTTCACGTGGCCTACCCACGTGGTTGGCATGAACGTGTCCGGGCGTTGCCCCGATCCGAGATCGTCCACACGCTCTATCACCATGCGTCACTTCGGCTGAATCGGCGACACTGGGCCAACCGATTTGTCGACAGCCCCCTGCGATACTCGCCGTTGCTGGGATTCATCTGGAGAACCCGCGACAACTGGTACCGCAAGCAACTGGACCACGACCTGTCGATCATCACTTCGCAGTGGCTCAACAAGGCCAGCGTTTATATGCACACGGGTCCGGCCAACACCTACAAGGGCTCCGACCAGATGTACGATGACATGGTCGCGCTGTGGGAACGCAGTTCCCGGCAACTCGACAGGCTCTGCCAGGCCAACGACATGCGGTACCTGCACGTTCTGCAACCCAACCAGTACCTCGAGGGATCCAAGCCGATGGGTGACGCCGAGCGGAAGACCGCAATCACACTTGAACACAAGTACCGCCCGGGAGTCATTGGTGGTTACCCCAGGCTGAAATCCACGGGTCGTGAACTGGTGGCCACGGGGGTCGATTTTCTCGACCTGACGATGCTCTTCGCAAACACACCTCAGCCGATCTATATCGACGACTGTTGCCACTACAACCAACAGGGCAACCGGATGCTGGCCGACGCCATCGCCGATCGGTTGCTGACATCGCCCAGGCTCGAACCGTCGGCTAGGACTTCACCTCGTACGCAAACACGTCCGAATTGACCAGTTGGAACCTCAGCACCAGGTTCTCGCCAGCCGGCAAATCCCGCCATGTCCGATTCTTCCACGCAACCGACTGACGGATTCCGTCGCCGCGAATCGGCCGACAGTCGGCTGCCTCAAAACCGACAATCGGCTCGCTGTGTTTCCCTTTCGGGCGTCGGACCTCCACTCTCAACTCGCCACCGTCCCGGCTCTGAGAATTGACAGCCAGGCCAGCACCCGACCGATGACCGTGAAACACCTCGACCATCCCACGGCCATCTGATCCGATCGACGCAAACCGGTCCTGGCGAACCGTGGCCAGTCCAATCTTGCGAGTGTTCTGTCCCGGTGGAAAGGCGTGTCCACCCGGACACGCACTGTAGTAGAGATGGGTCATTCCATTGACCTCGACAGCCGACCCCTGCATTGTCAGAAAACCGGCGTCCCAGTCCCCGGTCTTACCCAACCCGATCAGTGGCTTGCGACCGAGTGACCGATGCCAAGCATGGCCATCGTAACTGTAGGCCATCTGGATTTCGCACTTGCCCTCCCATCCCAATCTCACGCCCGCCACCTGAGACGGATGCAATCCCCCTTCCACCCAGTAGGTCTCAGGAAATCCGATCAACAGGTCCCGGGTCGGCAACATGCCCATGCCGTAGAACTCCAAGAACCGTGCCCCCCGTTCCACGGCCATTCGATCGTCCAATTCGTCCGGGTACAGGGCCAGTCGTGGCGCGGACCAGTTGGTCAGAGCGTCAGTCGGGGCCGAGGCGATTGTCACACTGCGACGGTCAAAGAGCCGCACACGGGGCTCCAATTTCACGCTGCCCAGGATCCGTCCACGATACCGATCGTGAACAAAACAGGCCGTGTCGGACATGTGGTGAAAGATGCCACAACCGGGGCGTTCGTAGAGATGCCAACGGAAGCCATCGGCCGAGTAATACATCCAGTACCCGTGATGCCTTCGGGTCTGGGGATGATCCAGCGCCTCGGGGACCCCCAGGATCGGAGCAAACCCGACTGCAATGCCCAGGTAACGCCTTTCAGGAGGAGCGTCCGGTCCCAGATCCATCACGCTCGGCCCGTGCCCTCGCATGTTGACCAGGTTGTTCTTTGTCGACCCATTCCGTGCCACCACGCCCAGTTTCGGGCGCCGCCAATGAATCCCATCGCTGCTCTCGGCATAGGCAACGTCGTACGGATTGCCTGACCCGTTTTTTTTGGCGATCGGCTGGTACCACATGCGGAACCGCTGCCCGTCATGCAGCACACTCCCATAGAGCAGCACTCCGGTCTCCAGTGAGGAATCGCACTCGAGAACCGGATCGCCATGCTTCTCAGCGGGATGAAACCGGAGTTCGGCTCCTGCAATCTCACGGATTTGCCGGGTGTCCAGGAACGCGAATCGGCGTCTCCCCGCCAGGTCGCTGGTCCGGGTGTACTGGTACCGTTGCGGTTGATTGAGGTTTGCAAAGTGAAGTTGGTCCGGCTCTGGCCTGGCAATTTTGGTGTCAGCGGCCCGAGTTTCCGGAACCGTGCCCCCGCCTGCTGCGACCGCCGCGAGCCCGGCTGCTCCGGTCAATACTTGTCGGCGACTGAATCCGTGTGACGTTGAATGTGCCATCTCTACCGTTTCCTCGTATTATCGTTGCTGGCCGATTGCCATCCCGTGGAACATCCGCAAGGAGAACCACCACGCTTTCGGTGAAACCCAGATTATCCTCACCCCGATGGAAGCGGGAGCGTACCGATGAGTTCCACCAGTTGTTGCCAGGCCATTTCTGGACCATTCTTTTGCCGCTCACGAACGAGTCTCCGCCTCATCGCGGTGATGGCGATCGCCGGAGCCTTGTTGCTCACCCCGACGGCATCGCTGCAGGCTGGCTGGAAAGCCGGGTTGTCCAAGGCGGAACTGACTCCCCGGACCGATGTCTGGCTGGCTGGTTACGGCAGCAAGCGGGTCGCCACCGAGACACTGCACCCGTTGTGGATGAAGGCACTGGCCCTGGACGACGGGGCCGGCCACCAGGTCGTGTTGATCACCAGTGACTTCCAGGGCGTTCCCAAGGGAATGAGCGACAGGGTCTTCAAGCAGGTGAAAAAGAAACACGGCCTGCAGCGACACCAGATCATGTTCACCTTCTCACACAACCACTGCGGCCCCAGGCTGGGTGAAGACCTGATCGACTATTACCAGGTCGAGGAAGCCCAGGAGGAACTCGTCCGGAAATACACCGACCGGATGGTCATTGTCAGCGTCGACCTGATTGGTCGTGCCCTGGCCGACCTGCAACCGGCAACGATTCACACCGGCCAGGGCCGATCGACCTTCGCGGTGAACCGGAGAAACAATCGCGAGGCCGATGTGCCAGCCCTGTTGGCTGCCGGAAAAGCCCTGGTCGGCCCGGTTGATCACACCGTCCCCGTGATGACGGTCACCGGCAAAGATGACAACCTGCGGGCCATTCTGTTTGGGTACGCCTGTCACCCGACGACGCTGAGTTTCACCAAGTGGTGCGGTGATTATCCCGGGTACGCACAGGTGGAAATCGAGAAAAACCATCCCGGCGCGCTGGCGATGTTTGTCAACACGTGCGGAGGCGACCAGAACCCCCTGCCCCGCCGCAAGCTCGAACTCTGTCAGAAATACGGCCACATGCTGGCGGTCGGCGTCGAAGAGGCTCTCAAGAAAAAGCCACTGCGCCCCGTTGCTCCCGGCTTGAAGACCGCCTTTGAATACGTCCCGCTGGCGTACCAGAAACTGGTGACCCGTGAAACGCTCACCCAGGCCCAGAAGAGCAGCAACAGGATCGAACGACGGTGGGCCACCCGGCTGCTGGGGAAATTGGACAACGGTGTGAAATTCTCGCCGACCTATCCCTATCCGATTCACGCCTGGCGACTGGGCAAGGACACGCTGATGATCGGAATGGGTGCCGAGACAGTTGTCGACTTTGCATTGCGGTTCAAGAACGAGTTCGGTCCACGGACATGGGTCTGCGGCTACGCCGATGACATGATCTCTTACATCCCCTCGCGTCGTGTCTGGGAAGAGGGTGGTTACGAGGGCGGTGCCCGCCTCTACGAGTATGGCCGCCCGGCATACCGCTGGGCCGGTGATGTCGAGAAACGCATCGCCACTTCTGTCCACAAGCTCGTCAAACAGGTCTCGAAATAGCGACTCTTCTCATGCAACAGATCATTTGCACGTCGATCGCGTGCCTGGCACTCGTATCTCCGATGTTCGCGGCCGACGCTGTCCATCCGCCATGGGTCCGCGTGACGCAAAAGGCCGGCTGGACGGCCCGGGACTCGCAGGGCGAACTGGTGTTCAAGAACCGGCTCTGGCTGTTCGGCGGCTGGATGAACTCCTTCGAGGCTCCCCCGCGGGACGTCTGGTCTTCGGCCGATGGAAAAACCTGGACACGGGTCACCGAAAAAGCTCCGTGGATTCACAGTGACCTGTCAATGTCCCTGACCTTCAAGAATCGCATGTGGTTCATGGGAGGATGGTACAACGGGCGTCTGCCCGGCCATTCGGCCAGCAACCAGGTCTGGTCATCGACCGACGGCAAGGCGTGGACCCAGGACACCCGGTCCGCGGGATGGACACCCCGGTTGGCCGCAGCCCTGGTCGAATTCAAGGGCCGCATGTGGATCCTGGGTGGCACCGAGAACTACTACTTCGGCGACAGCAAGAGTCTCAAGAACGACGTCTGGTCCTCCGCGGATGGAAAACGCTGGACCCGGGCCACCGACAACGCGGGGTGGGCCCCCAGGGCATACCACCAGGCGGCGGTGCTCGGCGACCGCATGTTTGTTTTCGGCGGCGGCAACTATGTCCCCGAGTACAAGGCACACAACGACGTCTGGAGCACCACCGATGGAACTCACTGGAAACGCGTGAGTGACAAGGCTCCGTGGCATCCTCGATTGTGGTTCTCGTCGGTCGTCTACCGCGGCCACATGTGGGTGCTCGGAGGATGGTCCAACACTCCATCGAAAAACTGGGGAGATGCCTGGTACTCCCGGGACGGGAAGACCTGGACGGAATACAAAGCCAAGACCACGTGGAAGGAACGCCACGAATTGTCGGCCTACGTGATGCGGGACACGCTCTGGATCGCCGGTGGTCACGCCAAACCGCTCAGCAGCGAGGTCTGGTCACTCACGCTGCCCAAAAACTGGCCGGGTTCGCAGAAATGACCATCTGTCACCGGCCGTAGTGGTCGACCAGGTCTTGGCTATTCGGCGAAAATCCCGAAAACGAACGCTTCTTCCAGTTCTTCAACGACAGTGTGCCCGTCATCGTCGGTCAGCATCAGGGTGGCCATGTAGGCGTGCCACTTGGGCAACCCGGGATACTCCCGCATCCGGTCCCAGTGGGCACGACTTGGTGCCACGCCATGCAAGAACAAGCGATCGCCCCGGAGGTAAATAGCCATGCTCACCTCGTGCTCGGCCATGCTCTGGCCGATATCCGGCCAGAGTTCATCGTGGGCCCGCTTGTATTCGTCATAACAGCCCGGTTTCAGGCGAAAGGACTCGGCTATCGTGAACACGGATGTCTCCCGGGGTACTTGAATGAACCATGACAAACTACGACGATCGTATCGGCATCACCACCACCAGGAGATCTGTTTTGCGAAACATCGCGCACCAACTCATCCCACTGTTGATCGGTGGCACGCTGCTGGCCGGCCAACTCCCGGACATCGCGACAGGAGCCGATGACACTCCAAAACTGGTCCAGCCTCTCAGCGTGAAACGCGTGGTCTCCAACGGCCGACACAATGCATTTGCCGCTTTCACGAAATGGAAACGCGACTACTGGCTGTGTTTTCGGAGCGGGACCGGACATGGTTCCACCGATGGTGACATCGTCGTCCTGCGCTCCAGTGACACGAAAACCTGGACCGAAGTGATGCGGCAGGACGTCCAGGGAGACGACCGTGATCCCCAACTGCTGGCCACCCCGAAACGGCTGTTCCTGTACACCAACAGCCGCGACGCGGGATTCCGTGTCTTCGCAAATCATACCGACGACGGACGACACTGGAGCAAGCCGCAGCCGGTCTACAAGAACGGTTTCATTCTCTGGAAACCTCTCGCCCACGGTGGAAAGTTTTACGCGGCGGCCCATCGTCCCGGTCCCAACAACCGCCGCCACGCCGACCTGGTCACATCGACCGATGGAATCGACTGGAAACTGGCCTCGACCATTCGAGCCGGTCAGGGAGAAAGTGAAACCACCCTGCATTTCCTGGACGGAAACCGCCTGGTGGGTTTTCTCCGCAGCCAGGTGACCGTCGGCGGTTTCCTGATGGAGTCTGCCCCTCCTTACACCAGGTGGACACAGCGTCCGGCCGGACACCATCTTTCCGGCCAGTCGGCCTACACGTTTGCCGGTGTCACCTACCTGATCTCTCGCGAACTCCGCTACACGCCCCCGGTGCCCCCATCAACACTGCGTGTGAACGTCGCCAGCAAGGTCAGCCAGGCCACGATGGTGTTCACCTTCCAGGATGGAGAATTGACCCCGTACTGTCGTCTTGGCCCACTCCAGGGCAACCACGACAGTTCCTATGCGACCGCGGTCCAAGTCGGCAACGAGATGCTGGTCGTCTACCACCGGTCCGCCCACGAGTACAGCGGGGCCACGCGATTGAAGGACGCCGCCGAACTGTTCCTGGCCCGGGTCCCCTTGAAACGCCCTTAGCGATGAAGCCACCGGTTGTGTTCCGGAATCACACTACGGCTGCTTCAGCGCGTGTCTCAGGTAGGCGATGGCGTCAGCGATCTCGGCAGGGCTGATCTTCTCGAAGAGGTTGGACGGCATCAACGAAACCGCCGAGGCCTTCACCGACTCGATCTCCTTCCTCAGCACCGTGTCGGTCAGTCCCTTTTCCCTCCGCAACGTCAGGCTGGTGGCCGATTCGGCAGCCAGGGTTCCCGTGTAAATCCGTCCCGCGGCGGTCACAACCGTGTAGCTCTGAAAAGCCGGCTCGATCGTTGCACTGGGATTCAGGAATTCCAGCAGGATCGCTTCGTCGGGTTTCTTGATCACACCGGCAAGATCGGGACCGACGGCATGCCCTTCTTTCTTGAGTCTGTGACAGGCCAGGCAGTGACGGGCAAACACCTCTCGCCCCCGTCGCAGGTTCCGTTTCCCTTTCAGGGCCTTCTGGTAACGAACGACCCGGGACCGCAATTCCGCCTCCAGGGGCCTCGCGGCGAACAGGCGTCGGGCCCGTGCCGACACCGTCTCGTCCCGTGCCGCCATCAATCGCTCGCGTCGCGACGCATCGATCTGGGCGATGGCGACCGTTTTCTTTTCCAGTGCATCGACCAGTACCACCAATCGGTCTTCACGTGCCATCACTGCATCGAGCACTTTTTTCCGCAACCGTGGCGTGTAACCGCTCCATCCGGCCAGCATCGCCGGAACGGCCTTTCGGTCCGCCAATGCGTTCATCGCATCAACAGCCGCCAATTGCAGGTCCAGTGGCTGCCCCGGATTCAACAGTTTCCTGAACGTGACTGCAGCCTGATCGTACGACGCAAAGCCCAACAGCCGGACCGCAGCAGCCCGATCGGGAATCGCAACACCGAGGTCCTGTGCACGAACCATCGCGAGTTTCATCTCTCGACGAATCTCCGGCCGGCCCCCGAAACCCAGCCGCGATGCCAGCCGGATCGCCAGGTGTCGAATCGGTGGAGAGCGATCGGCTACCAGGCGAGACAATGCCGGCCAGATTGGCTCGACGCCGTTCAACTTCACCTCGTTGCCTGCCAGCCCGGACACCAGCCCTTCCAGGCATGCCGTCTTGACGGCCACGTCGTGAGAAACCACCTCTTCCAGAACAGGAATCCACTCTGTTGCGCGGCGGCGTCCACCAAGAGTCGCCGCCAGGGGCCCGATCAATTCACGCCCTCCTTTTTCCAATGTCATCCCGGCAAGTAGACCGGCCAGCAATCGTCCGGCCCGGTCACGGGATCCCGAAAGAATCGCTGCCGACATCCATCGCTCGTGGCCAAAGCGGCGGGCAAATTCCAGCAGCGAGGAATCCGCCGCGGAATTTTTCGACTCACCCAGAGTCAGCACCACCTGCAAGCGAACACGCGATTCCGCCGATTCCGCCAACCGCATCAGCCGCGCAACGGTTTCGGCGTTGTCGGGCAACACGCGTTCGGAGAGTTGCAGCGCGTGCAATTGCACACCGGAATGCGCATCGTTCAGGGCCACAGCAATTTCCTGCGGACGAAGTGCCCCCAGCCCCTCGAGAGTAGAGAGCGCGTGCAAGCGTCCCACCGCGGACCGGTCGTGGCGGACCATTTCCGTCAACCCGTCCACGGCCGCACGGCCACCACGGTCAATCAACAGCCGCTGAGCCGTGAATCGTCGCCAGGCGTTGTCGTCTGCCAGCGCTGCCAGCAGGACCGCGTTGGACGCTCCCTGCCACTCGACCACGGGTCGCAACCGGGCTTTGCTGGGAATCAGCCGCCAGATGCGGCCTCGCTTTCGACCACCGGACAAGCCGTAACGTTGCTGGAGAAAGCGGGGGATCGCCGAATAGTCTTCGACAATCTCCCGATACATGTCGACGATGTACATCGCACCGTCGGGTCCAACCCGCAGGTTCACCGGACGGAACCAGGGATCGCCCGAGGCCAGGAATTCCGAACGGGACTCGTTTGCCGTCCGACGGGCCCGGTAAACCGAACCATCAAGAGTCAGGGCGCTGCGATGAATCACGTTGTTGGACGGTTCGCAACAGAACAACTGGCCAACCATTTCACGAGGGAACAGGCGGCCCTGGTAAATCTCGGTGCCACAACCACTGGTGAAAAACCCCCCGGAGGTTTCCCGTTGACCGTAGAACTTGACCCAGTTGGGATCTTGCCCGCGAACCACCCGCCACGGGTGGGGCGGACTGATGCCAAACACGCGGTTGTAGTTGGATGCGGTATAGGCCACCGCCGGAGAGGCCACAAAGGGATTGCGTCCCAGGTAACGGTACGGCAGCGGCAAGTTGGCCGACACCGGCGTACCGCCAGCCGTCGTGAAACGATCGCCGATCGCATTCATCCCCCAGCCGAAGGTCCGTACGGTTCCGGTCACTGGCTCGATCGCCGACCCGTCGGGCTTGATGCGAAAGTCGGTCCGTCCCAACGTGACAGGTGCCTTCAGCTTGGGGCNACGGATTGTCCCTCCATCACCACCCGACCCCACGTAAATCCAGTTGTCGAGTCCCCACCGCGGGTTGTTGATCCCACGTTCAATGAACTCGCGTCGGAACCCGGTCAACAGGGTCTTGCGAACTTCGGCACGGCCATCACCGTCNCGATCGGCCAGGAACAGGATGTCCGGAGCACACACAACCACCAAACCATCCCCCGATGGCAATAGTCCATAACACGGAGGCAACCGATCGGCCCACACCTGTGCCGTGTCCATCCGGCCGTCACCGTCGGAATCGACCAGCAGTTTGACCGTACCAAATTGTCCCCGTTTCGCCTGTTCGGCAATTCGGCCACCGATGCGTTCCCAGCGAATGCGACGGACCGATCGATCGACCGTGCCCGACTTNTTCAATTCCGTCACATCAATCTCGCCTTCGAGATTGAACCCGTGAATCTCTCCGACGAACATCCGTCCACGAGCGTCGAAGGCAACACATGAGGGTTCGACGACAACCGGTTCGCTCGCGACCAACTCGATGCGAAACCCCTCGGGCAGCCGGAGTTTTCGANCACTCGCAGCGGGAGACAATGGCAACGGNGGTTTTGGCCCGGNCTGATCGGNTGCACCAGCGTCGATCACGCCGCNGAAACCNGCCACCCAGAAACCACACAGGACCACGAACCGGTTCATCACATTGCCTGGCAAGATGTGCAAAGATGCCAATGGAGCGAGTGTGCGTTTCATGAGGCAACTCGGATCAGGGCAATTCAATTCACGGCAAATCGGGTCCGGTGGCAATCATATCGATCAGAATGGTCCGGCCCTCGAACCCGACGCCGCTGACCATCGCCTTGGACGCCGCCGGAGGGCGTTGGGGATCGTAAAGAGACGGCCTCAGGCGGTTCAATTCTCCGCTGGAACCTGGCGTGGTCACGTAGTAGGTCGCCTTGGCGAGGTGGCGGAAATCCGAATGATGAAACCCCAGGCTGGACTTCAACTGGTCAAACACCGATTTCACCTGTGGCCGATCCGGTTGCTGATCGCGGGAATACAGGCCAGACACGTAGATCCGGTTCTGACCATGAATTGTCGAGACACGACTGAAGACGGGCGAGGATGACAGTCCCGGTGGAGTCGAGACACTCAGACTCTCTTTTGACTTCCGCCCCGGCCTCCAGGCCACCACTTCGATCTCGATCGGCAGCATCCCACTTTTCCACTCCACCAGGGTCACCGGAGGAACCAGTCCCTCGGGAAACTCGGCGGCGATGGCCTCGAGAACCATCCCGGCCTGTTTCATGGGGTCGGTGAAACACTTGATCTGGACAATGTCCTGCCTGCGGACCGTCATGAAGTCCAGCGTGGCCAGAAGTCCCCGGATCGTCCCGGTTGTCGCCACCTGCAGTGAACCGGGACGGGCCTGGCCGGAAACGTAGACCACCTCCCCGCGTGGCAAAACACTCGAGAGAGCAAACCGCGGCGTGCCCTCNTCTCCGACGCGAAACCGATACTCCACTCCGGTCGAAGCTCCAACCCGGTGAGCAGGAAACACGGCATCAACGGCAACCCGTGCTTTCGGATCGGCCAGCGTCGTCTCGACATGGGCCACGGCAGGACGACACCCAACCGGCAGCCAGGCCTCCAGCGTTTCGTCGACCACCTGGCGAACCCGCGAACTGGCCACGTAGACGTTCAACTTCACCAGTTGGCTTCTTGGTGTCCGGTATCCCATCAGCAATTCATCGAGTTGTTGCAACACGGACCGTGCCTGGGCGGCCGTGTCAGCGTCCCCATTCTTCGGCATCAGTTGCGCGGAATGAACCAGGTGAGCATTGTCGACCCGGACCGAAACCGGACGGCCAGTCTGCTCGTCACCCGGATCTCTACGGATCAGGAACCGGGATGCGGGCTCGGGGCGGGACAGTTCCAGCAGCGCCTGTGCCGAACGCAACCGAGCATCGGGATGTGGATCATCCAGCAAGTTCACCAGGACCGGAACGGCTTCGACCATCCTGGCTTCACCGGCGAATACAGCGGCGTAGGTGCGAATATCCGGACGATCTGATTCCAGGTTCTGGATCAAACTCCGACGTCCGGCAGCGTCACCCAGCAGAGCCAACGCATGATCAAAATAACAACGGCTCAGAGGATCCCGGATCGGCCCGGCGGTTCGTCGCAGCCTGGCCACGTCCGTCTGATCACCAACCCTGGCGACAATCCACGCGGCAATTCTCGCGATCTTGTGATCCGGGTTGGCCAATTGTTGGCGCACGAATCCCAGCGCATCACCGCGTCCCGATCTCGTCAGCGCGGCCGCAGCCATCAGCCGCAAGATCATGTTGTCGCTCGTCTTCCATGCTCGCTCCAATGCGCGACCGTCCCCACACCCGTGCACCTTGTAGAGACTTTCTGCAGCGTGGACATGGCCGTGAGAATCCTTGTGCTCAAGAATCCGGATCATCTCGGCGACGTGCTTCCGATCCCCCGCGCGGACCAACTCCCGTGCCAGGCCACANCGTTTTTGCAGGTCGGATTCCTGGTCGAGTTTTGGAGACAGGAAATTGATTACGGTTTTCTGCTGTTGCCCCAGGGTGAGCCCCTCGGCTGCGTGAATCGCAGGCCAGAAATCCTCTCCGTGCAATCCCGCCTTCAAGATCTTCAGGCATCGCTCTTCCAGGTCCCCGGAGATCCGGGATGTTGACGGCGACGATGAGGAGTCCGCATCCGAGAATTTCAACGCGTACAGGTCCGCCTCCCGGACCACGAACCGAAGACGAATGGGCNTCCCCGACAACCGGCTCACACTCGATGTCGATTTCCACTCGACCGGGTGCTCCAGCGCGTCGCCAAAAATCTCGTGAGATTCGGCAAGGGTGTATCCCGGGATGGGCTTTCCCGTGGCGTCCTGTATTTCGACCCGCACGGATCCAGCTGCTGATGTCGCCACATTGACCGCCANCCGATCACCACGAAAGCGGAACGCCCGCGTGACCAATTCGCCGCCCTCCCGGGGTGCGAACAGCGAGGCAAATCCGTCGATTCTCAACGTGTACCGACGCAACCTCGACGTCTTCCCCGTGAAATAACTCTCCGTGGCGTACAGCGACAGTTCCCGGGGGCTGTCGTCCTCGGGAGAATCTGTNTCCACCATCTGCCAGGCCATGTAGTTGTCGCCATAGGCCCAGTTGTGGCGAGTCCTCAAACCTGGCCGCAGGAAGGCCTGGTTCCATCTGTGAAAGTTCCGACCATCACGGCTCGTCATCAGGATGGTGTCGGTCACNGCCGATCCGTACCGCTTGTTCGTCCGGGACCGCTGCTCCCGCAACTTCAGTGATGGCAATCGGCGGGTGCTGGGCACCCAGCCACGGTCGACGTAGCGGGCCGGGAACCCGATCAACAGGTGCGGTGCCCGGTAATAGGGACTCACCTGNTTGGTGTAGAGTTGTTCGACCGGAGCACCCGGATATTGCAGCCAGTCCCTCTGGCTCCAGTGCACCAGGTCGTCGGAGGTGGCCGTCCGGACACCGCGAATCTTTCCATCGAAATCCCGGACAAAACTGCGGTATTTCCCGACACGAGGATCCCAGAACGCGAGGTTCTGCGTGTCGAAGGCATGGCCGGTCATGACCGGTTTCGAGCCGTTCATCGGCGTCCAGTGGATGCCATCAGGCGACTTGAATGCATACAGTCCGCGCGGATTCCGCCCGAAACCAACCGCCTTGTATTCCTCGCCCGGTTTCACCCTGGGGTTCGAGTCCTTGAAAACCGAGAAGTCATGCGGTTCCTTGCCGTTGATCTCGGCCAACACGATGTTGTTCTGTTTCGAACCGCCGTGTTCGAACAANCCCAGGTTGGGTTTCACCCAGCGAATCCCATCCTTGCTCTCGGCATAAGCAATCCTCAACGGATGAGACTGGTTGCCATCCGAGGGGATGTGCCAGGCGTGATAGTACATCCGGTACCGACCGGTCTCGCGGAAGCCCTCGTCATAAAACACCGTGTGGTAGTTGCACCCGTTCCCCTCCCAGGCCGCATTGTGGACCACTGAGATCTCGCGGCGGACCGGATTGTGAAGTCTCAACCGGGCCTGGCCTTTCAGCCGATCGACCAGGAATCCGTCAATCATCAATTCGCGTCGCGAACCGATATCAGGAATTCTGTCGTCGGGCCCGGCGGCCTCCGCGTCTCCTACCACTGCACCGTCGTGTGCCGCGGCCAACAACAACGCAGTCAGCAGAGTCCAGGCCCCGCGGTGTCGGAACGGGAGCCACACCGCTCCCGGNGAACTTGTCGCCATTTCAGAGTCCTCTTCATTTTGCGCACGGTGGCGGTGCGAACGAGGATCCCGTTGACAGGTNCACGAATGGCCGCCGTCAATCCACGATCAATTCGCGCGACTCTAGGGAGCTTTGCTGACCTGGATCTTTGTCGGCAACACGCCACATTTCCCCAACGCCAGCAGCGGNTAGCAACTGCCACTGAAGGTGATGTAGTGGTAGGTGTCTTTGTTCAGCGACCGGGTCCACCAGCGACCGGATTGTCGCTGGTTCTTCAACAGCCAGTTCACACCTCGCTGGATCCGCTTGTCCTTGGCCGCCATTCCGGCCTCTCGAAGAACCAGCAGCACCAGGCCAGTCTGATGCCCATCACTGGGAGGATTCTTGAAATCCTTTTCGGACTTCAACTTCTCCGCCCGGCTGCCATCTCCCCAGGTCTCGGGTGTCGCGAACGTCCGGATCGACCAGCCTCCGTCGGCTTGCTGGTGCTTCAGCACCAGGTCGATCAGTTCCTGTTTCTGCTTGGCGTCGACGAGTCCGGGCACCCGGGCCGAGGTCCACAACAACAGCAGCTTGCCGTAATCGTGAGGTGGCTTGGTGGTCTTGAGATAGTTGTGTGTCTTGGCAACCCGCGCCATCAAGTCGCTGTCCTTCAGCCCACCCAGCCATCCGGGAGCCGATTCCAGCGCCTTGGCGGCCACCGTGGTGCCGTGGTAGGCACTGGACTCAAAGGGAGGCCAACACCCGATGTTGTTGAATGAGCCGTCGTCGGACTGCAGCGACAGCAGCAGCCGCAGGGCTTCGTCGGTTTCGGGTGACAGTTTGCCAGTGACGTGCTTGTCCCATTCGGCCAACGCTCCGGCCAAGTAGGCCATCTGGGTCGGCCGGACTCCGGTGCGAAGCTTCTCGATCTTTTGCTGCTTCATCTTGGCCANATCGGCGACCAGGAATTTGCGGAGAGCCGGACCGGGCTTGCCGAGATACGACGACAGCGACGGCCGCATCACACCGAAAACCCCCGTGGTGTGACAGGCCACACACTTCCGCTTCTTCCACCACAGCTTGTTACCGGCCTCGATGTAAGCGGCGGCCTTGGAGAGGGAAAACTCCTTGAGCACGGGCTCGTCGACCGTCGCCCCGGGAATGGACTCTTTCTCAAAGTCGTATTGGGGCCTGGGAGCCTTGGGCTGGTCCTGGGCGGTACCCGTCTCGAGACCGAGTCCACCCACCATGAGAATCGTCGCCACCACGAGACCCGCAACCGTCAAACCGTTCCGCAATTTCATCTGCCCTGCTCCTTCGAGAATCTTCCGGCCGGGACTTGCCCTCTGCCACCATGATGCTGATGCTACCCGGTACGCACGAGCGATTCCAATCCGTGCCAGCGNCAACAAAAACACTCGAACAGAAAGAGGACGCGCCCCCATGGCATTGGCAACTTTCGGAGCAGGCTGTTTCTGGGGCGTTGAGGTGGCGTTCCGAAAGGTTCCCGGTGTGAATGATGCCGCGGTGGGGTACTGCGGCGGCACCTTGGANAACCCCACCTACGAGGACGTTTGCACCGGAACGACCGGTCACGCCGAGGTGGTGGAAGTGGATTTCGATCCAGAACAGGTCGCCTACGAAACGCTGGTCGACCTGTTCTGGCAATGCCACGACCCCACGACGCTCAATCGCCAGGGCCCCGACGTCGGCACACAATACCGGTCGGCCATCTTCTTCCACTCACCCGAACAACAACAGGCGGCCGAGGCGTCCCGAACAGCGGCCCAGGAACGGATCAGCCGCCCGATCGCCACCGAGATCACCGAGGCCTCGACCTTTTACCGAGCCGAGGAATACCACCAGCAGTATCTCGAAAAACGCGGNCTGGGCAGTTGCCACCTGTAGAGTCGGCCGCTCCGAAACCGACCTAGCCACCGGTTTCGATGACCAGAGCCTTTTCGGCCTTCAAGACACGGTAGGTGGCCCGTGTGTGCTTGAGTCCCTGCCTGGCCTGGGCCAGGTTGAGNGGTTCTCCTCCGGCAGTGACCGGATCAACGACTCGCAGCGAACGCGGAGCCAGAAGCGACATCCACTGGGGCAGGTCGCCAATTGTCTTCAGGCTCCCGGGAATCAAAGTCCCGATTGGTCCCTCCTCGTAGGGTTCATCGGTGATCACCGACACGGGGGCGCCATGGGTGTGCACCTGGTCGACACCCGGTTCCAACGCGGCGGCCACCACGGCCAACGGCCCGGCCTCGCCTCGTCCGACGACGCGAACCNTGGGCAACCGCCCCTTGTAAACCAGATTGGCCAGCCCCTCCAGGACACGTCGAATGTCGGTGACCCACTGGGTGACCAGTGGACGACCAATCCACATGGCCCACTGGCTGGCATTATGATCCAGGGCACGGCGGACCCGGTTTCCCTTCGGCGCCAGCGAACCAGTCGCCCGCAATTCGACCACGGCCACGTCCCAGCCGGACTCCACCGCCTCGGTGTACTCGGCCGACTTGGCGGCTGCCGCCGCACCGGCAAGATCCAGCACCAGGGCCAATCGCGACCGCGACTTCCCACCCGGGTGCCATCGCGTCGTCACGACAATCCCCGGCTCGGATTCGATCTGCAGTTCCAGGGACTTCCCGGACTTGATCACCTTGACCTCACCCATTTCGGACTTCCGGTCTCCGGGCACCTGGCACAACCGCCGCAGGTGCGCCACCCGCCATTCGGCCTCCGATTCCCAGTGCTCGGCGTGAACCGGCTCGACCTGTTTTTTCATCGCTGCCGCTGCCAGGTGCTTGGAATATTGCGGCAGGCTGATGTGAGTCCCGGGCCGTGAGTCCTTTGGCCAAACCCGCACTGCCTCGCGGTCCTCCGGCTGCAATTTCGGTTCGGCGATCGGTGAACCATCACCAATCCCTTTCAGGTGCCTGGTCATCCAGCCATACATGGCTTCGCGCATCGGCTGGTTGTAGTCGTGTTTCGACTCGATCGGAACGTGCCGTATGGCAGCCGATCGGTCATACAGGTCAAAGACCTTCTTGGCACCGGCCACCGATTTCCTGGCTTCCCCGACGGAGAACTGCACGGCATCACGCGTGGCGTTGATCACCATCAACGCCCGCGGGGCCACGAGTCCCAGNACCTGCCACTCGTCGGTGAAGGTCAAGGCGCCGGGCACCAGTTCGCACATGCAACAGGCCGCCCCAAGGTACGCCTGGTAGTTTCCAACCGAGCAGACCGGGACCACGCACTGGAATCGCTCGTCCAGGGCACCAGCGTAAATGGTCTGGTTGCCCCCCCCGGATGTGCCCGTGACCCCCAGCCGCTNTGGATCCACCTCGGGACGCGTCTGCAGGTAATCGACCGCCCGCATGTTCTCCCAGACCTGGATCCCGCACAGCAGCGTGCCCGTCGGCCACAGCGTCGCCGCAACCATCTCGCCATGGTATTCGCCCAGCGGAGTCTTCAGGCCGCGTTCTCCAGCACCGAATGCGTCGACCGAAAGCACGAAAAAGCCAAGCTTGGCCAGGCCGATGCAACGAGACTGGACAACCGGATCCTGCTTCGCACCGCTCCAGTGACCGTGGACACACAACACNGCCGGCATCGGCTTGGCGTTCTTCGTCGGNGCNTCGGGAACATAGGCATTGGCCGGCATCTCGATCCAGCCGTCCCCGGTGCGAATCGTCCGCAACACCAGGTGCTCGATCCGGTACCCGTCTTTTTTCTGTTCACCAACCTTGCGAACAGGAACCGGCCCCGGCGCGTCGGTCGACAGCCCGATCGCCGCAACCAGGTTCTTGCGCACTGCGGCACGGAGTTCCTTCCACTGGTCAAGTGACCGGGGAATTGCCTCTCCGTGGCGCAATTCACGAGCCGACCGGCGAATGAACTCCAGGAACTCACCCGATCTCGCTGCAGCAGTCTCTGCCATGACAACAGCATCCTGTGGAAAGAAACTCTTCGACTGTGACCGGATCCGATCAGGCTTCCGATCGCGTGAAAACGTATTCGACATCCGAGGACCTCCCGGAGTCAAACCGGTAGCCTTCCAGATCGAACTTTTTCATGTCACACGGCTCCGTCAATCGGTTGCGAATCACGAAGGAAGCCATCAGTCCCCGGGCCTTCTTGGCGAAGGCCGAAACCGGTCGAACACGACCTCCCCGATCCTCCAGGAATGAGGCGGTGATCACTTCAGTTCCCAGTGCCTCCGTGTCGACGGCCCGCGAATACTCGCCGGACGCCAGGTTGACCAGCACACCGCCCGGCTTGCGTTTCAGGTCCCTGGCCAACAAACCCGAGATGCGCTCGGTCCAGAAATCGTAAAGCGTCTTCCCACGCGATGTCTCGAGTTTCATGGCCATTTCCAGGCGGTAAGGCTGAATCAAGTCCAGTGGCCTCAGGATGCCATAGAGTCCCGAAAGAATTCTCAGTGAATCCTGGGCGAACAGGAACTCGTCATCTGAGAACGTCGACGCGTCCAGGCCGACAAACGCATTGCCCCGATAAGCCAAGGCAGCAGGGCGAGCATTTTTCACCGTCGGCCGCTGCTGCCAGTCGGAGTACTGCTGGTGGGTTGTTTCGGCCAATTCCGGCTTCAACTTCATTCTCCCGGCAAGCTCCTTCCGGGACAATTTCAACAGCGAATCGATTACCTCCGACGCCTGCTTGCTACAGACAGGGGTCGAACGACGACGGGTTGGCAAGGGCGACTCGAAATCGAGTGTCTTGGCTGGCGAGAGAATCATCAGCATCGATCGAATCCTTTCGAACCGGAAGGCAGGCTTCCTGCCCCGGATGACTTCACTGGTCGGAGGGGGCGAGGACTTCGAGGATTCCACGACAGAAGTCGGGCAGGTCGTCGGGCTTGCGACTGGAGACGAAGTGCCTGTCCACGACCACCGCAGCGTCTTCCCAGACAGCGCCCGCGTTGACCAGGTCGTCCTTGATCCCGGGCGATCCGGTCACCCGCACACCGTCGTACACGCCGGCCGAGATCGGAATCCAGCCACCGTGACAAACCGCCGCGACCAGTTTCCCTGCCGCGTCGAAATCCCGGACGATCTCCAGCACGACCGGATCACGACGCAACTTGTCCGGCATGAACCCCCCGGGCACAACCAGGCCGTCGAATTCGGCGGCCGACATATCGCCAATGGCGGCATCGGCCACGCAGGGGTACCCATTCTTTCCGGCGTAGGTGGCACCGGCCACCGGCCCGGCCACCACCACCTCGGCTCCCGCCTCAATCAATCGCAATCGTGGGTACCACAGTTCGAGATCTTCATAGATGTCGCCCACGAACACGAGAATTCGTTGACCGGAAAGTGGTTGATTCATCTGCTGCTCTCGTCCAAGTTGCCAGGCTGGCTGCCGGTACCGATCCCGGCACCGGCAAACCACGTGTTGTTGCAACGTGGATGATGGCCGTGTCCATGTTCGGATTCAACCGGCGTTGCCCGACGATGGTCGGCCTCATACCGAGGCCCTGGATCACCGGCGTGGTCGGTCGACACGAACTTCAGGCAAACAGCCCCTCAATGACCTGGCCTTCGGCGATCTTGGTCGGCCGCGGCAGTCGCGGGAAGTAGGTCGTTTCGGCATCAATGCCCAGGGCGTGATAAATCGACGCACCAAAGTCGACGGGCGTCCAGGGACGCGTCGCCGGTGCGGCTCCGTTGGGATCGGTGGCACCGATCACCACGCCTCCCTTCACACCGGCTCCGGCCAACAGCACGTTGCCGGCCCGTGGATAGTGGTCGCGGCCGGCCGTCTTGTTAATTTTCGGGGTGCGGCCAAACTCGCCCATAGCAACGACCAGCGTCGTGTCCAGGAGTCCCCGCTCCTCGAGATCGGTCAACAGCGACGTCAGCGACATGTCCAACTGTGGCAGGTTGCCCGGCCCCTTGTACTCGTGCCACGTCTTGTCCTTGCCAACAGCAGCCGGACGTTTTCCGAACGACATCATCGAATCGAACAACCAGCCATGGTTGTCCCAGGTGCCGTTGGTCAGCCCCTTGCCGAACAGTCCTCCCTGCACCGCGTGATTGACTGTCACGAAGCGAGCACCGGCTTCAACCATCCGGCGGGCCAGCAGCACACGCTGGCCGTAGATGTTCATGCCGTACCGCTGTCGTACCGCCAGGGATTCCTCGTCCAGCCTGGCCGCCTTCTGAATTGCACCACTGGTCAGAGTGGTCACGGCCTCCTCGAACAGGTTGTCATGAACCGAGAGCGTGTTGTTGCCCGCAGCGGCCAGCCGACCGAGGTTGTCGACCTGGTCCAGGAGGCTCCGTCGTGTCTCGAACCGTCCTCGCGGCAACCGCAACCCCTCGATCTCAAAATTCTTGGCACTGGGGTCACCATCGACATCGAAGGCCGAGTAGGCCGGCCCCAGGTACCCCGAGGGAGTCGTGTAGCGTGCCGCGACGGGGACGCCGACATAGGAGGGAATGCCCGGCTGCCGGGTTCCCAGCAAGGTGCTGGCGATGCAGCCAAAATTCGGAAAAAACTGCTGGTTACGGGACCGCGGCAACACGCCGCTCATGGCATGTTTCGATGCATCGCCATGGCTGCCACTGGCCCCCTTCCACGATCGGATGACAGCCACCTTGTCCATCATCCGGGCCAGCAACGGCATCTTCTCGGTGATGAATGTGCCGGGAACATTGGTCGACTGGGGACTCCACAGACCACGAATGCCCACCGGGGCATTCGGCTTGGGATCCCACGATTCGAAGTGGCTGATGCCACCGGCCAAAAACAGGAAGATGCACGAGTAGTCCCGTCGGGCCGGATCCACCTGGCCCGCCCGGGCGGCTGCCAGGTAACCGGGCAACGACAAGCCAAACAGGCCGGTGCCCAGCTGCAACGCCGCACGTCTTGTCAGTTGGTCAACCGCCTGCTGATTCATGCCACGCTCCGCCCAATTGCAATCGGTTCGACGAATTCGACCACGACCGTGTGATCAGGATAACCTCTCAGCAGGATCAACACCAACTGGAATCAGATCCAACCGGTTCGTCGACGCCCCGGGTTGTTGCTAGAATGACTCATCTACCACGTTTTATCGACAATGACCGGTTGACCACGCCTGACCAAACCACGTTTTTTCTCCCGAGGCCTCACATGCTGACCGCAACGATCCACCGATGCCCGTCCGTCTTGTTGGCAATGGCCCTGGCGATCTGTGCCACGGCAACAGTCCGCGCCGACGGCCCGTACCCGGCTCACAAGGTCGTCGACAACATCTACTACGTGGGTTCCAACGACCTGGCCATCTACCTGGTCACCACCCCCAAGGGGCACATGCTGATCAACACCGGGTTCGACGAGACGGTGCCGTTGATCCAGGCCTCGGTTCGCTCGCTCGGTTTCAAAATGACTGACATCAAAATCATCCTGGCCAGCCACGCTCACGCCGATCACGTTGCCGGTCACGCCCGCGCCCGCGAAGCCAGTGGCGCGAAGGTCTTCGTGATGACCGGCGACGAGAAGGTGATTGCCGACGGTGGCAAGGGACAATACCTCTACACCGACAGCCGCTGGCGGCCCTGCCCGGTCGACAAGGTGCTCAAGGACGGTGCAAAAGTGACTCTCGGTGGCACCACACTGATCGCCCGCCACACACCGGGCCATACCCCCGGCTGCACCACCTGGACGGCCTCGGTCGGCAAAGGCAAGAACAAGAAACTGGTGGTGGTCGTCGGCAGCCCGAACGTCAATCCCGGCTATCAACTGGTCAACAACAAGTCCTATCCGAAAATCGCCGGGGACTTCGCCCGCACCTTCAAGGTGCTGAACTCGCTCCGTTGCGATTATTTTCTCGGCGCGCACGGCAATTACTACGGGATGCATGCCAAGTACCCGAAGTTGAAGGGAGCCAAGACCAGTCCCTTCATCGATCCGGCCGGGTACCGTGACTACATCCAGTTGAAGGAAAAAGCCTACCGAGACACACTGGCGGCACAGAAAAAGTCTGGCACCTGATCGCATCAAGAATCAGGAATGCGATTTCGAGTGACCAGCAATTCCCGTATACTGCCGATAACAGTCACAGGGATGTGTCTTCCAACGTGAAGAGAAGCGATCCATGAGCAGTCGTCGCGAAATCTCTGCAACTTGCCCCGGCCCGGTGGGTCGTCGCGAGTTCATGCAGGTCGGAGCCATGGCACTGGGTGGGGTGACGTTGTCCGAGGTTCTGGCCGCGCGTGCCGCATCGGGCAACCGCTCAAAACGAACCTCCGTCATCATGCTCTATCAGCATGGTGGTGCCTCGCAGTTGGAAACCTACGATCTCAAGCCCGACGCACCCACCGCAACCCGCAGCCAGTTCGCCCCCATCGCCACAAACGTTCCGGGCATGGACATCTGCGAACACTTCCCTCTGCAGGCCAAGATCGCCGACAAGTTCTCGATCGTCCGCTCGCTGCACCACAACATGAGCAGCCACAGCGATGGCGGCATCACGGTATTGACCGGAAAAGCTCCCCTGGTGGCCGACCCCACATCCCAGTCCAAGAGCAACCATCCCGACCTGGGTTCGGTGGCCAGCAAGACACTGGGGCCCGGCCCCAACGTGATGCCCCCCTACGTGGCAATTCCACAAAAGCCCTACATGACCCGACCGGCCTACCTGGGCCTGCACCACGGCGCATTCGAAGTGGGCGATCCCAACAGCAAGGGGTTCCGTGCTCCACATGCCGGAATCGCCACAGGGAAGGACGGCCGACGACTTGGCGACCGCAAGGCGCTGATCGATCAACTGGACCGAATCCGACTCAACGTGGACCTGCGTGGCAACCTGGCCGGCACCGACCAGTTCCGCGAACTGGCCTACGAGATGTTGACCAGTCCCGAGTCGGCCAGGGCTTTCAACCTGGCCGAGGAATCCGACACGCTCCGTGACCGTTACGGCCGCAACCTCTGGGGGCAGGCTTGCCTGCTGGCACGTCGACTGGCCCAGGCCGGAACCTCGGTGATCAACATCTACTTCAACACTCCCAAGACAGGCCCCGAATTCACCAACTGGGACGATCACGCCGGGAACGCCGGGCGAGAGGGACACTTCGCCAAGTTCATGAAAATTCGCCTGCCCTACATGGACCAGGCCCTGGCGACCCTGATCGAGGACATCCATGCCCAGGACCTGCAACAACAGATTCTGGTTGTCGTTGTTGGCGAATTCGGACGGACCCCGGTGATGCGATACGGAGTCCCCAACCGGTCCTACGGCCGCGACCACTGGCCCCAGGCCTACTCGGCGTTGCTCGCCGGCGGGAACCTGAAAATGGGCCAGGTTGTCGGGGCGACCAACAGCAAGTCCGAGTACCCGACCAAGAGGCCCTACACGCCCCAGGACCTGCTGGCGACGATCTACCACCACCTCGGCATCGATCACACGCAGACGTTCAATGATTTCGGCGGTCGTCCTGTCCATATTCTCAACGAAGCGAAACCGATCGCCGAGTTGATTTGACTCTTCCGCGGGCCGAGACCGTGAACGGCATTCCAGGCGCTCGACTCGGCATCCTCGGTGTCCTGGTCATCTGGCCAACCCTCTGGGCCACCGCGGCCGTTCCGTCGACACCGTTTGTCGCCGGTTTCGAGCGATTCGCTCGCCACGGAGAACTGGCCCCGGCCGAAGCCGGCCGACTGCTCCTGGGTGAACTCGGCTGCACCTCCTGCCACGCTCCCGGGACCACCGGTCCTTCACCAAAACCGGGGCCGCGACTGGACGGGGCTGGCCGTCGTCTCCAGTCAAAATGGCTGTCACGTTTTTTGGCCGATCCAACCGGCACACAACCGGGCACCACGATGCCCGATGTGTTGCACGGCATTCCGGTCGAAAAGAAAACCCGCACGATCCTCGCGCTGACGGCTTTCCTGGCGACGCTACGTGAACCGTTTCCCGAATTGAAATCGACCGCCACCCGCCCGGTGGCACCCCGGTTCTACGACAAGGGAAATCGTGATCGCGGCAGGACGCTGTTCCACCAGGTGGGCTGCGTGGCTTGCCACCAACCCGATGCCACGTACAACGCCCGCCCTCAACCGACTTCCGAACTCGAAAAACTGCTGGCTCAACTCGACCCCGATGAAATCAGGGAACTGGGACTGGGTGCGGCTGCTCGCCCGTTCCCCTCGGTTCCCCACGGAGACTTGTCCGGCAAGTACACCCGACAGGCACTCGCTCATTTCCTGGTCAACCCGGAGACCGTTCGCCCGGGCGGTCGCATGCCAGCGATGAAACTGGTGCCCGACGAAGCGGCCGACCTGGTCGCATTCCTGCACAAGAACAATTCGGGCCGGTCATTGCCATCGCCGGAGAACACCCCGGAACTTGTGGCCAGGGGGCGGCAACTGTTCGTCCAGTACCGTTGCCACTCCTGTCATTCGGCCGGCCCCAACCTGGACCGCAAGGGCACTCAAAAGCCACCACCCATCCTGGCGCGGCTGGCCCCGGCGACCACAGAATCATGCCTGGCCAACGCCAGCACTCTCCAGCCTCGCTATCGTCTCGACACGCAACAACTCCAGTCCATCACGGCTGCGCTGGCAGTGACACCAGGCAAGGCCGTTCCCGCGTTGTCGCTGAAACGGACAATGTTGCGATTGAACTGCCTGGCGTGTCATTCTCGAAACAAGTCCGGTGGCCTGGGCCCCAAACGACGGGGTTACTTTGAAACCGCTGGCCACGTTGACCTGGGTGACGAGGGGCGGCTGCCCCCGTCATTGGACGGTGTCGGAACCAAGCTCCGCACGGCATGGCTGGGCAAGGTGCTCGACGGTTCCGGGGACGTTCGTTCCCACCTGCAGATCCGCATGCCGGTGTTTCCGGTCCGCGAGGTGCTGGGGCTTCCCACC
>PBOU01000150.1 GCA_002724415.1 Planctomycetaceae bacterium
CCGCCAGGCATACCGCATCACCGCGTTGCCATCGTTGGCCGTGGATTCGGCATAGCGAACCACGTCGAGCCAATGACGGGCCCAACGCTCGCCGTAGCGAGGTGAGGCCAACAATCGGTCCACGACCGCACCCAGCGCCTGGACGTCACCTCGCTTGTCGGCCAGGAATGCGTCAATCTGTTCGGGAGTCGGTGGCAACCCGATCAGGTCAAACGTCACGCGACGGATCAAGGACACCCGGTCGGCCCGGGGCGACGGTTCCAGGCCCGCGGCTTCCAGTCGAGCCTGGATGAACGGATCGATCCCGGAGGTGGCCCACCTGGGGTTCCTTGGTTTCGGCGACGGGGGTGTCTTGACCGGCCGAAACGCCCAGTAGTTCTTCTCCGCATCGGTGAACTCGCGTTTGGATGCCTGGAACAACCGCGGCATGACCACTCCATGCCGCACCGAGAGTTCGGCCTCCAGCCCGCGTCGCTGCCGATCGCTCAGCACGCGGTCAAACACGATCACCTCGGCCAGGTCGCCCCGGAACCCGGCGGACCACTGCTGGGGACTGCCCAGGGCCACACCATGTTCGGGTCGCATCTGGATATCGGGCAAGACCGAGGTACCCACCGGGTCGCGGCCCCACACCTGCTGGGACGATTCGCCGTTGAGCCAGAAACGGGTGCCCGGGGTCCAGGGTCCCTTCTTGCGAGTGATGACCAGGATGTTGGGCTGGTCATACAGGACTTGCGCTGAACCGGGCCCCATCGAGGCGTCGTGCGAATGGCCCCCGGCCAGGTCGAGTTGCTTCTTGCCGGTCTCCAGTTCGATGAGAATCGACAGGGGTTTCCCAGGATTTCCCACGTGCGCCGGATTGCCCACCATCAAGACGCTCTCGTAGCGCTGCGACTTGTCGTAATCGAACTGGCCGACCAGAACCACGGTGAAATCGGCATCACCGGTCAGCCCCAGGCTCCGGTCCGGTGACGCGGCCAGCCCGTTGCCATGAACAAAACGGACGCCAGGTCCACCATTGATCCGGCTCTTGTGGACCAGGACCGGGGCGGTGCCGGTTCCCCCTTCGCGGACCCCCCTGGTGACAGTCAGATCATGTCCACGGCCGCTGGAATCGGGCCAGACCACCACGGCGGCGCCATCGTCCACTCTCAAGCTGTCGGCCCGCAGCCACAGTTTCAGCGACTTGAGCAACTCGGCAGCGTTCGGAGCCAGCACCTCGTCGACGCGGTCCGATCCGTCCTCGCGACGCGACCCGGTTCCCGTCGCCGTCGGCCAGGTCGCTCCGTCGGCCACCCACTGCCGCAGTGCCGCGATCTCGGCGTCCGTCAACCGTGTCTTGGGAGGCATCTGCTGGTCACCCCGGGACGTGACCCTCTTTAGCAACAGGCTGTCCCCCGGCTTGCCCGGCACAATGGCCCGGCCCGACTCGCCACCCTGGATCAATCGCTCCCGTTGATCGACTCGCAGTTTTCCTTCCTGCTTCCGGGCTCCGTGACACGCACCACAGCGAGCCAGCAACAGCGGGCGGATCCTGGACTCGAAAAACTGTCCCTTCCTGGCCACCACCGGTTCCCTGTCGGCAGCGGTCACTGCAAGCCCATTCAGCAAAAACGCCAACAGGACCTGCAGCCAGGCGGTGTCGATCATGGAAAGTCGAGATACCATCAGTAGATCCGGTCCGGGAGACCTGTTTTCACCAAGGTACACCAAATACCGCGGCCACGCAGTAACCCCACAACCGTCCGCCATCCCCGGAGCCCCCACTCCTTTTTGTTCAGGCCATTTGCAGTACACTGCACAGAGGGTCCGGCCTCGGCATCAACAGGATCCGTTTCGCCTGAAGCAATTGTGTTTTTTTGTCACTCACCCAGCGAGACTGGCATCAGCAATGACACGAACCGCTATTGCGCTGACTCTCTCGACCATAATTGGCGCGAGCATCTTCCTTGCCCAGGATCGTGCCGAGGCAGAACCAAGAACCAGCAAGGCCTCGACAACTGTTTCCGCTGTGGCCAGGTCCAGGACACAGCCCCTGGTCGGGCACTCGTCGTTCATGAGTCCGCATGCGGCCCCGATCGCCTTCAGCGGTGGACGGGTCTTCGTCGCGAACACGCCGGCCGACACGGTCGATGTCATCGATGCATCCACTCGCAAGATCCATGCCCGCATCCCCGTCGGAGTCGACCCGGTGGGTTTGGCCATGCGACCCGACGGCAAAGAACTCTGGGTCGCCAATCACGTGTCCGATTCGGTCAGCGTGATCGACACCGACTTTGACAGCCCGACCTATTTCCAGGTCGTCGCGACGGTCCAGGATTTCGATCCCACCACCAGGGCCACCCGCTTTGACGAACCGGTTGGCATCGCATTCGCCAACAACCAGAAGGCCTACGTGGCCCTGTCGTCGGAAAATGCCATCGCCGTGGTCAACGTCACCAACCGCCGGATCACCAGGCGACTGACCATCACCGCCCAGGACCCACGGGCCATCACCGTCCGGGGGAACAGGCTGTACGTCATCCCCTTCGAATCCAACAACAAGACACAACTCTCCGGTGGTGCCAAGCCACTCGATGGCAAGCTCAAGACCTTTGATGCCTACCAGCACTCGATCCGTGTCAACAACGTGCTGTCGCTTGGCCATGTCGTGGACATCATCAAGCATCCCCGGGTTCCGGACCGCGACCTCTACGTCTTCGACACGCGAACGGACAAGCTGGTCAAGACTGTCGACACCCTGGGCACCCTGTTGTACGGCATCACGGCCGATTCCAAGGGACGCGTGTACATCGCCCAGGCCGATGCCCGAAACGACGCCAATGGCAAATCGGGAACGAAAAAACACGGGTTGAAGGAACTCGAGAACCGCGCCTTCCTGAACCAGGTGACCCGTGTCACCTTCCGGGACGGAACGCCACAGAAGCCAAAATTCATCGACCTCGAGCCATTGCCACCCAGGCACCCGGAGGCCGGGCAGGCACTGGCCACGCCGTACGGGATCCAGGTCAGCGACGACGACACCACCCTGTTTGTCTCGGCTGCCGGTTCCGACAAGCTCTTCACGATCGACGTCGAAACGAGCCAGGTGCTGGGACGCGTTCAGGTCGACGCGGTGCCACGAGGAATCTCGCTGGAATCAACCGACGACGGCAAGGCGACCAGGGCCTGGGTCCTCAATGCCGTCGCCAACACCGTGTCGCTGGTCGACGTGCACGACCCGACCTCGCTGGAAGTCGTCGAGACGATTCGACTGGAAGATCCCACGGACCCCGAGATCAAGAGCGGCCGGATCGCGTTCAATACTGCGGCCGCGTCCACCACGGGAACGTACTCTTGTGCCAGCTGTCATCCCGACGGACACACCGACCAACTGCTGTGGGTGCTGAACACCCCGATCGTCACCGGCGGCAACCAGATCATGCCACGCTCGACGATGCCGATCCGCGGACTGCGCGACACCGAGCCGTATCATTGGGATGGCATCCCCGGGGACCCCTACGGGGGAAACAACAGTGCCAACATCCGCAAGCGAGTCAAACCCAACAGCCGCCTGGGCGACCCCGAAAGCAGTGCCCGTCACCTGATCGACGGGGGACTGGCCAACACGATGATGTTGGTCGGCGATCCGACAAAGAATGACGAGGGCAAGGCGGGAGAACTGACGGCCAGCCAGCGGGATGCGATGGCCAAGTTCATCCTCAGCGTGACCTATCCCCCCGCCCAGAGACGTGCGTACACCAACGTGGTGTCGCCGCGTGCAAGGAATGGATTCGAGTTGTTCCACGTCAAGGGAGACAACGACCCGGGGAAACGCCGGCCCAACGTCTGTGGCGACTGCCACCGGATGCCGTTCCAGGTCAGCACCAACACACCCGGGACCGGGATGGACGCGCCCACGTGGCGAGGTGCTTACGATCGCTGGTTGATCCTGCCGCAGGGGCGGCTGAACATCATCGATTTTGACTTTTACCGCCGAATCGCCGAACGGGGTGCGCCCGAGCGCAGTGTCTGGCGAATGTCATGGGGCAGCCGCCGACGATTCGATCCGGTCTGGGACATGGTGCTGGAGAACAGCACCGGATTCTCGGGATCTTTCGCCCGACAGGTCACGCTCAGCCAGGCCTCGATCCAAAACGAAATGACCACCGATCTCCTGGACGCGCTGGAACTGTCCGCCGCTGAGAAAGCCGTCGTCCTCCAGGGCAGCGGCGCGTTCGTCGACGACACCAGGGCAACCCCCGTGACCCTGGTGTTCCATCACCAGGCCAGGGACAGACACTACATGGAAATGGGTGGCAAGGGACGGTCGTTCACCCGAAAAGCACTGATCGACCTGGCCTCAAAAGGAAAATTCCTGGGGACCTTCACTGCTGGACTTGGCACCGGGGTCGATTTCAATCACCCCCAGCCAGCACTTTGGACTCCCGGACCAATTCACCCACAGCGCGGCCGGCAGAAGTTTCCCGTCCTGCGAGACGGAGCCACCTCGATGACCATCAGCGGTCGACACATCCAGAAAGGGGCCCAGGTCGTCGTCGACGGACGTCGCGTGCCCGGTTCGATCAAGATCAACCGCGATGTCGTGACAATCGCACTGGCCGACTTTCCTGACGAAGGCATGCACCTGCTACAGGTTCAAAATCCCGGTGGGTTGTTCAGCAACGACTTCATTTTTTATGCATCCAGCACGCCACAAGATGCTCCGAAAAAGAAGCCCGCCCCCAAGACACAGGGTGCCGATGCCCGAACGAAAACCGGAGCGAGACTGAGAAAGTTGGTGGCGGCGGGTAAACTGACAGGGGCGGAGGCGACGGAGCTCTTTCGGATCGCTTTCCCCGAGCGAGACAGCAAAAGTCGTGGCGACAACAAGTAGCATTCGGCNAAGAGTCCATTNGCAACCCCAACTCANCACAAACAATTGACCCGTGCGGTCTGTCCNAATCCACGAGAAANCNAGGTCCNAAAAATGTCCCGTTTTGCGTTNGTCTTCGTGCTNTCAGGCCTGTTGTGTTCCANCGCNTTCTCACAGGANTCTGAACGCAAGNAGCANGGTGANAAACGNGGTGAGGNTNGTTCNCANCAGAAGCGGAGCACNAAGCGAAGCCGTGAGACCCNAGNGCGGGCTCGGCCTGAGACTCGTTCGTCCGATGCNGACCGGCGGATCGCCTTCCGCAAACGACTTGGCGAGTTGGTCGAAAAGGGCAAGCTGACTCGCGAAGAAGCCGGGCAGCTCTATCTCACNGCCTTCCCCGAAAGAAGTGCCGACCGAACACCTGGTCGAGGCGATCGTGGNACGCAGAAGCGGTACAGGAACGGTCGCAAGGTNGAGGTCAAGGACCCNGCACAATTCAAGACCGCCGGTGGCAAGCAGNTGTTTTCCGGGCCACAACCGGGNGAAAAGATCCCACCCTTCNAAGTCACCGGACTGAATGGCAAGCAGGTCGACAAGGTATTCGATCCCATCAGCCTGGCCGGCGGAAAAACACAGGTGCTGATCTTCATGGACGAGAATGGCGTCGGGATCCGTGGCCTTTTCGGTACCGCCAAATTTCTCTCTCAGATCGTCGAGAAGTCAAACAAGGAGATCCAACTCTCGGCGGTCCTGCTCGGCGACGATCCCGCCCGACTGTCACAGTTCGGCAAGCGATTCGGTGGTCGGCTCTCGGGAGTTCAGATGGGGGCGTCCAAGGATGGTCGAGACGGTCCGGGAGCACTGGGCCTGAACCGGACCATCTCGATGACAGTCGTGGTGGCCAGGGACGGAAAGGTCACCCACAATTTCGTGTTCCCACAATCCATGCTGTACCCCGATCCCCACGTGCTGGGAGCCATCGCCGGCGTCATCGGTCAAAAACGGGAGACGGTCGCGAAATGGTTGAACGAGCCCCAGGCCGATGCGGCTCCGATGCGCAGGGGCCAGTCACCAAAGAAACGCCCGTCTCGCCAGGAGATCATCAAGCGGTTCGACAAGAACGGCGACGGCAAACTCAGCGAGGAAGAGGGCCGGGCGGCACGCAAGGCACTGCGCCGCAAGTAGCCGCCAGCCAACCAGGCCGCCTTTCGAACTCGGGACACAAGTGATGAAGTCCAACCACTTCTCATTGATCGTGCTGGCTGCGCTGGCTGGTCTCGGTTCAACCGGATTCGCCCGGGAGACTGTTCCCGTGGCGAGGAAGGCGGCAAACAGGACGATCGATTTCGAGAACGACCTGATCCCGGTCTTCACCCGGTTCGGCTGCAATTCCGGAGCCTGTCACGGAGCGGCCATCGGTCGCGGTGGCTTCAAGCTCTCGCTCTTCGGTGGCAATCCCCGGGCCGATTTCGACGCCGTGGTCCGGCAGGTCGAGGGAAGCCGCGTCAACCTCGCTCGTCCCGAGCAGAGCCTGATCATTCTCAAGCCGACCGAGTCGATCACGCACGGTGGAGGCGAACGTTTCGACCTCGACCACGACAGCACCAGGCTCCTGCTGGAATGGATCCGCCAGGGAGCCACGCTGACCACGCAACGAACCCTGGAACGCGTGGAGATCTCTCCCAAGAAACATCTCGGCAAGTCACTCAACCAACCGGTCTCGTTGCAGGCCACCGCCCATTTCTCCGACGGGAGCAGCAGGAATGTGACGCGGTGGACCGTCTTTCAGCCGGAAGACTCTTCGGCTGTCACGATCGACGCCGCGACGTCCAGGGCCCGGGTGCTGCGACGGGGACGACACATCGTCGTCGCCCGCTACCTGACCCAGGTCGTGCCGATCGAATTCATCGTTCCCCTGACAGACTCCCGGGTCGACTTGTCTGGCGAACCCAGCCACGGCTTCATCGACGATGAGATTCTCGATTCGCTGGCCACTCTCGGGTTACCCCTTTCCCAGGCCACCGATGACGCCTCCAACCTCCGCCGACTGACACTCGACCTGACCGGACGCCTGCCGACCACCGCCACGACCCGGTCCTTCCTGGCCGACCCCACTCCGAAGAAACG
>PBOU01000151.1 GCA_002724415.1 Planctomycetaceae bacterium
GTCTCGGAACGGACGCTCTGGAAGCTGACGAAGTCCGGTGACGTTCCTTGCGTGCAGATTGGTCGGTCGGTGCGGTATGACGCGCGAAGTCTCGACCAGTGGATCAGGGCGAGAGAGACATCGCGCAGCACGACGACAAGTAGCACATCACGGAGGAGAGTGGATGGCGAGCATCAGCCGCGATCGCAACGGCCGTCGGGACATTCGTTTCGTTCGATCGGACGGCACCAGGCCGAAGATCCGGCTGGGCAAGGTCACCCAGAAACAGGCCGAGGCGGTCAAGGTTCACGTTGAACGGCTCGTCGCCTCGACCATCACCGGACATGTCGTCGACGATGAAACGGCCAGGTGGGTTGCAGCGCTCGACGGTGTCCTGGCCGGGCGGCTGGCGGCGGTGGGGCTCATCCCCAGGGGCGATCAGGTCACTCTTCACGGGTTCCTCGACAAGTACTTCAGCACGCGTGTCGACGTGAAGTCGGCGACGCTGACCGTGTGGGGACATACGCGGCGGAACTTGATCGAGTTCTTTGGTGAAGACCGGACGTTGAAGTCCATTACCAGGGGAGACGCCGAGGAGTGGCGTCTGTCGCTGGTTTCGGCCGGACTGGCTGAGAGCACCATTCGAAAACGCTGCGGGTTTGCCAAGCAGTTCCTCGCATCGGCGGTCAAGCACGAGCTCATACCGGCAAACCCGTTTGAGGATCTGAAGTCCGGGTCCGTCACCAATCCGTCGCGGTACTACTTCGTGACCCGGGAGGAGGCCGACCGCGTCCTTGACGCCTGTCCGGATGCCGAGTGGCGGTTGTTGTTCGCCCTGAGCCGGTACGGTGGCCTGAGGTGTCCGTCCGAGCATCTCGCGCTGCGGTGGGGTGATGTGAACTGGGACCGAAACCGGATGACGGTTCGAAGTCCCAAGACCGAGCATCACCCCGGTGGTGAGTCCCGCGTGATTCCCTTGTTCCCGGAGCTTCGGCCCCACCTGGAGCAGTGCTTCGATGAAGCCGAGCCCGGTGAGGAGTTCGTGATCCGACGCTATCGCCGTCGCAACAGCAATCCACGAACCCTGATGGCGAAGATCATCCGGAGAGCCGGCTTGAAGCCGTGGCCGAAGCTGTTCCAGAACCTGAGAAGTACTCGCGAGACGGAACTGGCCGATCAGTTCCCGATCCAGGTGGTCTGTGACTGGATCGGCAACACCGAGGCGATTGCGTCAAAGCACTACCTGCAGGTCACCGAGGATCACTTCGCCAGGGCGGTGGAGCAGGGTGCGCCAAAAGAGGGTCAAAAAGAGGGTCAGCAACCGGCCGTTTTGCCTCGCAGAGGGGCGCAACCCGAATTGGCCGCGCATAAGAAAACCCCTGTTTTGCAGGGGTTTGCGGCCGNGTGCGAGGTGGTGCAANCCGGCCGAGTGGAGGATAGGGGACTCGAACCCCTGACCTTCTGGCTGCCAGCCAGACGCTCTCCCAACTGAGCTAATCCCCCGAAAGGTGTCTCTCGACCACCGAAACACTCCGACCACCGAGGACGAGGCGAAGGTAGCAAGTCGGCCGTGATGGTGTCAAGAAGAGGGTTCCGAGCAGGGCAGGGCGTGTCACTCGCTCGGTCCAAAGTTGTCCATCGCCACCTGGTTGACCGCCTTCAGATCCATCTTGCCNGTGCCCAGCAACGGGATCTCCTCGACCTCNAGNAAACTGTCCGATGAAGGGATCCAGATGTTGGGNAANCCCTGGTCGGACAAGCCCTGGAGCAGTCCGTCGATGGTGGTNGGTTCCACCAGCGGACGGTGCAGNACGATCAGCCGNTCACCCTTNTTCGGATCNGGNACCGCNGCCACGGCGACCTGGATCACCGGNTCCTCGTCCTCNCCCTCGATCATCCGCTCGAGTTCCTGTTCGATCTTGATGTGCGGCACCATCTCGCCNCCGATCTTCGAGAACCGGCTCATACGACCCGTGATCGTGATGAATCCCTCGTCGTCGATGATTCCCATGTCGCCGGTGTTGTACCAGCCGTCCTGGATCTTCTCGGCCGTCGCCTCCTCGTTGTTCAGGTAGCCCATCATCACGTTGGGACCACGGTAGACGAACAATCCCTCGGCGTTGGTGCCCAGGTCGTCGCGACTGTCGGGATCGACCACCTTGATCTCGCTGCCCGGGGCGACCTTGCCGACGGTCCCGAGCCGCGCTCCCGGAGGTGCTCCCTCGGGTGACCGGTGGTCGGGCACGTTCATCGATGCCACCGGCGACAATTCGGTCGTCCCGTAACCCTCGGTCGGCTCGACTCCGAACTTTTCCTGGAACTGCTCGGCCAGGTCCTTGGGCAACTTCTCGGCTCCGACAATCACCAGGTCCAGCCGGTGCATCTGCTCGGGCGTGCACCGCCGCATGTAACTCCGCAGGAACGTCGGAGTCGCCAGGACAATCGACACGCCGTGCTCCTCGGACAACGCGCCGACGGTTCGTGAATCGAGCGGGTTGAAGTGATAGACGCAACTGGCCTCCAGCGACATCGTCAGCCACAACGTTCCGGTGTAGCCGAACGAATGGAAGAAGGGCAGCACGCCCAGGATGACGTCCTCGGCGGTGATGTTGAACCACTCGTCAACCGCGGCGATGTTCGACGANACGTTGCGGTTGGAGAGCATCACTCCCTTGGGGTTTCCGGTTGATCCGGAGGTGAAGATGATCGTCAGCAGGTCGTCGGGCTGGATGCGTTCCAGCCCATGAATCTTGTCCACCATGCCCGCTGGCAGGAGCTTGGCCTGGATCGCACCGACCGCCTTGTCCCANCCGGTGACCTTCTCCATCAGGTCCTCGAGAAACACCAGCTTGGCGTCATCGGGCTCGAACGGCCGTTTCTCCATGAAGGCCCGGCTGGTGAGCACCGTCTTGATGCCACACTCGTTGATGCAGAAGTTCATCACCTCGGGCGACAGCGTGTAGTTCAGGTTCACGGCAACGCGGTGATCGATCGACAACGCCGTGTTGACGACCGTGCCACCGACCGATGGCGGGACCAGCACGCCGACCATTTTTTCGTCNGCNGCCAGCACGCCNCGGTTGAGCACTCGCTTCAACGCCACCGTGCCGGCCAGCAGGCGGGTGCCGCTGAGCGACTTGCCCGACGAATCGACAATTTTCTGACGGTTGCCGGCGGACTTGCATCGCCGTACGAGCCGTCTGGGGGGCACCATTCCTTGTTCGCTGTTGGTCATGTCTGCTCCTCGGCATTCCCAGGCCCTGTTTCGCCATCGGCATGATCTGTCGCCGTGGGAGATTCGGCCTGCGTGTTGTCGTGGGGTTCTTCCTGTGTATCGACAATTTCGGCGTCGTTTGTGCTGGTTTCTGGCGATTGGCCGCCGAGTTCCAGCACCGCTTCTCGTACTTCATCGACCGTGTCGGGGCACGGACGCGGTTCACCGACATGGATCGTGACGGGGTAGGGCCACCGTCGCGGCATTTTCCAGATNATACGTCCGCCCTGGTGGCTGAAAATGCTGCCCCAGAGTTCATCCAGGTAGATCGGGACAATGGGTGCGTTGATTCCGTCGACGATTTTCATCATCCCGCGGTGGAACTGTTCGACGTGNCCGCTGTGGGTCAATTGTCCCTCGGGAAAAATACAGACCAGTTCGCCGTTTTCGACCGCCGCACGCGCCTCGCGGAGGCTGGCGACGATGGCCTTGGGGCCGTCGGTGCTGCGGATCGGAATCACGCCCATCAATTGCGACAGGCGGGCAATGCCAAACCGGTTGATGTGGTCGGCGTGGGCCACGAAGCGGATGGGCCGCGAGGAACTGGTCAGCAGCAGGAAGCCATCCATGTAGGTGACATGGTTGGCCACGATCAACGCGCCACCCTGGTCGGGAATGTTCTCGCGGCCGAACACCTTCACACGGTAGATCACCCGGCTGAGAATCCAGATGAACATGCGAATGCTGGCCTGGGGCAACAGCCACAGTACGTAGAGAAGAACCGGGATGGTTCCAATACCGGTGGCCAGGAAGATGGTCGGGGCCGTCCAGTTGAGTCCGCCCTCGGTGACGACATAGAAGACGACGGCCGAGACGATCATCATGCTGAAGGAGATGAAGTTGGCAGCGGCCAGGATCCGGCCGCGTGTCTTGCGTTCGCTGCGGTCCTGCAGGAAGGCGACCAGCGGGACGATGAAGAAACCCGCCCCCAGTCCCAGCAGGGACAGGGAAAAAGCGGCCGGCCATACCGCCGCGGTTTGCGTGGCCGGGTTCGTGGGATCGACGTCGCCGGTGACCCAGTAGAGTGNCAGGGCACCCAGGAGGACGACCGAGGCACCCAGGGGGACGAGGCCCAGTTCCACCTTGCCGCCGGACATCATGCCGGCCANCACGCTGCCGGTNCCGACCCCGACCACCANCGCGATGGCCAGCAGGCCGGTCTTGATCTGGTCGAGCCCCAGCACCTCGGCGCCCATCAGTGTGATGGCTGACGTGGCCAGGCTGGCCAGGAACCAGAAGAACGCTTCGCCCAGGGCCGCCCGGAACAGTGGCCGGCTCTCGACAAGCAGTCGCAGGTTGGCGACGGTCTCGGTCAATGGGTTGGGTGGTCGCAACTCGGTGTCGGCGGGTGTCAGCGGTTCGATGAACAGGCTGGCGACCATNCCGAGCGCGGCGATGGAGATCAGCGATCCGGCCGGCCACATCAACCCGGCCATTGTCGGGTCACCGGGCGAGAGGTCGGCCATGCTGGAGACGACAAACCCGGCGAACATGCCCAGGGCCGATGCGGCGGTGGTGACCATCTGCATCAATCCATTGGCCTCGGAGATCTTCTCGGACCGGACGATCTCGGGGATCGACCCGAACTTGGCCGGTCCGAACATGGCACTCTGGGCACCCATCAGGAAAACCGCCGCAAAGACCAGGTAGATGCCCAGCATCTCGTCGACACCACCCAGGGCCATGGCCCCGACGGCCAGTGCCATGATGATGACCTCGGCGATCTTGCAGGCGACGATCGTCTTGCGTTTGCTGAACCGGTCGGCGACGTAGGCCGAGTGCGAGGCGAGCAGCAGGTAGGGGATGGTGAAGCAGATCAGCCCCAGNGACATGGTCGAGGCCTTCATCGACTCGACCTTCATNCCCTGCAGCACGCAGAACCAGCGAAAGACGTTGTCGTTGAGCGAACCGAACCCCTGGGTCACCAGGAGCGCGATGAACGACCGCGACCGCAGGCCACCGGTTCCCTGTCCGCTGGATTCCATCTGGCCCGCTGTCATCCGTCCTGGGTCCTTGCAGGGAGAATGTGAAGCGGCATCCTATCCCAGCGTGCCNGATGAGGGAATATCACACCACAATCGTGACAAAATCCTGGGACGCTANGGAATGAACCGGTAGGTGCCCCGATTGGCCACGGCGATCGACTTCATCAGGGACTCGGCTTCCCGTTCGCCGAAGGTGATCGTGTGGATCACGCTGCGGGGTTGGCGAATTCTTGCCAGGGCCGAGGCGGTCTTGAAATTGAAATTGCCGTCGGTCAGGAAGTAGATCACGTCGGGTCTCAGTCGCAGCGCCATCTGCATCGAGGTCAACGGGTCTGTCGTTCCGTTGGCCCGCATTCGCGCCATCCACTCGAGGTACACCCGTTGCAACGCCGGCCGGGCCGGTTGCATTGAACGGGCAGGCATCGGGATGGGCTGGTTGTTGAAGAAGATGATGTAGAACGACTGGTTGGGTTTCATCGACGCGACGGAATTGAGCAGTTCGAGTTTCAGTCGATGAAACCTGGTGGCTTCCATCGTGTGTCGGACGTTCATGCTCGAGGAACAATCGACCACGTAGACAACACTCTGCCCGNTGGCCTTCATGCCAAAGAAGGCGCCACCGTTGCCGTTGCCCGACCCGTTTGCCAGCCCCTGCCCGGTGCCGATTTTCGAGAGCATGGATTTCCAGCCGGCCAGGTCCTGCAGTTCGGTTCCCAGTTCGTCGTTGGAGACCCCGTCCTCGAACCAACTGGTGGGCAGGCTGCCGTTGAGTGCATTGCTGGGAGTGAATTCCCGTTGTGAGGGGGGAGGAGCGAAGGCGGCCGANGACTGGGTGCGGCTGCCGCCTGCTGTCTCGTCAGGATCGGGCTGGGCCCAGGCCATCTCGACCGGTTCTTCCAGCGTCGGCGTGTCGGCCGTGTCGGTCCACCGCGTGTCCAGGGTCGAGACACCGGATTCCTGTTCGGAGAAGAACCACAGGCTGCCGATGCCGACGATGACGGCGACGTGGAGCAGGGTGGAGAGTCCGAATGAGTAGGACCAGCTGTCGCGCAACTCCTCCCACCGCCGTCGCCACCAGGGGCGGGTCAGCGTGGCACGCATCTCCTCGAGCATCTTGAGCCATCGAGCTTTCACGCCGCTTCTCCGCCGTGTCCGTCGATTGGAATCGTCTTCACAGGCGGCCCACCATCAGCCTGAGGTTACCAGCCCGGCCAGAGTGCGCCCAAGAGAATCCGGACCTGCCGATGATGTGGATTGTCAATCGGATCGCAGCATACAATCGGCACGACCCTCACCTGTTTTCATCCTGTCCTTGCCAAGGAATCGGCCGTGTTCCGGTACGCCATGCTGCTGTCGCTGGTTGTCGTTGGCCAGTTGGCCTCGTCTCTCGCGGCTGATCAGCCCAACGTCATCGTGTTTATTGCCGACGACATGGCGGTCGACGACTGCGGGGCCTACGGCCATCCGAAAATTCGCACGCCCAATATCGATGCGTTGGCCAAATCGGGCATGAAATTCACCAACGCCTTTCTGACCACCAGTTCCTGCAGTCCCAGNCGCTGCAGCATCCTGACAGGCCGGTATCCTCATTCCACGGGTGGCCACCAGCTTCACCTGCCGTTGCCGGGTCACCAGGTGACGATGGCCGAACGACTCAAGGCGGCCGGCTATCACACCGCCGCGGCCGGAAAGTGGCACCTGGGGAAGGCGGCGATCGAGAAGTTCGACGTGGTCCGACCCAGGATCAACACCTGGATGCAGACGCTCAAGGATCGACCCCGCGACAAACCCTTCTTCATGTGGTTTGCCTTTGTGGATCCTCATCGCCCCTACCGTGCCGGTGCGATTCCCAAGCCGCACACGGCCGGTGACGCTGTTGTACCTCCGTTCCTGCCGGACGTGACAGAAACACGCAAGGACCTGGCGTTGTACTACGACGAGATCGCAAGAATGGATGGAGTGATTGGCCGTGTGCTGGCCGAACTCCAATCCCAGGGCGTGGCCGACGACACGATGGTGCTGTTTCTGTCGGACAACGGTCGGCCGTTCCCGCGTTGCAAGACCACGCTCTACGACAGTGGCATCAAGACNCCGTTGCTGGTGCGGTTGCCCGGTGTCGTGAAACCCGGTTCGGTGTGCCACTCGGTNGTCAGTTCCGTCGACCTGGCACCGACAATTCTCGACATCTGCGGGGTCAAGATTCCCAAGACATTCCAGGGCCGCAGTTTTTCCGCGTTGCTGACCAGTCCGTCCAAGACAATCCGTCGGTACGCCTACGCCGAGCACAACTGGCACGATTTTGACGACCATGGCCGCAGCGTTCACTCGTTGCGATTCAACTACATCCGGAACTACTACACCGACATCCCGGGGACACCTCCGGCCGACGCGGTCCGCAGCATCACCTACCAGGCGATGTTGCGACTGCGAGATGCCGGGAAGTTGAACGACAACCAGAAGGGGTGTTTCCTGAAGCCGCGTCCCGAGGAAGAACTCTACGATCTCGAGAACGATCCTTTCGAGTTGCAGAACCTGGCCGATGTGCCGAGGTTCGCACCGGTGCTCGAGCAGATGCGCGAGGCACTCGGGGTGTGGGAAAGAGAGACCGAAGACACGGTGCCCAAGCATCGACGCGATGATGGGTTTGATCGCGAGACCGGCGAGCGGTTGAAGCCGAAACGGAAAGCCGGGAAGAAGAAAAAGGCTGCCAAGTGACCGACCAGGCGACTCCCAACGAACAACCAGTCGAATCGCCAGGCAACTCACCTGCACCGCGACGGTTCCGATGGTGGCCGGCGGCGGTGATCGTGTTGCTCGGCGGCGGCGGGATGCTGTTGTCGTGGTTTGGCCTGGGGCTGGATCGTACCTACCAGGTGTTTTCGCTGTGGATTTTGCTGCCCACGACGGTGTTCGCACTGTTGTTGTGGTGGTTGTTTGCCTGCCGATTGGGTTGGCCGGTCCGNTTGGTCGGGTTGCTGGTGGTCGTGGCTGGTCTTGGTGCGTTGCGGATGGAGGAGTACGAGGGCGACATGGTGCCNGTGGTCAGCTTTCGCTGGCAACCGACACGGGAAGAACGAGCCCGTGACTACTTCGCTTCGGTTCCCGAACCGGAAACCACTGCAGCGACCGAGGTTGTTGAACTCTCCGACGGGGACTGGCCGGAATTCCGGGGGCCACGTCGTGACGGGGTCGTGCATGGGGTGACGCTGTCGCGGGACTGGAAGACGAATCCACCCAGGGAACTGTGGCGTCACCCGCTGGGNCAGGCGTGGAGTTCTTTTGCGGTCGTGGGCAACCGGGTCTACACGCAGGAGCAACGGGACAAGATCGAGGTGGTCAGCTGCTGGGATCTTCAGACCGGTGAACCTCTCTGGGCTCACAGGGACAANGATCGGTTCAACGAGGCGATGGGGGGGCCGGGGCCACGAGCCACTCCGACCTTCNCCGGNTCNCGAATCTACTCGCTGGGTGCCAACGGTCGGTTGAATTGCCTGGATGCGGCGACGGGCGAGTCGGCCTGGGAGAATCCGCCCAATGTGCTCGAGGCGACGTCGGGCCTGAACCTTGACTGGGCCATGTCGGGATCGCCTCTGATCGTGGATGGACGAGTGATCGTGATCCCCGGTGGGGCAGAGGGAGGTGTGGCCGCCTTTGATGNGGGGACGGGCGAACTGAGTTGGGCCAGTGGCAAGCGGCCGGCCAGTTACGCGGCACCGCGACTGGCCGAAATCAATGGCCGGCCGACAGTGTTGTGTTTCGGTGGTGATGGACTGACGGCTTATCGTGTCGAGGATGGCGGCGAGTTGTGGCACGTGCCGTGGACCAATGGGCCCAGGGTGAATGCGGCNTTGCCCGTGTCGGTGTCACCGGNGCGGTTGTTCATCTCGAGTGGCTATGGCCAGGGCGCTGCGTTGCTCGAGGTCGGNGTCGACGGCAAGTCGACGACGACGCTGTGGAAGAACAAGCTGATGAAGTGCAAGTTCAACGACCCGGTGATTCATGACGGCCATGTCTATGGCCTGGACGAGGGGATCCTGGTGTGCCTGGATCTCGAAACCGGACGTCGCCGGTGGAAGCGGGGCCGTTACGGTTACGGGCAACTTCTGCTGGTTGGCGACCTGATCGTGGTGCAGGCCGAGAAGGGACAGGTGGCGTTGGTCGAGGCCACGCCCGAGCGATTCCGGGAACTGGGCAAGTTCAACGCCTTGCAGTCCAAGACGTGGAATCACCCGGTGCTGGTGGGGAACCGGTTGCTGGTTCGCAACGCCGACGAGATGGCGTGCTTCGAGTTGCCGGTCGAGTGACCCGGCCGTCGGCTAGAGGGCCTCGACCTGGACGAAGTACGCGCCCCGCGGCTTGCCCGTTTTTGGGGTCAACGTGGTCTGCAGGCGTGAGTCGCCGGCCTTGAGTTCGACGGTGAAACTGACCGAGGTGGCGTCGGCCGCGACGGCCTGTTCCCGAGTCGTCTTGCCGATGACCAGTTTGGCCGTGGCGGCCGCCAATGGGTGGTCGATGCCCGGGGGACGTGTCCGCAGCGTGATGCGGTACTTGCCGGACCGGGTGACGGTGACCGCCCAGAAACCGTTGGCCTTCAGGCCCGAACGGATGTGATTCTGGTTCCAGGGTACCGGCCCGTTGTTGGTGTGCCAGTCGTGGCAGGTCAACAGGGCGGGGTTGTCCGACTTGTGGCCCAGCCCGATGCGGACGTAGTCCTTGAAACGGGTGCCGATACTGGNCCACCANTTGTCGTAGGATTGCGAGAGTTGTTTGACGACTCCGGGATACTCGGCTGCAACGTTGGTCTTCTGACCGTAATCGGCGTCGAGNTCGAAGAGTTGCTTGCCGTTGACCAGTCGCCAGCGGTCGGTCATCACGGCACACTTGCGAAGCTTCGTGGGGAATTCGAGTCGCTGCGAATGGACGAACAGCGTGCGTGCGGGCCATCCCCGCGTGTTCCCCTTGAGCAGTGGCACCAGGCTGGTGCCGTCGATCGTGCGGTCGGTGGGCGGCTTGAGTCCGCAGATGGCAGAGAGCGTGGGAAGCATGTCGACGTGAGCGGTGACGTGCGGAACGTCGCGGCCTCCGACCATCCCTCCATTGGGCCAGTGCCAGAAACACGGGACACGGTGGCCGCCGTCGAATTCCGACCCCTTGGTGCCACGCAGGCCCGCATTGAATCCGCCTCCGCGGCCGGCTCCGGCGGCGGTGCCATTGTCGGTCGTGAAGATCAGCAACGTGTTGTCGGCCAGCCCGGATGCGGCCAGGTGCTTGCGGAGCCTCGCGACGTTTTCGTCGATGTTGGTGATCATGCCATAGAAGGCCGCTCGCCGGGCCGGAACGCCGGCGTCCAGGTAGGGCTTCTTGTACTTGTCGGCGACCAGGAACGGGCCGTGTGCGGCGTTGGTCGGGATGTAGCAGAAGAACGGCTTGTCACCACCACCGTTTTTCGACTTGCCGTCGATGAATCTCATCGCTGCGTCGAAGAAGACGTCGGTGCAGTATCCCTTCTGCTTGACCACCTGGCCGTTGTGCCAGTAGGTGTCGTCGAAGTAGTCGTTNCCGAAAAAGTCGGGNGTCTGNCCGACCCCTCCGCCNCCNTGNACCAGCACCTCNTGGAANCCCTGGTCCTGNGGNCGCAGNGGGTAGTTGTCGCCCANNTGCCACTTGCCGAAGCAGCCGGTCCGGTAGTTGCCCGCGGNAAACACNTCGGCCAGGGTCACCTCGTCGGTGTGCATCATCGANCGGCCCATGATCGTGTGCCAGACGCCGGTCCGGGTCGAGTACCGNCCGGTNAGCANCGCNGANCNNGTNGGNGANCAGGTNGGNTCNACGTGNTAATTGGTCANCCNNACNCTNTGGNCNTGCAACNGNTCGANNGCCGGTGTCTTGATGATCTTGTTGCCGTGACAGGCCAGGTCGCCGTAACCCTGGTCGTCGGTCATGATCAGGATCACGTTGGGACGTGATGTGTTCGGTGCGGCCACGAGAGTCGTGGGGCCAAGCAGCCCGAGCGTCAGCAGGATGGCGGACAAAACGGTGCGAACAAGCGTCATGGTTCGATCCAGTGTCTATATAAAGGTTGCACGTTTCCCGGCAGTCGATCGTAAACATCGCGTGGGAGCGAGGGAACCTGATTGTCGGTCAGATCGGGTTCGTCGACCATCTGCTGCCTGGTGGTCGAGCCGGGTCTCAGGATCTCGGTGTTGAGCCACCAGGGGCCGTAACGGACGGCCAGGGCCACCCGGTCGGCTTCGGTTTGGTTGGGCGCGGTGGCGTGCCACAGGCGGCTGTCCATCACCAGCACCGATCCGGCTGCCCCCTCGACAGGTCGCTCGGCATTGAAGGGCTGGTCGGTTGGCCCGTTCCAGTCCGCGGCTGTCGGATTGGTGGAGTCCAGGTGCGAGCGAGGAACGATCAACGTGGCGCCATTGTCGGTGGTGAAATCCGTGATCATCCACAACGTGGTCAGGTGCATGATCCGGTCGGGGTAGGGGGCCGGGACATGGCCGGCATTCTTCTGGTTGAATGGCCAGTCGGCGTGCCAGTCGCCTCGCTGGTTGCCCGGATGATTGATGATGGCCGAGGTGAAGGTGATCCGAATGTTGTGGCCAAGCAACTCCTCGCAAAGATTCAGCAGGAGAGGTGATGCCAGGTGCTCGGCGAACGACTGGTCGTGGTTGATCAATCCGGGAACAAAGCCGATGTTCTCGGGGCAGGGGTAGGTCCCGGAGAGTCGGTCGACGGTGTGCCGCACGCTGTCAGCGATTTCCCGGCAACGGGGGCCGGGAATCAGGTCCGGCACGATGCAATACCCCCAATCGCGGATCGCCGTTGCATGTTCGATGGTTGCGTTGGCTGTCATCGTGTCGTCCCGCCGTACTGGGATCCGGTCACCGGGCCGGATAGGCTGTGAGCGTAGTTTACCGCATCCTGTATCCGATGGGCATCACCGTGAACTGGCGACTGGTTGTGAGAGATTCCACGCGAATGGTTGCGACGTTGGCAGCCGTTCTTGTTTCCCTGTCCACTGCAATGGCGCCTGAAGCACGATCGGCCGAGCCAGCCGGTCGTTTCGAATTCACTCGCATGGTGGCTCACTGGCACCAGTACAACCACGCCGACTACCTGCCGTTTTTGCGAGAGGCCCGACCGGACGTCGTGCAACTGGGGTTCTATGGGGGGCACTTCTGGAGCCTGGCTCATACGAAGGCCTTCGGTGGATACCCGGCTCACTTTCCTGTCCAGGGACTGGACGCCTGTGGCAAGTGGTTTGCCGAGCGGAACCGGCTGATTCACCAGATGGATGCGAAGGTCGTCGGCCATTTCAACGTCGAATTTCTGGTGGGCGATCCCCGCGACAGCAAGGGCGGCAAACCGCCGACCGGGTTCTTCAAGTTCTACGAGGAACTGTGGGACGAGAACGTGCTGGGGCCACGACCGGTCAAGGATCCACTCGACCTGCTGGAACGCGGTCCGGACGGCAAGCCGATTTCTCAGAAGGGATACGGAATCGGTGGGATGCGCGAGTACTGGGCGTGCTTGAGAAACCCGGGCTGGCAGAAGGTGCTGAAGGCCTGGGTTCGCCATGGAATCCAGCAGGGGCTCGATGGGTTCATCGCCAACTATTTTTATCGCCACAATTGCCTGTGCACGCATTGCCAGTCGGGTTTCCGCACGTACCTGGCCGATCGATTGTCCGGGAAGCAACTCAAGGAACTGGGCATCACCGACCTGGCCACTCACCGGTTCAAAGAGATTGTCAGTTGGCACGATCCGGCCAAGAGCAGTCCGTTGCGTCGCGAGATGTTGCGGTGGTCACAGGTCTCCAACAAGCAGGTGTTCGACGAGGTGTTCCACAAGTACGGACGATCGTTGAAGCCGGACCTGATTTCGGCGCAGTGGAATCACCTGGGAGATTTTGGCCAGATCTCGGGCGATGAACGCTGCCTGTTGCCCGGTGACGTGTGGGGCCGAGACGAGACCTACCTGTGGTACAGCACCGGGGCGGCGGCGTTCTTCACAGACCTGGGAAAACGGTTCCTCGGCGAGGCCACCTTGCAGGCTCGCTACATTCGTGGAGCTTTCGACGACAAACCGTTCACGCTGGGGAAGTACGAGAACACCCGGATTCGCGTGGCGATCTCGGAACTGGCGGCCAACGGAGGGGCACCGATGGGGTTCTACACCCGGTTCACCGACCCGGAGGCCCGTCGCGAGATTGTTCGCTATTACCAGTTCCTGGGCAGGCACGATGCCCTGTTCCGTGGCAACCGGTCGCATGCCGAGGACGTGTTGTTGTTTCCTCGCAAGGCCGTGCACCAGGGAAAGGTTGCACCGGTCGAGGCCTTTCGCCAGGCGGGCCGCAAGTTGCTGGACGATCACGTGCTCTTTGATGTGTTGCCCGACGACCTGGCCACGGCCGAACGGTTGGCCGGGTACCGGCGGGTGTTGCGGGTCGACGGAGGACCGGCAGGGCAGGGGGGCTCGGCGTCATCGGACCGAAAACCGAGTCACTTCCAGGCACCCTACACGGTACGAGTTTCTGCCAGCCGGCCTGCGACTGGCGACGAACTCACGCTGCACCTGGTCAACTACAACCGGACAGAACCTCCGCGGGGAGCGGATGGCAAGCCGAGTGCCGGCGGCGGGATCAAGGACGAGAAACCGATCGCCGTGACCGGTGTGACGGCCGATGTGCTGTTGCCCGAGGGCCTGGATGTTGGCGTTGTCGAGGCACTGTCGCCTGAAAAGACCGGGGCGGTGAAGCTGGAGTTCAGCCGCTCGGGACGGCGCGTGAGGTTCACCGTGCCAGGCTTCCTGGTCTACTGCGTGGTGCGGCTCCGCCGGTGACCGGCCACGGGCTACTTCTTGTCGCCGTGTTCGTGCTCGTGTGCGAATAGCGAGTTGGACTTGTCGCCCCGGGCGTAGACGTACGCGATGAGGTCGAGAATCTCTTCTCGTGAGAGCTTGTTGAGCAACCCGAGTGGCATGATGGATGTCTTGGAGGCGGTTTGGTCGTCAATCGAGGATTTCTGGATCACTGTGGGGCGTCCCTTGGACTGCGGGTCGATGACGACCTCGAACGTTTTGGGCGTCTCCTTGACGACCATCCCGGTGATGACCTTGCCGGTGTCCAGGACAAAGACCTGTGACTGGAATTTCTTGTCGATGTCCTTGGAGGGGTTGAGGATCGATTCGAGGATGTACTGGGGCGAGTGTTTTTTCTTTTCGGTGGGCAGCGTGCCCAGCTTGGCCAGGTCGGGTCCGAAGACCTGCCCCTCGTTGTTCAACTTGTGGCAGGCGACACAGTTGGCGACCTTGAAGAGTTGCTTGCCGACCATGAACGCACGCCCCTCGGGCAATTGCTGGATCGAGGGTGCCAGTTCGGCGAGTTTCCATTCGCGACCGCGGGTGCTGGTTTTCAGCAGTTCGTCACGGACCGGCAACTTGGCCTTGGCCAGGTAGGCCTTGGAGTTGGCCTGGTACTCATCGAGATTGGCCACGACATACAGTGTGCCGTACATCCGTCGCCAGTGGCCGGGGTAGGTGCAGACGTACGGGTAGACGCCCGGCTTGGTCGGGGCCTTGAAACTCAGGGCCTGGGTCTGGCCGGTTTGCAGCAGTTGGCTGCCCAGCAGCACCTTGTCGCTCTTGGGGATGTAGTGCCGGGCCATGGCGTCGGGGTCTCGGGCGGTCTTTTCGGCCAGGACGCCGAGTTCTTCCAGCGAGCCCGGCAGGCCGATCGCGAAGTTGTGTGGCATGTTGTCGGTGTTGGTGAACCGGAACTCGACGGGCTTGCCGGCCTGGACCGCGATGTTCTCCTTGTCGAAGATCATCCGGTGCGGCACGGTGCCGATGGCTATCACTCGCACGTCGAGGTTCTTGAGCCGCAGTTGCAGTGCCTTGGCCTGGTCGGGCTTGAGTCGAGCCGAGAGGGACCGGGCCAGGGCGATGGCGTCGGTGGCGGCCGGACCGGTGCGGAAACTGGCGGGCATGCCACTGAGGTAACCAACCAGGTTGTCGACGACCGGTCCGATCTCGGTCGCCGGCCAGTTCTTGACCGACACGCCCCGGAGTGCCCGGATGGCCGAGGGGCGATTGCGACCGGCCTTGACCAGCGCTGCCAGGTCGGTGACCTTCTGGGCGTCGTGGCCGGGGATCGAGGCCAGGGCTCCGATCGCGACATCGTGCAGGGTTTCTCCACCACCGACGGACAGTGCCGATGAGGGGATCGCCCGCTTGCCGAATCCGGGGCCCTGCCAGTTGACCGCCAGCCCATCGCCTCCGCCGTTGTCGAAGTAGGTCACGATCAACGGGTGGGCACCGGCGGGAAGGTTGATCGCGCCGGATTTCTCAATCAATCCGTGCAGGCCATCATTGTTGACCACCAGTTTCTTGCCGATGTAGAGCCGTGACCCGTCATCGGAGTTGGTGAAGAAGGTGTATCGTCCCGACCTGGGGACGTGGATCGACCCGGTGAATCTCAGGGCGAACCGGTCGTTCTGCTTCTTTTGTGGGACATCCTTGATGATGGCCGGAACGATGCCGCTCCCCTTGGGGGTCATGGCGGCCAGCGTTTCAACGGCGACGTTCTTGCCGCTGGGGAAGAAGTAGTCGACCTT
>PBOU01000152.1 GCA_002724415.1 Planctomycetaceae bacterium
TGACCTCGGGCGTCGGCGATTCAGACACCGGAGTGTCGTCAATCGACTTCACCAGAAAATAACCGCCGAAACACAGTCCCGAGACGATGATTAATGGGACGAGGTAATAGAGCAGGTTGGTCCCGAGGTTGTGAGTGGGCCTCACTTCTTGCGGTGGACCATCTGTCATCTGAGCTGCCATTGAAAATCTCTCTGGTAGGGAGCTTCAAAGATTTTCGCCAGCGGCTCACTCGTAGACAAGCCCCAGATGCTGGCAGCCGTGGAAGTACTTTGAGAACGGGCTGATGCGGGGTGCCAGTGGATACAGGAATTCGCGGACGTCCTGTTCACAACCGGGAGGGCCCTTGCCTTCGATCAGCACCGAGTCGGCCATGGCGAGTGGGAATGCGGTGGAAATGTTTTTCTTGCCGGTCTGGTCATAAAAGACGAGATCGTAGTCGAGAGTGACTCGCAGAGGTGCAAACCGTGCGGCGAAATGTTCGCGCTTGTACTCGACGATCACGATCGGATCGGAGCTTCCCAGCAGCTTGGCGAGATGCTCTGTCGGAGAGACATTCATCAGGCCGTCGATGATCTCGCTGTAGCTCAGTTCTGACAGCGGTTGCTGCGCCTCGAGCTCGTAGCGGTGCTTGCCGGTGATCCGGTTGTTCCGCCACTTGATTTCCAGGAACACCTGCTGCTGCGGAGCCAACGAATCGTACCATCGCAGCCGGGCCTTGTGACGGATCCCGTGTCCTCCGATGTTGGCGTGGCAGGCCGAGAGTTGCACATCGTCGAAGTAGATGCTGCGGACGGTGGAAACATTGTCGTTGTTGTGAACCAATCGGCGGCCATTGCCCTCCAACAGTTTGCGCAAGGTGGCCACGTCGGTGTGTGGAGCCACGAACTTGACTTCCTGTCTCCGGGCCAGATCGGCCCGTGGTCCACCATTCTCGATCAGGCGAAAAGCCGCCGGATTGGGGAATGAGTCCGGGGAGTCGTTTGCAACAGCTGTCGTGAGGCTCATGGCTACAGCGTTGATTCGAGGTTGACGTAGGAGAACTCGCACTCGGGCAGTCGTTCTCGGAGACTGGCAACCAGTTCTGAGGTGTTCGTGTCACCACTGTTGATGGCGATTCGCATCTGGCCGCGTTCCTGTTCGAGATCGAGCCGTTGGAGCGTGTAGCGATCGATGAGTTCGTTGACGACGGAGATCACGCCGGTCTCGGTGTCGTTGAACTGTTGTTTTGAGTCGCCGGTAATGGTCAGCAGCAAGCTCTGACGGTGCCTGGTCCGGGTCGTGAGGTGAATGCCCAGGACGAATGCTGTGATCACGATCACCTGGGCCATGGCGAGCACGGGTTGCTCGGCTCCCAGGGCCAGGCCGATCCCTATGCACAGGAACAGATAGACCAGTTCTTCCGGCTCCTTGATGGCCACCCGAAAACGAACGATTGACAGGGTGCCGACGAGTCCCAGCGAGAGGGCCAGCGACGATTTGACGACAGCAATCACTCCGATGGTCACCATGGTCAGCAACGGGAAGATCCGGGCGACCGAGTCCGATCCGGAAAACGACGAGTTGCAGCGTCGGTAAAGGAAGCGGATGTAGAGTGTCAACAGCCCACCAATGATCATGTACACCGCGATGGAGAGAACCGCGGGAGCATTGGGCACAGTAGAGGGCTGGAATGCCTTCAACAGATCATCCCAAGCCGAAGGAGAATTTGCTGTCGGGTCCATCGTCAGTTTCTTTCCTCCAACTGGCAGGCGGGCCGATTCCAGCGAGGTTGTGTGTGGTGGAATTCAGTCCGGATCAATGGTCGACTGCACCAAGCAAAATGATGCTGTCTCGAGTCTGACCATTTTTGCTTACACCCCAAACGGGTGTCCAAGAAAAGTCCGGTCGAATCTTCTAGAACGCAAATTTGAAAACAGATCAGCATGAGTAATCCGCATCACGAGCGCCAATTTGGACGAAAAATTGTTTCAATCGCTATATTCGCGTCGAGCAATTGACCGTGGCTGCGAATCGATTGACGAACAATGTTGGCCGCCGGGGACGGCCTGGAGAAAACCTGGAGGAAAGTGATGAAGACCCCGAGATGGCACTTGTTGTGCGTGGTTGTCCTGGTGGCCATGGGCTGTGCTGATGGCCCGCCAACTGATGATGGGACGTCATCGACCACGAAGACTTCACCGGAACCAGCCACTTCGAGTCCGGCCCAGCCGGATTCGGCCCCGGAGATTGACATCTGGACGGCTGTGCGCGTGGGGAATGTCCAGGCCGTGAAGCAACACCTGGACACCGGCACAGATGCCAACAGCAAGGATCCGAATGGGGCGCCCATCCTGAACGCCGCGGCTGTCTACGGTCACCGGGAAATTGTTGACGCCCTGGTCCAAAAGGGAGCCAACATCAACGGAAAAGACAACAACGGGAACAGTGCCCTGCATTCGGCTGCCTTCCTGGGCCGTACTGAAGTTGTCGATTTCCTGCTGGAAAAAGGAGTCGACGCCAACATCAAGAACAACAAGGGCGAGACCCCCACCGATTCTCTGAAGGCAGATTGGGGAACGACCCAGTTTGTTGCCGGACTCTTACAGATCCAGGTGGACCAGCAGTCCGTCCAGGTCAACCGGGAACGGTCTGCGGCCTCGCTTGCCAAGCGTGGTGGCAAGGTTGGCGGTGGCGGTGGTGGTGGCGGGCTGATCGGTGCGATTCGCAAGCAGAACGTTGAGGCGGTCAAGCAGGCCCTGGCTGGTGGAGCCAAGGTCAATGCCCATGGTCCCCAATTTGGGATCACGCCTTTGAACTGGGCCGCGGTGCTGGGACATGTCGAAATCGCCCGGTTGCTGATCGAAAAGGGGGCTGATGTGAATGGCCCCAACCGGGATGACGGCACCCGGCCTTTGAACAGTGCGTCGTACATGGGCCGAACGGCCGTGGTTGAACTGTTGCTGAGCAAAAAAGCCGATCCGAATCTCAAGAACAACAAGGGCGAGACACCATTGGTTTCCGCGACGACCGGTGCCGAGGGGATTGCGTTCATTGGTGGGCTGTTGCAGATCAAGGTCGATGTGGAGGCCATAAAACAGGGGCGGGCCAAGTCCGCATCAGTGCTCAAGAAGAATGGTGCCAAGGCTCCTGCCAGCAGTGGCCTGCTGATTGCCGCCGTTCGCAAAGGGGATCTCGAGGTCGTCAAGAAGGCATTGGCCGACGGGGAGGACCCCAATGGGAAGGATCCCCAGTTGGGGGTGACGGTCCTGGGATGGGCCTCGATGGGCGGCAAGGCCGAAGTTGTGCGGTTGTTGATTGCGAATCGTGTGAACGTCAACGGGAAGAATCGCGATGGCAGCACGGCCTTGCACGGTGCGGTTTTCCTGGGGCATCCGGCAATCGTGGAACTCCTGCTCAATGGCGGCGTTGATGTCAACGCAAAAAACGAGGACGGGGAACTGGCGGAGTCGGCTGCTTCTGCTGATGCGGCAACCACCCAGTTTGTCGCCGGGTTGTTGCAGCTAAAAGTTGACATGGCTGTTGTCCAAAAGGGGAGAGCAAAGTGCCTGGAGTTGCTCAAAAATGGCACCGGGGCCAAGGAACTGTGCGCGGCGGTTCGCAAGCAGGATGTTGCGACGGTCAAACGGCTGCTGGCCAAGCCGGTGGATCCCAATGTCCAGGATTCAGAACTGGGCATCACGGCCCTCGCCTGGGCCGCTTATCACGGAAACACCGAGATCGCGAGGCTGTTGATTGCCGGTAAGGCAGACGTCAACGGCAAGAACCGTGATGGATCGAGACCGTTGCATGCGGCCGCATTTGGTGGTCACGCTGCGGTGCTCGAATTGTTGCTGAACAAGGGAGCTGACGCTGGGGCCAAGAACGCCGATGGCGAGATTCCCGTTCAATTGACCGAGGCCGATGCGGCCACAACTCGGGTGCTGGCCGGCCTGTTGCAGTTGAAAATCGATTCGAAGGGCCTCGGACCCGGACGGGCTCGCTGTATCGAATTGCTCAAGAAGAAGTCCGGTTCGCCCTAGATCGGGTGGTGTTCTGCCCCCTGTCTGCGTGTCGTTGCTTGGTGAATCGGCCGGCCCGGCTGGTTGTTCGTCTGCCGCACTGCGGGGGGGACCAGTGTTCTCTGTTAGGATGTTCCCGGAGAAAACCGCACGGTCGATCGCTTACCGCCGGTCGAGGCAGTGGGAGATGAGAGAGGTGATTGTGTTGCGTGTTTTGAAGAGTCGAGTGATCTGGTCAGCCGTGTTCGTCCTGCTGCTGGCCAACCGGTTGCCTGCTCAACGGGGGCCGGCGGTCGTGGTTGTTGCTCCGGTCGTGGAGCGGGAAGTGACCGCGGGCCATTCTTTTGTCGGTTCAGTCGAACCGTTCAAGCGCGCGACGATCGGCAGCGCCGTTGATGGCCGGGTGACGGAGTTTCCTGTCGAGGAAGGCGACCGGATTCGTGGCGGTCAATCACTGGCAAAGCTGTTGACTGCGACAATCGAATTGGAGTTGAAAGCGGCCGAGGGAGAACTGGCATTCCGGCAGGAGTCGCTCAAGGAATTGAAGAACGGGACGCGACCCGGAGAAATCGTCCAGTTGCGGGCCCGCATGCTCGCAGCCAAGGCGCGTCGTGAATTCCTTGTCGACAGGCGCGCTCGCTTCACCGCCCTGGCCCGCCAGGGAACGGTGACCGAAGACGATCTCGCGGCGGTCATCTCGGCAGCCATCACCGCCGAGCGAGATTTTGACGACGCCAAGGCGGGCCACGAGTTGGCCGTTGCGGGGCCACGTGCGGAGAAGCTGGTGCAGGCTGGCGCACGACTGGCCGTCCAACAGGCTGTCGTCGAACAACTCAAGGACCGCATCACGAAACACACGATCGTCTCGCGATTCGACGGGTACATCACCTCACGGCGCACCGAGGTGGGGGAATGGGTCAGTCGAGGTGATCCGGTTGTCGACGTCGTGTCACTCGACCAGGTGGACGTGAAGGTGAGCGTCCTGGAGAGCCAGGTTCCTCACCTGCGGATTGGCACTTCGGTCCGGGTTGAGATCATGGCGTTGCCACAGCAAGTGCTGACCGGAACGATTGCGACGATCATCCCGCAGGGCGACCAGAGAACCCGGACGTTTCCGGTCAAGATCCGGTTGTCCAATACGATCACCGAGGGGAGGCCGTTGATCAAGGCGGGCATGTTGTCTCGCGTGACGTTGCCGACGGGGGCTCGGACACGGGGCCTGTTGGTCCCCAAGGACGCGCTGGTGCTGGGAGGGCGTTCGCCGGTGGTTTACGTTGTCGGTGCTGACAAGGCTGACCCAAAGAAACGGGTTGTTCGCCTGGTGCCAGTCAGGCTGGGGGTCGCCAGCGGGTCGTTGATCCAGGTGACCGGGGAGATCGCTGCCGGCCAGCAGGTCGTCGTACAGGGCAACGAGCGATTGCGTCCCGGCCAGTCCGTGAGCCCTCGCCCGGCCCCGGCTGGTCCTCGATCCGAGCCGACCAGGTCAGCAGGAAGCCGGCGGTAGGCCCATGAACCTGATCGAGTCATTCATCAACAACCCGGTCAAGGTGACCGTGGGTGTGTTGCTGGTCGCGCTGTTCGGTGTCGTGGCGCTGGAACGGATGCCGATGCAACTGACGCCGGAGGTGCAGACTCCGACGATCACTGTCGAGACCCGGTGGCCGGGCGCGAGCCCGCAGGAAATCGAACGCGAGATCACTCTCGAGCAGGAGGAGCAACTCAAGAGCGTCGAGGGGCTCAAGAAGATGAGTTCCGAGAGTTCCGATTCGTTGTCTCGTGTCTCGCTGGAATTCCTGGTGGGAACTGACATGGACGAGGCGCTGTTGAAGGTCAACAGTCGCTTGCAGCAGGTTCGCGAGTACCCCGAGGACGCCGATCAACCGGTGATTTCCACGGCGAATTCTGCCGATCGGCCCATCGCCTGGTTCATTCTCAGTGCCCGTCGCCCCAGTGACAAACAACTGGCCGAGTTCCAGACGCGTCACCCGAAATTGGCCACGAAGATCCAGAAGATCCGCGAGAGTCACAGTGTCGGCCTGGGCCTGTACCGGTTGAGAGCGTTGGCTCTTGACCATCCGGAGATCCAGGAGGTGTTGCCACCGGACACGGATGTCACCAAGCTGCGGCGATTTGCAGAAAACGAAATCGAGTCGCGGTTCGAACGGGTTTCGGGGATTTCGCAGGCCAATGTGCTGGGTGGCCTGGAAGAGGAACTGCAGGTGATCGTCGATGCCGAGAAATTGGCCGCTCGGCAAATCACCATCGCTGATGTGCTGCGTGTGCTGCGAGGCCAGAACAAGGACACCTCGGCCGGCGACTTCTCCGAGGGCAAACGCAGATGGGTCGTCAGGACACTGGGCCAGTTTCGCGATCCCGCGGAAGTCCGCGACCAGTTGCTGGCGGTGCAGGACGGTGCACCGATCTATGTGCGAGACGTGGCCGAGGTCAAACTGGGATTCAAGAAGTCCACCGGTGTTGTCCGGCGGCTTGGTGAGTCGAGTATCTCGCTGAACTGCATTCGTGAATCGGGTGCCAACGTGCTGGAGGTGATGGAGGGGCTGCGGGAAGTCAACCGCGAGATCAACCAACGGATTCTGGAACCCCGCGGTTTGCAGTTGTCACAGGTCTATGACGAGACCGACTACATCTACTCTTCGATTGCGCTGGTCCGGCAGAACATCTTCCTTGGCGGTGCTCTGACGATGATCGTGCTGATGGTGTTCCTGCACCTGGACGTTCGCACATTGTTGAGTGTTCCGTTGGTCGTGGCGGCTGCGATGGCGGCTACGTACATTTCGCCGTGGTTTGCAGTTCCCGGGCTGCTGCTGTTGGTTGGAGTGGGTTTCTGGTTTGCGCGTGGAGCGTTGCTTGTCGGGGCAGCGATTCCGGCGAGCATCGTCGGCACGTTCCTGATCCTCGGTCTGCTGGGACGGTCGCTCAACGTGGTCAGCCTGGCCGGGTTGGCCTTCGCCGTGGGGATGCTCGTTGACAACGCCGTTGTCGTGCTCGAGAACATCACCCGCCGTTGTTCGCTGGGTGAGGGTGTTCGGGATGCGGCCGTGCGTGGTACCAAGGAGGTCTGGGGAGCTGTTGCCGCGTCGACCTTGACCACGGTCGCCGTGTTCTTGCCCGTGGTGTTCATCCAGGATGAAGCGGGGCAGTTGTTTCGTGACATTGCCCTGGCAATCAGCGCAGCCGTCGGGCTCTCGATGCTGTTCTCGATGACCGTTATCTGCACGGCCTCCACGCGCCTGTTTGCGGGGCAGTTTGATAAGCCATTGCCTGTCGACGCGGTGGCCAGGGATCGGTTGCTCGTCCGCCTGCTCGGACAACTGTCGGCCGGATTTGTCGACGTCATCGTTGGAGTCAATCGTTGGGTGCAACGGGGTGTCCTGCGGCGGTTGCTGGTTGTCAGTCTGCTGGTGGGGGCGTCGGTGGGCTTCAGCTACACGTTCTGGCCCAAGGTCGAGTACCTGCCAGCGGGGAATCGCAACCTGGTGTTTGCGATCCTGATGCCTCCCCCGGGGTACAACGTTGACGAGTTGATGAAACTGGGTGAGACGGTCGAGGCAGAATTGGCTCCACACTGGGACGTGGATCCTGGCACCACGGCGGCGGTGAACCTGGATGGTCCGATCATCGGAGACTGTTTCTTTGTGGCGCGAGGCCGGCGGGTGTTCGTGGGGTTGCGGGCGTTCGAAGCGACCCGCGCTGGTGAATTGATTCCGGTCATTCGCCGGGCCTGTCGTCGGTTGCCCGGCACGATCGCGATTGCGAGCCAGTCGAGCCTGTTTGAAAGAGGGCTCGGCACTGGCCGATCAGTCGACATCGAGATCACTGGTCCGGAATTGGAAACACTCGTTCAACTGGGCGGACGGGTGCTGGGGCAGGTCCGTGATGTGCTGGGCGACGATGCGCAGGCGAGGCCGTTTCCCAGCCTGGATCTGTCGACTCCCGAGGTCCACATTCGTCCGCGGCTGATGCAGGCGACCGAGATGGGCATCTCCAATTCGGACCTGGGTTATACGGCCAACGCGCTGGTCGATGGAGCCTACGCGGGGGATTACTTCCTGGACGGTGACAAGATCGACCTGACGATCAAGGGACAACTGCAGAATGCCGACAGCACGCAGGAGATCGAGTCGTTGCCGGTGGCGACACCCCTGGGGCAGATTGTTCCACTGGGGGCGATTGCGTCGGTGGTGATGAGTAGCGGGCCCGAACAGGTCAACCACCGTGAACGGTTCCGGGTGGTCACGATCCAGGTCACGCCACCACCGGAGATGCCGCTGGAGGAGGCGATGCAACGGATTGATGCGAAGATCGTTGCTCCCCTGGTTGCCGGCAAACAGCTCGACGGGGGTTACCGAATCACGCTCGGCGGTACCGCCGACAAACTCAGAACGACCTGGGTGGCATTGCGGTTCAATATTTTTCTGGCCCTGGTGATCACCTACCTGTTGATGGCCGCCCTGTTCGAATCGTGGCTGTACCCCCTGGTGATCATCCTGAGTGTTCCGCTGGGAGCTGTCGGCGGAATTCTCGGTTTGGTTGTCCTCAACCTGTTCGTGCCGCAATCGCTCGACGTGCTGACGATGCTGGGGTTTGTGATCCTGATCGGAACGGTGGTGAACAATCCCATCCTGATCGTGCACCAGTCTCTGAACCACATGCACGAGGAGGGGCTGTCAGCGACGGAAGCGATCCTGGCGAGCATTCGAACGAGAGTCCGACCGATCTTCATGACCACGATCACCACGGTGCTGGGACTGTTGCCGCTGGTCCTGTTTCCGGGGGCTGGCAGTGAACTGTATCGCGGGCTGGGCAGCGNGGTCCTGGGANGACTGGTCGNCTCCACGATCTTCACCCTGATCCTGGTGCCGACGATGTTCAGCCTGGCGATCGAGGTCCGGGCGGTGTTGTGGGGCCGTGTTGCCGGTGGACGGTAGACGTGACCGGTTTGGATCCCGATTCGACTGACGGCGTGTGAGGCGACCCGGCTGGCCGGNAACTGNCNTCCGGGCGATGGCGTGGATCCGGTCCGAACTCAGTTGGTGATGTCACAGTCCGGCAGGGCTTTCTGGAGAACGGCCACGCCCGCGTCGGTGACTCGAGTTCCCAGCAGGAACAGCGATGAGAGGTTCTTGAGACCATCGAGATATTTGAGGCTGCGGTCGGTGATCCGAGTTCCCGACAGTCCCAGGGTCTTGAGNTTCTTGAGTTTCTTGAGTTGTGGAATGCCAGTGTCGTCGACGGCGGTGTCGCTGAGAAAGACCCGTTTCAATGTCGTCAGCTTGGCCAGGTGGCGGAGACCGGCACTGGTGATCCGGGTCTGGTGCAGGCTCAACTCCGTGATGGCGCGGAGCCCGACCAGGTGGACCAGGTCGGCGTCGGTGACTTTGCGTTCGCCAAGATCCACCTCGGTGATTCGTCCGGCGTCGTCCCGTTTGAGCTTGGCACCAATCTTGGTCAGGGCGGCGGCGGCCTTGTCTTCGGACATGCGGCGATTGAAAACGAATGGTGTCTCGGGGTCGTTGGTGATTGTCACAAACAAGGGGGGAGCACTACTGCCCTGGTCGACCTGGACTCTCAGGATGTTCTGGGCTTTGAACGGTCGGTCATGAATCCAGCGGTGTCCATCACCATGCAGGTAGAGAACCGGCTTTTCGAACTTGGAGGCGATCTTGTTCAATGGCTTGAAGAAGTCGTTGTGTTTCTTGAGTGGTTCGGCGTGTGCCAAAAGCACCAGGCAACTGGCCTTGGATTCGTAGTATCTCAGGTTTCGTTTCACCCACTCGAGGTTGTCGGCATGCCGTGTTTCCCATTCGACGGGGTCATGCAGTCGGCCACCNACAAGGTTCAGGCCGACAAACAGNACACCNTTGNGAACGAACGAAAAATTCTCCCTGCGTTTGATTTGTCTCAGGACCGCGAACCGGTGCTTCCACCGTTGATCAAATCGGGCGAAGTGTTTCTTCCAGAGCGACCAGGCGGTGTCCGGGTTGGCACAATCGTTCCACTCGTTGTCGCCGGGAACGACAAAGACGGGAAACTGTGACCTGGAGAGCAGTTCCCGGGCCTTGATGTAGGAAGCCTCGTCACAGGGAGTCTCCCCGGACTTGATGTCACCCAGGTGCACGAAAAACTCGTTGCCAGGCGGCAGCATGGGGAACTGTTGTTCCAGCACACGGGCTTCGGCCTCGCTGTAGGGCCCATCGCCCATGGCGCTGAAGCGAACCAGTGTGGAGAGGTCTTTGGCCTGCGANAATGTGCTGTTCACCAGGACGGTGGACGTTGCCGCAAGCANCACCAGCAATCCGATTGGATGTTTTTTTCCGATCATTTCCCAATCCCTGGTCAGATGGTGTCGGTCGAAGCCGATTGTGTTGGACCACTATTCACTATTCCCGCTCCCAGCCCAACCGTGCGCGTGGTGAGAATCAGGCCGGACGAAAAACCAGTCTCGGCTTGTGCCGGTCGAGATGTTCAAACTCCACCTGCAGGTCCTGGCCGATTTCNAGATCTGCCCGGGCATCTGGTTTCCCCTGATCGAGCCGTGCGACCACGCGAGGCCCCTCGTGGAGTTCGACGACGCCGATACAGTACGGTCGACCCCCTCCATAGCCCTCGGCAGCCAGGTCGGGCGAGACCATCGCCATTTGGGTCATTGCCACCAGCCGACCCTGTCCGCTGGCCTGCTCCCAATTCAGGTTGTCACCATGGCACGTCGGACACAGGCCGCGGGGGGGGACAAACAACACCTCGCAATCGTTGCACCGTGNGCCCATGAGTTGTTTTTCGGAGAGGAATGCCTTGTAGGATTGGTCGGTGAAGGCTCGGTCATCGCTCACATCAGTCTCCTCGTCTCAGGATCGTCACCGAACTGGTGCCCCCGGTGCCACCGAGATTGTGGGCCAGCCCGACCTGGAGGTTGTCGCCGGGCACTTGCCGTTTCCCGGCCTGTTGCCTGAGTTGTTGCCAGACCTCGACGAGTTGCCCGGCGCCGGTTGCACCGACAGGGTGCCCCTTGCACTTCAGACCGCCGGAGGTGTTGATCGGCATACTCCCGTCCAGGCCGGTCAGTCCGTCGGCGGTGGCGAGATGTCCCTCNCCGGGGCCAAAGAATCCCAGGTCCTCGATGTGCATCAGTTCGGCTATCGAGAAACAGTCGTGGACCTCGGCGAACTGGATATCCTCCGGCCGGAGTCCCGCCATCTGGTAGGCCTCTTGTGCTGCCGCTCGCGTGGCTTCGAAACTGGTCAATTGTTCGGCTGCCTGCAATCCACGGCCACTGCCCTGACCGATTCCAGCCACTCGCAGTGGATCATCCGTGAAGCGACCGGCAATCTCATCGGCCACCAACAGCAGGCAGGCGGCTCCGTCGCTGATCGGGCAGCAGTCAAACAGGTGCAAAGGTGANGCGACGACCGGATTCGCTTTGANGTCATTGAGGAATTCGCGTTCGCTGGTCCATCCGGGTGGATCCTGGCCCTTCTCGATGGCCCTCCGGGCCTTCGACTCCATCATCTGTTGCACCGATTTCCCCAACTGGGCCCGGGGATTCAGTGAGGCATTGAGATGGCTCTTGATGGTCACGTTGAGCAGATGGTCTCGCGTCGCGCCATGCTGTTGGAAGTAGGCCGANGCAATGGCTCCAAAGACTCCCGGGAAATTGAAGCCCGCATCCAGTTCGTAGGGAATCGCCGCCAGCGAGAGTCCCTCGGCCACTTCGGCTGTCGACCGTTTCGACATGTCCTCAACTCCACCGACCAGCACCACGTCGTAAAACCCGCTGGCGATGGCGAAACACGCCTCGCGAAAGGCCAGTCCACTTGACGCGCACGCCCCCTCGGTTCGCGTTGCTGGCGCGGGAGTCAGTCCGAGCGCGTCGGTGAGNATGGCACCCCAGTGCGACTGTTGGACAAAGAAATCGTTGGTGAAGTTGCCGAAATAGAGAGCCTCGATATCGCCGGGGTCGAGTTCCTTGTCGACGGAGGTCCGCAAGTCGGCGAAGGCTTCCAGAAACAGGTCCTTGGAATCCTTGTCGGCGAACATGCCAAAACCGGACATNCCGGCTCCAACCACCGCGACGTTCCTGGCGAGTTGTCGTCTTTTTTCCATGTGGTTTCTGGTTGGCGGGCTAGACCCGCCGTTCCCGTTCCTGCCAGTACGGTTCACGGAGTTCGCGTTTGACGATTTTTCCGTAATTGTTGCGAGGCAACTCGTCGAGAAAATCGATGCTGCGGGGTTTCTTATAACTCGCAACGTGGTCGCGACAGAAGTCAATCAATTCCTGCTCGGTGACCGCGGCCCCGTCGACGGTTGAGACAACGGCCTTGACGGCCTCGCCCCATTCCCGGTCGGGAATCCCGATCACCGCGACCTCGCGGACCGCCGGATGCCGNACCAGCACCTCCTCGATCTCCCGGGGATAGATGTTCTCNCCGCCGCTGATGATCATGTCATGCGACCGGTCCATCAGGAACAGGAAGCCGTCGTCGTCCAGGTAGCCGACATCGCCGGTGTGCAGCCAGCCACCACGGAGTGACTTCTCCGAGGCATCGGGATCACGCCAGTANCCTNTCATCACCAGNTCGGATCGCGTGATGATCTCGCCCACCTCGCCGGTGGCCAGCCTCCGGTCGTNCTCGTCGACGATCTGGACCTCGACACCGGTCCGGGCGATCCCGGCCGAGCCGAGTCGGTGTTGTTGCCGTTCGTCGCCGTCGCACACGTGATGGGAGTGCGGCAGGTAGGTGATCGTCATCGGGCTTTCCCCCTGTCCGTAGAGCTGGACCAGGCAGGGGCCCAGCCGATCCAACGCCAGCAACAGGTCCTCGACGAGCATCGGGGCTCCGCCGTAGATGACCGACTTGAGCGATCCGAGATCGAAACGGCCGATGTCGGGATGGTCGACCAATCGCTTGAGCATGGTGGGGGCGACGAAGATGTTGGTCACTCGGTGTTCCTGGATGCATTCAAAGATATGCACCGGGTCAAACGAGGTCGTCGCGGGGATCACATGCGCAGCGGCCTGAACCACGTTGGGCAGCGCGTAGAGTCCGCTGCCGTGAGAGAGTGGGGCGGCGTGCAGCGTGGCTNCTGGTTGATCGGANGCCGGACACATGTCCTCAAAGAAACCNGTCGTCATGGCCTCCAGGTTGCGGTGCGTGAGCATCGCCCCCTTGGGCCGGCCGGTGGTCCCCGACGTATAAAACAACCACGCGACATCGTCGGGATCGACAATGACATCGGGGCAATTGTCGGGTCGATTCTTCAGCAATGTCTCGTAGTCGAGTGCCTCGCCAATGGCGTCACCGGTTGTGATCACGTGGTCAACCTCCGGCATCTGGTCGGCGACGGACAGCAATGGCCCTTGGAATTCCGGTGACGTGACCACGACCCGNGACTGGCTGTGGTCGATGATGTAGGCGAACTCGTTGGGATGCAGCCGGAAATTGATCGGTACCACTCCACAACCCAGCCGGAAGCCAGCAAACATCGTTTCGAGCATCGGGCCGCAGTTGGTCATCAGTACCGCCAGGTTGTCACCCTTCTGGAGACCCAGTTCTCGCAGGGCGTGACAGAGTTGGCTGGTGCGTGAATGGAATTCGGCGTAAGACCAGCTCCGCTCTCCGTGCACGATGGCCGGATTGGTGGGGAAACTGCTCGCGGCCTTGGTCAGAAACTGGCCGACGTTCATCGACGGGATTCCAGGGAGTGCGAATCGGGGTGCCGGACCGGCGAACGGCGCATGACTACGGTATTCTGAGGCCTCATCACGAGGCAAGTCGGAGGCGAGATTGGAATGAGTGATCGGCTCAAGGACAAGGTGGCACTGGTAACCGGCGCGGGGTCCTCGGGGCCCGGCTGGGGGAATGGGAAGGCCACGGCGGTGTTGTTTGCCCGGGAAGGCGCACGGGTCTGTGTGATCGACATCAACCGGGAGGCTGTCGAAGAAACGGCCAAGATCATCCGTGACGAGGGCGGGGAGTGCCTGGTCGACCAGGTGGATGTGACCGATGCCGACCAGGTGGCCGCGGTCGTCGCTCGGTGCGTCGAGACGTGGGGCCGGGTTGACATCCTGCACAACAATGTCGGAATCCTGGATATCGGGGGGCCGGTGGATGCGAGCCTGGAGAGTTGGGAACGGGTGGTCTCGGTCAACCTGACCAGCATGTTCTTGACCTGCAAGCACGTTCTGCCGGTGATGGAGGCCCAGGGCAGCGGCGCGATCNTCAACATCGCGTCTATCGCCGGGATCCGTTACCTGGGAGTTCCCTATGTCTCCTACGCCGCGACCAAGGGGGGAGTGCTGCAACTGACCCAGTCGGTGGCACTCGAGTACGCCGAGAAGGGCATCCGGGCCAATTCGATCCTGCCGGGCTTGATGAACACCCCGATGATTGTTGAACCGCTCAAGGATTTCTACGCCGACGGGGACGTCGACAANATGATCCAGATGCGCAANGAGCAGGTNCCGATGAAGACCATGGGAGACGCCTGGGACGTAGCCCATGCCGCGTTGTTCCTGGCCTCAGACGAGGCGGGTTACATCACCGGGACCCAGTTGGTGGTCGACGGCGGGTTGACGTGCAAGTGCTGAACCGGGCGTTCTGCGTACACGGTTGTCGCCGCTCGGTTGCCTCGGAGATTGTTGATGGGTAACGATGGGGCCGTTGGCCCGCATTGGACGGAGGATCTTTTGTGATGACACGTTCCACGCAGTTGTTCGGACTGGTTCTGTTGCTCGTGATGTCCCTGGTGGTTTCTGTCGCTCCGGCGGCCGAGCCGCGGTTGAAGCCGGTTGCCGGGTTCCTGAAAATTCCCAAGGGTATCCCGGTCGGAGCCGCCTCGGGTGTGGATATTGATAGCAAGGGACGGATCTACCTGTTTCATCGCGGGCCCCGGCCGATCCTCTGTTTTACCAGCAAG
>PBOU01000153.1 GCA_002724415.1 Planctomycetaceae bacterium
TGAGTCAACCTTGACCGCTTCGCAAAAACTCGATCCGTCCGAGATGAGCATCGAGGACATGTTGGCCGTTGCTGGGGACGAGGGTTTCGGTAAATCGGAGTCCACTGCGGCCGCGGTCGGTGAGTCAACCTTGACCGCTTCGCAAAAACTCGATCCGTCCGAGATGAGCATCGAGGACATGTTGGCCGTTGCTGGCGACGAGGTTTCCGCTAAATCGAAGGCCACTGCGTCCCCGGTCGACGATGCATCTTCAACCGACGAAGCGGAGAGCTTTGAAGCGGCCAGGCCCGATACGCCTCAAGTCGATCGAGACTCCATGGCGATCGACGAAATCCTCGCCCACTGCCGCAAGGTCGACGGCTAGCGTTCACCGACAACCGGTCAACCGGATGTTGGGACGCCGCCCCTCCTGCCGCCGGTGCGGGTCTGGGGCCACACGCAGCTCGCGCCAGTCTCTATATTGGTGGTGTCTGGATATGCCAACCGACGGAGCTGCACATGAAACGTCTGGTGATGGGGATGGTCGGGGGTGGGGTTGCTGAGTTGGAGAAACTTAGCGCCAAGATCAGCCCGGATAGGTTTGGGGCGCATTCCTGTCACCCTCGAGAACACCCGAGTCTCCGACGCGGAGCTCGTGCATCTCAAAGGGCCTACCGAACTTAAAGCTCTCACGCTCACTCGCACCAAGGTCACCGACGCAGGACTCCCTCAAACATGATGAAAACCATTCCCTTCGCCATCTGTTTTGCTCTCACGTGCCTGGCGAGCGCTCAGGATGCGATTGACGACTCGGAACTTAGCACGGCCGCTGATCTTCTGCGTGGTTTTAGCAACGAGGAACTGGTAGCGGCTCAACGGGCGATTCCGACCCGGCGCGAACCGCCCTTAGGGTTGGCTCGACCTCGGATGATAAAGGCGACGGGGCATGTCTATGAAGACAGCAATGCAAACGGGCGACGTGATGCGAACGAGCCCGCGCTGCCTGACGTGATGGTCAGCGATGGTGAAAGGGTATTACGTACTAGCGGCGACGGGGCCTACCACTTTGAAATGCGGATGGACGAGAATCCGCACTATCGCTTCGTTGTTGCCACGCGACCAACCGGATATAGGCCGACGGGTGAGTACTTTCTGCGCATTCCGTTCGCCGAGGACCGCACTGAATACTCGCGCGATTTTGGATTTATTCACGACGAATCTTCCAAACAACGCAACTTCTGGTTCATCACCGCCAGCGACAGTCAGTTCACCTCAACCGGAGAGATGATTCCGACGGCGAAGGATTATGCCCAAATCACGTCCACGCCACGGTCGTTGACATTAGGCCGGCCTGCGTTTCTGGCAACGGCCGGCGATCTGACGATGAATGGCTCGCAGTTTGAGTGGGATATGTACGATTACATTCGCCGCTCGTCAAAAATTCCTGTTTATGAAGGCTTTGGCGGGCATGACGGGAACTGTCTCGATCCACGCTGCACAGTGAACTTTGAACAACGTATTGGTCCGCCCTACTACTCCTGGGATTACGGCGGTGTGCATTTCATTCAAATCGTTACGGAAACGGGCTACCTCAAGCCGCAAGCTCGGTTGCGCCAAAGCGATTGGATGCAAGCGGACCTCAAGACGCTTCCGCCGAAGATGCCGGTGATCGCAATTTCGCACTATCCGCTGGACGCCGCCTGGTTCGATCAGAGAAAGGCAGAAGGGATCAACGTGATCGCTCAAATCGGCGCACACTGGCACGTCGTGATGGCCGGAAGTCGTGGCGGCGTTCCCGTGCTGAACAGTGCCCCCGCGCGTGGCCGCGATTGGGGAGCGTATTCTCGCACCTACCGTTGGGTATTCGTCTCGCCGGAAGGCGTTCGTTCGCAACTTCGCGTGGCTGGGCAATACAAACGCCTGCGACTGGTCGCACCTGGCCCACGCACGGCGACAGGACGACAACCGTTAATCGTGATCGCTTACGACACGTCATTGTTGGTAAAGTCCGTCACTTGCAGCTGGACTTCGCCGGATGGCAAAGTGACGAAAACCCAGCTGCAGCAGCAGGGCGACTGGTCGTGGCATGGTGCATGGACCCCGGGAAAAGCAGGCAAATGGAAATGCGACCTCAGAGCAACTGACGTCACGGGTGCGTTGTGGAAACGAACCCAAACGATCGAGGTGGGGCACCGGACTCGTCGAAGTTCGGACAAGTTCGACGATGCAGTCGAGTTTCCGAATGTGCTTGCCGGTGAGCCTCCTCGCAACGTCGCGGAGGGGCCTTCGCCACCTTTGTTTCCGTTGTGGGTAACGCACACGGGAAGCATCCATGTGCTACACAATGCACCCGTTGCAGCTGGCGGGAAGGTTTTCGTATCAGTTGGGAATCCTAACGCCGGCGCGCCCGGCGCGGGCGTTTTGTGTCTGGATGCTGAGACCGGCGAACAGATTTGGAGAGCTGACTCACCGCACGGTGATATTCGCGGTCCCGTCTCCGTTCACAACAACACTGTGTACGCCATCACTGGTGAGGGTTGGGTTGCTGCCTACAACGCTGAAACGGGGCGGTCGTTGTGGAGCAAGCCCATGCATCCGAACTACCAGAAAGGTCGTCCGCTGGCAATCAATAACACACCGCCCGCCGCAACACGACATGGGCTGCTGGTCAGCGACTGGCAAAAGCCGCAGCGTCTGCTGGACTTCGCGACAGGTAAAGAGTTGACGCAACTGAGGGGCGACGTCGGTTACTATGCTTCCTTCGCAACCGTCTTCGACGACATCATGTACAGCGTCCGCCGCGGCGGCGGCAACGCAATTCACTTGCCCGACGGCAAAGAACTCTACAAGTTCGAAGAGCCCGCCCGATCAACTTCCGCGCCGATCGTTGCGGATGGCAAATTGATCTACAGCCGTTCGGGTGGCATCTCNGTTCGCGATGTGTCGACCGGCGACNTGATTTGGCAGAAGGGCACGNCGAACGCCGGTTATCAAAANGCGATTCCCGTTGTATGGGGTGATCAANTTTTAGTGAACGGCACCAACTTGCAGATCTTCGACCTCAACACNGGNGAGNCTCGCCAGACNGTCNTNTGTGCGCAGGAGGCTGGCCGCTTTCTCCGCTCACGCCGCCANGCGATGGCCGGCAGTTCAACGCCTATCGTCGCNGGCGNNNNCGCCTTCTTTGGCCACGACGACACATCGATCCGCGCCNTCAANCGTGCNGGNCANGTGGTCTGGGAACATCNACTCGGCACACCCATNAAGACTGCTCCAGCAGCNTCNGGCAACAAGCTGTTCGTCCACGACTACGCCGGGAANCTGTGGTGCTTTTCCGGAAGTGACTTCAGCCATACTCCATGAGAGTGAAGATGCCGCCTGCGGAGCAGCGACCGTAGCTGCCGGAGGACGAGGAGGCTGAAACGCGGAGCGATTTGTCGATCGTCGTGTTCTCCTTTCTAACCCCGCCGCCCCTTCTGCCGCCACTGACGCCCGCATCCAATTGAACGAAACCACGATCCGGGAGAGCCTGGACTTCACCACCGATCAGGCGTTTTCGCTAACGCGGTACGTCGACGAGAATGATACGATCGACTGGGTGGTCTCTGGGGCCTGGACTGCTGGAAATACGCCACTGACGGCAACGGTCACCGCCATCCCCGAACCGGCTTCGCTGCTGATCGGTTCGCTGGTAACCGGTTGCGGTATTGGCGTCGGCTGGCACAGTCGCCGTAAAAAGCGGCGCCGCGCATCGACAGCAGACGGTGGCTAACGCGGCGTCCACACAGGCTGCCGGTTTCAGTTCTTTTGTTTGGGGTGGTGTCGATGGCCTGTCGGTGATCCAGATCCCACATTAAGGAGGCCGGACCCGCACCGGCGGCGGGACTTTCCTGAAGCAGCAAAGTCACTCGGTATTTCTTCGGAACGCTCGATAAACAGTACGGACCAGTTCATAGACCACGGCCAAGATGACACAACCAAGAAAAAACAGAACGGCACCACCGATATAGAAAGGCGCGAAATTATTGAACTCGCCGGGCTCCAGAACGGCGTTGGTCACGTCGTTAGGATCGTATGTGACCGTGACAGCTTTACCCACCGGATAACGCTGCAAATGATCATGCGTATAGCCTTGGCCAAACACAATGACATCTGAGGAGTAGGTAGCACCATCCACCCTGTACACGTACTCAATGCCACCTGGCAAGATGTTATCTCCGTATACCTGCGAAGATTGAGAAGCGACAATGTTCCCCTCCGTTGTCGGCCAGTCGATACTGGCTCGGGCATCACGAAGATTTGTCCAACCGTAGTAAACCAGATACAGGCCTCCGCAGAAGAACGACAAGAAGCAAAAACCAATGAGTGTCCGCAACAACGTTGCACGATGACGCTGCGCTAATGTCTCCATTGTCGCCACGAAGTCCCTTTTCTGCTCTGACTCTCCACGTTGCTGTCTCTTTAACTCCTGAGCCCGAGCGCAGACGGAACAAATTCCCGAGGGGTTTCTGGTTCGTTTCTTGCAGGTTTTGCAATGTCTTCTACTTTTCTTTTTTTTGCCATCAGACGCAACTCAATAAAGAACAGCCAGACAACAGACGCTTGGCGTATCCAGACGGCACCAATATAGAGGCTGGCGTGCACGAGGTAACACGGGGCCAATCTGGCCCACGTTGTTCTGCACAGTGACGCTGAAGATTCCACGCGATTCAAGAATGTCCGCATCGCCGGGACTCGTGAAGCTCCGGTGAAAGCGAAAGCAGTCACAGGGAAAGTTGGGTAGGCTGAACAAGGAGCGAAGCGACGTTGCTCCGGCAATGGAATGAATGGTGCAGCCGGTTTATACTGACCGATCCGGAACGACGANNCGCCTGATCCGNCCTGCTTGAAACTGGCGTTGCGTTACCGGAGACGCNTTCCCATGCACAGACTCACGAGTTATTNCNCTGTNACNCTANTNGGGCTATTGTCGNTCGCCAGCATAGCGACNNCCGAGGATTGGCCCACCTGGCGGCATGACGCNGGCCGTACGAATATCTCAGCCAACAAGATTCCCTCTCCGCTGCGCCTGCAATGGAAGCGGCAACTTCCGCCGGTGACGCCCGCTTTCCGCAAGNCCCGGCTCCAATTTGACCAGGGNTACGAGCCGATTGTTCTGGGCGACACAATGTACGTGGCACTGCCGCACATCGATGCGGTTGTCGCCTATGCAGTCGAGACCGGTAAAGAGAAGTGGCGGTTCTACACTGCCGGCCCCGTGCGTCTGGCACCGGTTGCGTGGCGAGACAGGCTCTACTTCGGATCGGACGACGGCCATCTGTACTGTTTGAGTGCGACCGACGGAGAGCTGCAATGGAAGTTTCGTGCCGTCCCTTCAGCNCGGAAAATCCTGGGCAATGGCCGGTTGATTTCTGTCTGGCCTGTCCGNGGGGGTCCGGTGCTGGNCGACGANACCCTCTATTTCGCTGCCGGAGTNTGGCCGTTGGAGGGCGTCTTTGTCTACGCGCTCAACGCCTGGTCGGGNCAGGTCGAATGGGTCAACGATCGCTGCGGAACATTGTATGGCAAGCAACCGCACGTGGGNGCCGAAGCGTTGGGAGGACTCTCTCCGCAAGGATACCTGCTGGTCAATGGCGATAAATTGCTTGTCCCCTGTGGTGCAGCGCGACCGGCCACTTTCGATCGCCACAGCGGCGAATTGCTCGACTTCACACTCCCGTCCGAAGGAACCGTTCCCGGCGGCTGGTTCATGCGGATGGACCCTCAACTTGCCCGCGATGTTCGACGCGGCAAGATTGAGTTCGACAGTGTCGTCAATCGTGATCTGCATGAAGGGGGGCTGCGCACGGGCAAAGGAGTCGCCGGATTGCGGACACAGGTGACGCTCGGCGGCACCCTGTTGAAATACGCAGATGGAGTGAAAGGGGTCGATGGCAATATTCACAGCGTCGTCGCCGCCAACGGCCGGNTGTTCGTCACGACCCGCGAGGGAACGATTTATTGTTTTGGCGAACCGGAAGTTTCACCAATCTTTCACCCGGCACAACCTGCGCCCACGCCGGACGTCGACAAGGCGCTGGCCTCTGCCATCACCCACCTTCGGACACTAACCCCCGTTCGCGACGGCTACGCGTTCGTCCTCGGTACGCGCGATGGCCGGCTGGCGGAGCAACTGGCTGCCGAGACGAATTTCCACGTCATTGCGTTAGCCCCCGTTGAATCCCATGCCGACGCAATACGGCAACGTGTCCTTGAACCCTCCGCGCAGGCCAGCCGACTGTCGATCCTGGCGGGCCAGCTTGAGGAAGTCGCCTTTCCGCAGTATCTGGCCGATCTGATTGTGGCAGAAGATTGGGGCGCGACCCGACTCAACACGGGTGCTGACTACCTCCTGACGTTGTATGACCGACTCAAGCCATACGGGGGCGTCGCCTGCCTCGCCGTAGAGCCGACGCGCGACGAGGAAATCCGCGTGTGGCTCCGGACGGCCGGACATAGCGAAGCCCGGGTTGAACGCCACGGAGACCTCCTGCTCGTCCGCCGGGCGGGCGCGTTGCCCGGTGCTGTCGATTACACAAACAACTGGAGTGCGCCCGACGCCCGCGTCCGGGCTCCTTTGGGTATCCTGTGGTTCGACGATTCCGTTGCACACTTCAAACGCGCCCCGCAACCGACGATCGCGGGCGGCGTCATGGTTTCCCAGGACAAGGATTGGCACGGCAANGTCGACAAGATGGGTCACGTCAACCATCTCCATCGAAACGGGACCGGGCGGTTCCGTCTGCTCAATGCATCCTTCATGGACGTCTATACCGGCCGAGTCCTGTCGCGTGACGAAGCCGAGTCGCGGTTAAAAAAAGTCCCCAAAACGCAGGGTTCCGATTTTCGCCCGCCATATCAATTTCGTCCGCCGTATGTCGAGAAGTATTTGCAGGAACTGGAGTCCCGGCGNGAGAAGCCAAAGATCTATCCGTTCCAGAGGCAGGCCGACAAGGGCCAGATGACGAATCCGCTGACCGGGCTCGTCGAGCCGCGATGCTATGTCAAGAGCTATGGTTGCGACGGCGGTGTGGACTACGGCCACTTGATAACAATGCGTTCGGCGACTCCCGCCTTCTATGACAAACGAATCGAAAGCGGCACCATTAATATTGCCGGNCCNCGTTCCGGTTGCACGAATAGNGTCATTCCGGCTAACGGCGTTCTGAACATNCCGTATTTCTACGANGGCTGCACTTGCAGCTACCCGTTGCCGACCGGTGCCGCGCTGATCAGTATGCCGCAGACGTTCGAACAATGGACTGCCTGGGGCNCGGGCACCGCCAANCCNCTTGTGCGTNTCGGCATCAACCTGGGAGCGCCNGGCGACCGGATGACCCACGGCGGAACNTTGTTTCTCGACCACCCCAGCGTCGGCGGGCCTTCGCCCACAGTAAAAGTCACGACGCAGCCGGCGAGCCCTGACTATTTTTATCACCATTCCCTATTTATCCAGGCNGGAAAGGGCTGGCCCTGGGTCTGTGCCTCTGGCGCAAAAGGCATCGAGTCTTTNCGTCTNACGGAACTGAAGTCCGGAACGTTTACCGTGAGGCTCTANTTCGTCGAACCACAACACACCGCGGCCGGGGNCCGCGTGTTCGATGTCGCTCTGCAGGGCGAACCTGTGCTAACGGATTTCGATATCTTCGTCGCCGCCCGGGGCAGGATGAAGTGCCTGGTCAAAGAATTTACCGGTATCCAACTCGATGGCGACTGCACGCTCACCTTCANCGCGCACAAAAGCGAGAGCCTGCTCAGCGGAATCGAACTCGTATCAACGGGTTTGCCGCTCGACCCGCTACCGAAAAATGGGCCGAGGACGCCGAAGTAGCACGTTGATTCTGGTGATCAGCCGAACAACCGTTCGGTTCTGCTNCGCACCGGNATGATTTCCGCGCGCTGAAGNTAAGGCTCAATTTCACTGANTTCGGCGCTGCGTNTGGTCCGGCTCTGGCCAATGCAAAAGCCGCCCCGGGAAAATACACGGCGATATGTGCCATGGCTGTGCGGCACGAANGCATCGTCCCTTGAATGCCGGATCACCCTCGACGGGGATCTCTCTGAATCTGGCAGGTTGAACGCCGAAAGGCCTGGGGGGGAGAGAAAAGGAGAGGGCTGTCGACAAATCTTGCCGTTTGCCTATTTTTTCACACCGTCCGCGGCGATCGATCCGGAAGAACGCCGGAAATCGCCTACCGGGGTTCCCCCTTTTCACCTAAATCGACTTCGTCCGATCGGCCGAAGTAGATTGAATAGAACTTCTGTCGTTCCGGTAATCCGTATTGGTGGGAAAGATTTTTCGTGTTTTCACGTTGTGCAAGGATGCTATTGCTGTTTCTGCTTCTCGTAAAGGGTTTGCACGCCAGTGATCCGAACGACAGCAACTCAGACGAGACTTTGACCGAAACGCTGGTTGCTGAAAGCACGGAGGAAAGCTCCGTGGCCAGCGAAGCGCCAATGGTGGAGCCAACTTCACTCCGCCTAATTCCACCGGATTGGCTTGAGGCGAACCCACTCAAAGAGATCCCGTTTGGGAACAGTGGTTGGCTGGACGTTGGCGGCAGCTACCGAGCGAGACACCACCGAGAGAGGAACATGCGTCCCGGGACCACAGGAGGTCTTTCGGGACTTGATGACACTTTCTGGCTCCACCAAACACGATTGTGGTTTGATGGGCAGTGGAATTCTCAAATCGGATTTCGGGTCGGTCTGATAGACGCAGCCAGCGTGGGTGAAGTCTTTCCATCTCGTAATCGAGAAGTGAATCGGCTGGACCTTTATCAAGCGCACGTGAATATGGTCTTGCATGAAGACGAGGGAAAGCTGACGGCGAGACTCGGACGGCAGGAGATTCGTTATGGGTCAGCCCGATTGATGATGGCTCCCAACTGGGCGAACAGACGTCGAACTCACGACGGAGTTCGTTTCATTTACGAGAGTGACGACTGGGAGATCAATCCTTTCTGGGTTCGACCCGCCATACGCAACCAGACGACATTCACTTCGTTTGACTCGACCAATCCCGACCAACAGTTGTACGGCATCTTCTCCACTTACAAGGGGCTGGAACACGACAAAGTTGACTTGTACTGGTTGGCATTTGATCTGCAAACGTCTGCAAATGGTTCACGGTACGACACGTTGGGAAGTCGATTCCTCGGCGAACGCAATAACTGGCTGTATGAACTGGAAGGTGGAGTACAACTGGGAGTCAACCCGGACGACACAAGCCACACTGCAGGTTTTGTGACCTTGGGCCTGGGCCGCCAGTTGGCGTCGTCTTCTTGGAATCCAGAATTGTGGGTTTACTACGATTGGGCGTCAGGTGACGACACCGCCGGGAACGGATTTCATCATTACGTTCCTCGGGCCCACTACTACATGGGGTTCATGGACCTCTTCGGACGGCGCAACCTCGAAGATCTCAACATTCGTTTGACTACCAAACCGACAGACAAACTGACCGTCCTCGCCTGGTGCCATTTCTTCTCATTGGCCAACGGCAACGATGTCCCGTACAACCTGAGTATGCGGCCCTATGCTGGCCTGGCCGCGGGTTCGGCAGGCAGTCAGACTCTGGGCACCGAGTTGGACTTGATGCTCACTTACAATTTCGATGAACAGACCCAATTCCGGTTTGGGTATTCCTATTTCTGGGCCGGTGAGTTTTACGACACCACGCCCGGCGTTCCCACCAACACCAATGCAAGTTTT
>PBOU01000154.1 GCA_002724415.1 Planctomycetaceae bacterium
TCGCCTTCGAAGACGTTGGCCACGAACCTGACCCGTAGACGTCTGATGGAGTCAGGGCCGGCCCAACTGGTCAGCATGTTTGCGATGTATCCGACGTTCAGCGGCCCCTGGTTAATTCGCGGACCTTGCTCACCACCGCCTGTGGTCGCGGGTTCGAAATGAATTGGATTGGGATCACGGAGTATGGCCGCCATGAGAGCCATGCGTTCAGGGGTTACAGGTCCGTGGGACCAGACGGGTATGCGATCTCCGGACACGACACTCATTTTGATCGCCTCCCAGGTCCTGATTCGGTTCGGAGGAATAGCCAGGTGTTGGTCGCTCGAGCTGCTACACCTGCTGTATCCGACAGCTCGATGGAGAAAACGACGGCATCAAATACGCCGGCTCGCTTGCCTGCTTTACGCTCGACAGAAAGTATCTGACCTTGAGCCTGGTATTGGATACCTTCCTCCAGGGTTCTGAAAATCTCCCAGTCGTACTCGCCGGCGCGAACAGCATCAGCCGATTCGGCGCCACATAGATCAAAGATCTCCTGGTAGGTGAGCCCGACTGCGGCCAGTGGGGCGTGGAAGAGGAAACTTGGATGGGCATGGGTGGATGCAAGGTGCTGCCCTGCAGTTGCCTCAGTGAGCAGGTAGTTCTCCCAGTGCTCGATCTTGTAGGTGCCAGAGGGAAACCTGTATCCCACAAGTTCTTGCATCTGTTCGAAAGGGATCACGGTCCTAGGGTCCTTAGGGTTCGGATAGCGGTAAATCTCGTAGGTGTCAGTCTTTGAAGGTGGCTAGCAGAGGAACAAGATGACCGACAAGGAAAATCTTTCTGACAGTGTTCAGATGCTCTTGGATGAGCGAGAAATCTGGCGGTTGATGGTCGAGTACTTCGACGCGGTCGATGCATTGGACCCGAGACGCGCCGTACAGATATTTAGTACCAATGTGACCGGAGATTTCATGACAGGTCGCGTCTACCAAGGCCGTGAGTCTATTGAGAGGGCGCTCGGCAAGATTCTTCTCCAATATGAGCAGACCAGCCACCACATCACGAACCACCGGGTCGAGATATCAGGGGATCAGGCGACAGCTTGTACCTGGATCTACGCCTTTCACCGCATGGTCGACACTGATGACGTATGGCACCTGTGGGCGCGACATGTCGACGAGTTGGAACGTGTAGATGGGCGGTGGAGGGTATCGAAGCGGGTCCTTGCCGCAATTGATTCGGAGCCTCGCTGGGACGCGATCAAGGCCGATTGGTACTACGGCCACCCGGGCCGTCGCGATCGGGTGGCCCTGGAAGCGCAGTTGGCCAATGATTCAGAGCGCAGGAATCCATGACTGCGACAGTTGATTCCTTTAGCGTCGAGAACCGAACCATCTGGGTCACTGGCTCATCGAGGGGAGTGGGTTTCGGGGTTGGCAGGCACCTCCTGGAACAAGGTGCTCGGGTCATATTCCACTCTCGCAATAGTGAGCGGCTTGAGGACCTGGTATCTGACCTGGGTGGCGCACCTGAGGTAACGGTTGTCTCCTGTGACGTGCGTAGCCCGGAACAGGTGAAAAACGCCGTTGCAGAGATCGTGCGAATCCATGGAAAGTTAGATGGACTGGTTGCCAACGTTGGAGGTGCATCATTCGGACTTGCGGCAGAGACCGATCCAGTTCAATGGACCAAGATGCTCGAGCTCAACCTTTCGGCATCGTTCTATTGTGCGCAGGCGACCCGCCGCCTACTCGTCGAATCCGAAATTGGATCAGTGGTGTTCGTTGGTGCGGTGGCTGCTTTCAATCCAACACCGATGTTTGCCGGCTATGGCGCAGCAAAAGCCGGTGTTGAGCATCTAGTAGGAAGCCTTGCGGCCGAATGGGGCCCCGACATCCGGGTCAATGCCGTTTCGCCAGGTCTGATATTGACCGAAGGCTCTCTAGCAGCCGTCTTCGGAGGCTCGCAGGATCTGGCAGACCGCGCCGGAGTTACGACAGCGGTTGGGCGGCTAGGCCAACCGTCCGACATCGGTATGGCATGTCAGTACCTGCTGTCGCCAGCATCAGCCTTCGTATCTGGCACAGTTCTCAAGATCGATGGCGGTGCGGTGGAAGGACCGACACAGCGAATCCTGTCGGCCGTCAATGCTCTGAAAGATCTGCCCCAAGAGGCCCGCGATCACCAATGACTGGTCCGCGACTGACAGTTTCTCTTGCAGATCTGCTTGCGTCTCGGGTGGCCAGCTCTCCGGACAAAGTGGTCATCCGCTCAGACCAGGGATGCTTGACCTACGGGGAGATAGAAGAGAAGTCTCGTTTGATTGCCGAAGGGCTGTCGTCCGTTGGTGTTCAGAGGGGCGAGAGCGTGGCCACCATGGTCCAAAGAACGGATCAAGCCCTAGCGGTCTGGTTCGCCTGCGCCCGTTCTGGATTCGTTGAAGTTCCGCTCAACGTGGAACTCAAAGACGAATTGTTGGTCGATGCTGTCGTAGGCGCGGACTGCTCCGTCATCGTGGTGGGTGATGACCCGGTAGCGAGCCAACAGTTAGAAGCGTTAGAGGAGAGGCTGCCGAGTATCTCCAAAATCGAAGACCTCGAGGAACCCGCAGTGGTCCACGGCGGCGACAGTCGGCCTTTGGGGTCAGATGAGGTGTCACTGATCCTCTACACGAGTGGTACGACGGGTCGATCCAAAGGAGTCAGGCTCAGCGACCGCATGACCATGCGACTGGCCGCGTCGGTCGTTGACCACGCTGGCCTGACCAGAGACGACGTGCTCTTCACGGTGTTTCCACTCCACCACATAGCTGCCCGGTTCGTTTCAGTCGTCGCTGCCATGCTGATCGAGGGCGAAGTCGTGATCCAGGAGAAGTTCTCTGCAAGCCGGTTCTGGGATGTCTGTACCGACCACGGAGTAACGGCGATCCACTATCTGGGAACCCTTCCGATGATGCTCTGGAAACAGGAACCTGTTCTCGGGCAGGAACAGAACTCGGTGCGAGTTGCCTACGGGGCCGGCATGCCGGAAGAGATCCAAGAAGATTTTGGACAGAGGTTTGGTCTTGAGATATTTGAGCTCTATGGATCGACGGAGCAGGGTGTGGTCGCTATGTCCCGTCGAGATTCTTCGAAGCTGGGTACCTGTGGCCTGCCAGTTGACGATGTCGAATTGCAGATTCATGACCCTGAGGGGAAGCAGTGTCCAGCCAATGTCGTGGGAGAAATCGTGGTCCGGAACCGCGAGCCTGGGATCTTCTTTGACGGCTATCACGGGATGCCGGATGCAACCATCGAAGCGTGGCGGGATCTCTGGTTTCGGACTGGCGATGCTGGACTTGTTGACGAAGACGGGTACCTCACCTTCACCGGGCGGTTGACTGATTCGGTTCGGCGCCGCGGAGAGAATGTCTCAGCTTGGGAAGTGGAACGGGTTCTCGTAGAGCACAAAGATGTGGATGAGGCGGCAGTATTCGGAGTGCCCTCAGATCTGGGTGAAGAAGAGGTCATGGCAGTCGTCGTTGGCGACAGAGTTGACCTTCAGGAACTCTGGCAGTACGCAACGGAAAAGCTTCCAGGCTTTGCCGTTCCCCGCTATATCAGGATCCAAGATGAACTCCCAAAAACGCCGACAGGGAGAGTCCAAAAACATCAGTTGAATGGCGTCGATGGTGAAACAAGCGAGTGGGAACGCGGATTAATTCGGCAGCCGTCCTAGGCGCAGGCGCCCTAGGTTCGCTCTATGGTGCCTGGATGTCACGCGCCGGTCTTGACGTCACTCTGGTCGCACGTGAATCCCATGCCGGGCAAATAGCAGCCAAAGGGCTGCAGATAACTTCCCCCGATGCTTCGCAGATTTCAGTGCCGGTTCGCGCCGTATCGGACCCGGGCCTAGTCGGTGATGTGGATCTCCTGCTCCTTGCCTCTAAGTCATTCGACACCCAAGAACTTCTAGAGAATTGGCCCGGGCGCCCAGCATTCGCATTTTCCGTGCAGAACGGAGTCGGTCAGGCCGCAGAACTAGTAGAGCGCTATGGAGGAAGTGCCGTAGGTGCGGTTTCCATGGTCGGTGCGACAATGTCCAACCCGGGGGAAATCCGGCACACCTTTGGTGGGGCTACCTATATCGGTGACTTGCCAACCAGCAATGAAGGCTCTGCAGGAGCGATAGGTGAAGCTCTTTCGGCTGGGCTGGAAGTGGTGGTCTCGCCGGATATCGCTTCCGTGCAGTGGTCGAAAGCTGTTCTCGCAGTTGCGGCTATGGGGGTTGTTGGACTCACCCGTCAGGACTACCACAGAGTCTTTCTCCAGCCAGATAGTCGTGCGGTATTTCTTGAGCTTGTCCGCGAAGCAGGATCGGTGGCTGTCGCAGATGGCGCAAAACTCGTCGATCTCCCCGGACCTCTCGGGGTGGCGAGCCTGCTGTCCCTCGCCGATGACGACGCGCTCGCGCGCCTGGAGGCCATTGGCCATGAAATGGTCGAGTCCGGCGCGACCAACGTACGAGTTTCGATCCTGCAGGCAATCGACCGTCAGCGACCGCTCGAGGTCGATGCAGTGTTTTCGAACGTAGTGTCCGTGGCTAGGGCGCATGGCATTGACGTGCCACTCGTCGAAAACGTCACCAGACTCCTTGCAGCGGTTGATGCAGCTATCCGGGGTGATTTGTGATGAGGCTGGGTGTTCTTGCCGGGATGCTGGACCTGCGGCCACGAGGGCTGAAAGCACTCGCCTCGGTCGATGATTTCGAACGAGTCGCCAAACGGAAGTTGCCGCGCATCGTCTCGGATTTCGTCTCCGGCGGCTCGGACTCCGAGATCACCGTGCAGAAGAACCTCGCTGCTTTCCGTCAGATCGAGTGGGCTCCCCGCTTTTTGAAGGATGTCTCTAATCGGTCGGTGACGACAGATGTCTTCGGGCAGCCGCTGCGAGTCCCCGTGATGCTTTCTCCAGCTGGTCTCGCGAGCTTGGTTCACAGGGATGGCGAGCTGGCCGCAGCAAAGGCAGCAGAAAGTGCTGGAACCGTCTTTGTCGTTTCGACGGCTTCAAGTTATTCGTTGGAAGAGATATCTGCCGTGACTGCTGGTCGGCTCTGGTTCCAGGTGTACCTCTGGAAGAGTCGTGAGGTCATCGGGGACTTGGTCAAGCGGGCCGAAGAATCGCGCTATGAAGCGCTGGTTCTGACGGTTGACGTTCCTGTTGTCGGCAAGCGGGTCCGAGACGTTCGGAATGGCATGGCTATTCCACCGCGAATCCGACCGGGCAGCGTCCTAGACGTTCTGCGAAGGCCACGGTGGCTCGCACACCTCTCAAGGGGTCCGGAACTGACGTTCGGATCTCTCGTCGGGTCCGTAGATCCAGAAGGACAAGAAAGCATCGCTTCCTATGTGGATCGAGAACTCAGCAACTCCGCTGCGACCTGGGATGAACTCGTCTGGTTGCGTGGAATCTGGAAAGGCCCTCTTCTGGTCAAGGGAGTCCTGACAGCCGAAGACGCTAGAGAGGCTCTACGGCGGGGAGCAGATGGAGTCATTGTCTCCAACCATGGCGGTCGACAGCTTGACAACTGCCCGGCGTCGATAGACGCCCTGACTCACGTTGTGGACGCAGTCGGAGATCGCATTGAAGTGTTTTTGGACGGTGGCGTCAGGCGTGGAAGCGATGTGGTCAAGGCCAGAGCTCTGGGTGCAAGCGCCGTTTTCGTTGGTCGTCCGTGGTTCTGGGGACTAGCGGCCGGAGGCCAAGAGGGTGTCGAAAGGATGCTTGAGGTCTTTTCTGACGAGATTGACCGGACGCTCGCTCTTCTCGGCTCGCCAGACTTCGAAGCGGTCGACAGTTCAAGTATCTGGACGCAGAAGGAAGATTTCGGCTGAACCCGAGGAACTCTCGTGCTAATCCGCCAGCTGACTTGACACGAGGTCAACGACAGACTTCGCCAAGACCGCCAATTCTGGTTGCCCAAGTGCAGAGACGGGGTGGGGGAGTACGGCCGTGGGGTAACTCTCTGCTCCCAGAGTCGGGGACACGGAGTCGACTATCTCCTGGAATGGTTCGGTGATGAGGAGCGCTGCCGGAACCCCGAGACGTTCCATTTGGATCGCATCGTGCAAACTGCACGCGGTGCATGCACCTCAATCGCCCAGGCCGGTGATGACCATTCTCGACCGGACTGCAACTGACTGAGCGACGTCGGCTTCAAGTGGCTTACCGGCCGATGGTTTTGAAACAAGTTCTACATTGGTTATTGGGAATCGGTCCTCAAGAAGAGAGGCCAGTTCGCCGAGAAGTTGTTTTGCCTTGGGCTTCCCATTATCGATAATCGAGAGAGTGAAAGGTTCTGTAGGAACTGCTCTTGGTGCGGGAACGAAATCCTCTACCTGATCGTCTTCGTAATCCGGTCGCAGAACGATCGATATTTCGCAACTAGACATCTTTGCCTCCGACGATTTCCGAATGTCCGACCTTGCTTACCAGCCTACTTGTCGCTCTGGAGTGCTGTATTGGCGCCCATGCGGGCATATAAGCGGACCATCCCGCTCCCGGACCACCTGCTGTGATCAGGAGTATGTCGTCTGGGCCTGAAACGCTAGGTAGTAGTCCATCTTCCCCTGGCACCATGTTGTGTGCGCTGTCCAGTTCAAGAAGGACCCCCGCTGCTTCGAGCTCTTCAGCAGAGATCCGGCTGTGCTCGGCTAGGAATGAGCGAATTCCGTCTTTTGACCAGCCATCACGGGCTAATGATTCGCGAGCTTCGTATCCGAGAACAACCGCGACCTGCGCTCCCTTGCCAACGGTGAACGTGGCGGGACAACGCATTGCCGAGGCGATTGTGAGAAGCCATCCCTTGGGATCCGGGTTGAGGTGATTGGCAATCTGGCGCGGCCCCTCCGCTGCCAAGACCGTGACCGAGGTCGAGCCCGAGGGGGCACCCAACTCTTCAGCAAACGTTGGCCACCCCCTAGGTGGCATTGTCTCGGCCAAGACCATCGAGTACTTGCCTGGGTGTCCTATCGACGAAGCGTCCATCAACCCTGTTCGTGCGCCGAAGACGTTCATGGCCACCAGGCGTACTGCTCGCCCGATCGAGGCGTTCGCCCGGCTTCCGCTCCCGAGGGCGTTGTTGAGATGGAAGAAGCCGTGCTCTTCGACCAGGGGGCCACTGACTATGAGGCACAGTGCTGCCCCACCGGTTGAGCTCATCGCTGCATGGGCATTGAATTCAGGATCAAGGATTGCTTCGAGAGCGGCGACCACCAGCGGGAAGTACTCAGGCTTGCATCCAGCCATCACNCTGTTGATTGCTGCCTTCTCGGCAGTGAGATGGCGGTCCCGNTCGGCAACAGAGCCGAGTAGGGCGTCGGGTGCAAGTTCGACGAGGCCAAGAAACTTCTCAACCAGATCTGGCGTTGGTGGGACTATGGGAAGGCCGTCTGTCCAACCGCGATCAAAGAAATATTCAGCAGCTTCAGTGCTGGAAATGTTGAGTTGTTCGGCCATGGTCCAGGTTCCTCAGGCTAAGTGCCAACAGGCCGCTTTCGACTGTAACACCCTTCGACGGCGCATTGACCAACCGGTGGTTTGGTAAGTATCCTCGGGGTTTCAGCGTGTGGGTCCTGTTCCGCCCAGGTCTCAGAGAGTCTTTGGCATCGTTGGACGGCGGTTCTGATTAGGCAAGCCAGTCTCGGTTAGGCGTAAGGAAAGTCGTGGGAGTGGACAAACGGGTAAGCATCGAAAACGCAGTCGAAAGCATCCCTGATGGTGCGACGATAGCTCTCGGTGGACTCTCGATGAATAGTGCCCCGATGGCCTATGTGAGAGAAATCGTCCGTCAGCAGAAACGCGATCTGACCGTTGTGGCGATCGTGGCTGGCATGTCAGTGGACTGGCTCATAGCTGGCGGTTGCGTCAAGAAAGTCGTCTCCGGACTGGTCAGCTTTGAAGGCCTGGGCCTTGCGCCCACATTCCGAATGGGCGTGCAAACGGGGGCGGTAGAGATCGAGGAGTATTCGGAGGATCTCCTCATCTGTCGGCTCAGGGCCCAGGCGTGGAACCTTCCCTTCGTTCCGACGAAAGCAGGACTTGGTACGGACCTGATCCCCCTGCACGAACAAACCGGAACGATTCGAGCCGAAGTTGATCCAGCTACCGGGGAGCATTACGTCGCATGCACCCGCCTCCCCGTTGATGTAGCCCTAGTGCACGCACATTCAACAGATGAACTCGGCAACGTACGTGTTGATCCGAAGTTGATCTGGATGGACAACGAGATAGTGAATGCGGCGGAAAGAACGTTTGCGTCGGTAGAGCGATTTGTGGATCATGCGGACGTAGTTGCAGAGCCCCATAGAACCACTTACCCGCAGTTCATGGTGAGCGGTGTCTCACTCGCTGAGTTCGGGGCATATCCGACTTCCTGCTTTCCGGAGTACAGCCACCACACCGAGTTTTTTCAGACGTACTCAGCTGCGGCGTCCGACCCGGAAGGGTTTGCATCCTTCTTCACCAAGCAGGTCGTGGGACCCGAGACGTGGGTGGACTTCATCGAGTCCAACGGAGGCGATGAAATGGCCGCCTCAATTAGGAGGCCGGCGGCATGACACCTGAGGTCGAGGGATATGGATGCACCGTTGACGAGCTCATGGTGGTGGCTTTCAGCAGGGCGATGGACAACGACACTCGGGCATTCAACGGTGCTGTCTCGTTCATCCCGGTATGCGGGTATCTCCTCGCCCGACGCACGCACGCTCCAAAACTGGTCTGGGCCGCCTCGTCTATCGCCATTGACGCGAATCCGTCCGTCATTCCTGAATCCACATTGTCCGACGCACTTTGGGACGGTGCATCCATGTTGGCGACCAGTCCGTATGACTTCTGGTCCTACGCGTCGGGTGCGAGGTACAACACCTTCGCCTTCCGCGGGGCACAGATGGACTCGCGCGGCAATGTGAACAACACGGTCATCGGGCCCTATGAGACACCGAAGGTACGTCTCCCTGGGGGTGGTGGCATGGCCGACCTGGGGTCGATGATTCCGAAGATCTACCTTTGGAACGCAACGCACAACCCGCGAACCTTTGTGGAGCAACTCGACTTCAGATCCGGCATCGGCTGGGGGGACGGTGGGGACCACCGGGAAAGGCTCGGCCTTCCGGGCGGTCCCCAGCTTTGCATTACGAACCTGTGCGTCTTCGACTTCCACCCTGAGAGCCGCAGGATGCGTGTTGCCTCGCTGCATCCGGGTGTGACCATTGGCGAGGTCCAAGAGTCGACAGGCTTCGAGGTACTGGTGCCCGACGGGGAGATTCCCACCACGGAAAGACCCACTGAAGAAGAGTTGCGGATCCTGAGAGAGGAAGTCGATCCGACCAATGCCCGGCTCCGCGAGTTCTAACTGAACTAGTTGCCCCGAAACTCGGTGGGCGCTGAACAGCAAATGCAGTACGGGGTCGTTCTTCCAATTCAGGGCATCGGCCAAAGTCTGGACGATTTCCTCGCCGAGTTGATCACCGAAGCGCAAGTCGCCGAAGAATCAGGCTTTGACTCCGTCTTCCTCCCTGAGTTCCACCAGGCGAGGAACGGGGCAGTCATTTCCCCCACGGTCGTAGGCGCGGCGATCCTGCAAGCAACGTCCACGCTCCGGTTTGGGACCGCAGTGCTCGCTGCCCCCTTGCACCACCCAGTCCGGATCGCCGAAGACGCACTGATGTTGGACTGGCTGTCTAGTGGAAGGTTCATCCTCGGATTGGGAGCCGGCCACCAGATCACCGACTTCTCGGCCTACGGCGTGGACCATGGGACCCGGACCGAGAAGTTTGAAGAGATTCTTCACATCCTTGGACTCTGCTTCTCGGGAAAACCGTTTAGCCATGATGGAGACTTCTTTCAGATCGAAGCTGAAATCACTCCACGTCCGTATTCAGAGCCGCGACCACCGATCTGGCTCGGAGGCCATGGCCCTGCCGGCATTGACCGTGCAGCGCGACTGGGCGACCTTTGGTTGGCCGACCCACAGCGGCATATCGAAGTGGTTGCCGAGTTGGCAGAGAACTATCGAGAACGCTGTGACGTCCATGGCACCTCGCCAGCAGTCGGCATGTTCAGGGAAGCCTGGATTGCCAACGACCATGAGTCCGCAGTTGAAGAGTGGGCCGAATCTGCAGTAGCCGTGCATCGGCTCTACTACAACGTCGGTGCATATCGGCCCCAATTCGAAACATGGGCGACAGCTTCACTTCCACGTTCAGAACTCACCTTCGATCTGTTATCAGCGGGGAGGTTTCTGGTAGGAGACGGAGAGCTCGTGCGCCATACCGTCGAGCAATGGAGGAGCCTGACAGGGGTGCAATATCTCGCGCTCAGGTTTCGGCATCCGAAGGGTCCAAGCCACGAGGCAACCTGTGAAGCTCTCCTTAGGTTCGGTGAAGAAGTGATATCGGCGACATCAGGGAGTGAAGAGGGATGAAAGTCGAAGGGGCGGTTGGCCTGGTAACGGGAGGTTCCTCAGGGCTTGGAATGGGGGTCGCTCGTAGCCTCCTAGAACGTGGCGGACGCGTGGCCGTTCTCGACCAGAACCTTGACGGGGCCGGAATGCTGATCGACCAGTATGGAGACTCGGTCAGCTGTCACCAGTGTGATGTCACCGACACGAAACAGGTCGAGGATTCGGTTTCAGCAGCGGTCGAGGTGCACGGTCGACTTGACCTGCTCGTGAGCTGTGCCGGGATCAGCGTCGGCAAGAGGGTGATCTCCCGAGACGGCGAACCGCACTCGCTCGATCACTTCAAGAAGCACATCGACATCAATCTCGTTGGACTCTTCGACGTAGTTCGCCACGTTGTGGCTTCCATGGCGAAAAATGAGCCATCGGAAGAAGGGGAGAGGGGCCTGATCGTCAACCTTGCGTCCATTGCTGCATTCGAAGGACAGATCGGCCAAGCCTCTTATGGAGCGTCGAAGGCAGGTGTCATTGGGCTTACTTCTCCCCTGGCACGCGATCTGGGTCTACTCGGGGTGAGGGTCCTGTCCATCTGCCCGGGAACGATGGACACGCCGATGCTCGACACCTTGGATCAGGAGACCATTGATTCCATCGTTTCAGGGAATGTCTTCCCGAAGCGTCTGGGCCGACCAGATGACGTCGGCAACCTCGTCGTCCACTGTATGGAGAACACTTTTCTCAACGGAGAGACCATCCGCCTCGATGCCGGGTTGAGGCTGGGGCCGGGCTGAGGAGGCACGAATCATGTCCGGGCAACCCGAAGAGCGCTTTCTGCTCGAAAAGCATGCTGGACGAGTTGCTCACCTGGTGATGAACCGTCCACTGAAGCTCAACGTAATGGACCGGCCCTTCTTTGATCAGTTGACGGAGTTGATGGGCCAACTGGGTTCAGACACCGAAGTCAACTGTGTCGTCCTCAGGGGAGAGGGAAGAGCGTTCTCGGCAGGCGGCGATATCGCCACCTTTCCCGCACTGACCGAGTCAAGGGAACGCGCCGAGGAGCACGTAGGGGCAGTCTTCGCGGCGTTCCATTCAATCCAGGAATGCCCAGTCCCGGTCATTGCCGCGGTACACGGGTTTGCACACGGAGGAGGCTTCGAGATCGCGATGGCCTGTGACATGGCGATTGCGTCAACCAGTGCCCGTTTCGCGTTCCGCGAGGTCGGTCATGGTCTCATGCCTGGGTTCGGCATTACCCGAGCTTCCGAAAAAATCGGCCTTCCCTGGACGATGCGACTGGCTTCTAGCGCTGAAGAAGTTGATGCCACGACCGCTCAAGAAATCGGCATCGTGATGGACGTAGTCGAAGACGATGATCTCATCGGCTCCGCCCACGATCTTGCCTTGTCGATTGCCTGCCACAGCCGTCACGCACTCGAGGCCATCAAGAGCCATTTGAACCGTGATTCCGGAAGAGGCATAGGCGAAGCAGTTATTGCTACAGCGGGGACTTTCGAGGATGAGTCGACCCGAAGAGCTATCGCGGAATTTCTATCGCGCGATTGATTTGCCCAATCGTTTCGATTCGCTAATGACTACTCGGACTGGTGCTTCAGATCTAGTTGAAACCAAGTGGGAGGAAGGTTCTATGACAATGGGAGATCGACTTGCCGGCAAGGTGGCGATCGTGACTGGCGCCGGTTCCGGCATCGGTCGCACCGCCGCCATTCGTTTTGCGGCGGAAGGAGCGAAGGTCGGATGTGCGGACCGAGATCGAGACGGACTCGACACCACCGTCCAAGAAATTCTGGGTTTCGACGGCCAGGCTGTCGCCTGTGAGGTCGATGTCACTGATGAGAAACTGGTCGAACAAATGGTGGCTGAAACCAGTGGTGCATTTGGAGCGGTGACGGTTCTCTACTCCAACGCTGGCATTGCTGGGTCCGGCAATGCCAAAGACCTGACGCTCGCCGAATGGGAAAAGGTGATCGCTGTCAACCTCACATCTGTTTGGCTCTGCAGTAGGGCGTGCCTGCCTGGGATGATTGAAGCCGGTGGGGGTTCCATCATCAACCAGGCAAGCGTCGGTGGTCTGGTTGGAGTTCCGGGGATCGCTTCCTATGCGGCGGCGAAGGCCGGTGTGATCGGCCTGACAAAGCAGATGGCCGTCGAGTACGGGCCATCGAAGATCCGGGTAAATGCCATCTGTCCCGGGACCGTACCGACGCCCCTGGTGGAAAAGACCTATATGGCGAGGGGTGGATTTGCCGCAACCGCGGAAGCGGGTGCTGACCCGACGTACGAAGAACTTCTGGAACAATCGCTATTTCGCTTTCCGATAGGGCGTGTGGGGATGACCGAAGACATTGCAAACTTTGCGCTCTATCTCGCGTCGGACGAATCGGCGTGGACCACTGGTGTGGTCGTGCCCATCGATGGTGGTATGACTGCTGTCTAGATCCGGGCTGAAGCTGTTTGTTCTGGGCTAGACCCCGTCTGTCGGTTCAGCCGGGTACCAATAGTCCGGTGTGAGAGGTTCCGCATCAGGTGGACGATCAATGATTTCGAGCGTGGTCTTGAGCGGTCCTTCAGACTCGAGGTAGGCGAAGCGGATGTCTCCTATGCGACCTTCCATGGCTGGTGCGCAGCCCCGATCGGCAAACTGTTCAAGGGCGGTGTCGAAGTCGAGCCCTTCATGCTTTACGAGGATGTGGTGGACTCCCTCACCGTGATCATTGATGAATTCCTTGTAGATCGAGGGTCCGTCAACAGGTTCAATGATTTCCCACATCGTGTCACCCGTCCAGGCCACGGCGTACTTGAAGCTGTATTCGACCGGTTCTCCGCGAACTCGCATATCCGTTAGTCGCGGCGGTTCAAGGAGGGCGACCCGCCAGGGGCCGATTCCGATCTCGTCGGCATACCACCTCATCGTGGCTTCAACGTCGCGGACGACTAATGCGACTTGATGGACACCGGAAATAAGGCTGTTTGGCATCATGGTCATCCTTCCGTGTATCTAGTTCGGTTCAGCAGGGACTGCTAGCGGGGCCAGAAGTGTGTTGGTATGAGTGTCAATCAGCACCGAAAGCTTCTTCGAGTAGCGGCACCTTCTGTGAAGGATTCTTTCGCTCCAGGATCTCCATGTGGCGACGACTGATGTTCTCGTCATGCTGATTGTCGGTAAATACCCAGAAGGTGCCGTCAAGAATCGCGTCGTGCACTAAATCGGCAACTTTGCTTGGCTCGAGGGCTATGGCGGCAAACTCCTCAAGAATCGCTTCACGGACTCTCTGGTCTTCATCAGAGGGGAGTTCGGCTGC
>PBOU01000012.1 GCA_002724415.1 Planctomycetaceae bacterium
CGGCACGGGCACCAGCGCCAAGCTCGCCTGCCTGCATGCCACGGGCAAACTGCAGCCCGGCCAGCCATGGCGGCAGGCGGGCATTCTGGACTCTGTTTTCGAAGGCTCCGTGCAGGAATCGTCCGAGGGTGGCGTGATCCCCACCGTCAAAGGCCGTGCCTTTGTCACCGGCGAGAATGAACTGCTCGTGCATCCGAACGACCCGTTTGGTGAAGGCATCGTCTACTCCCGTGCCTGACCGCGATCACGACATCCTGATTATTGGCGGGGGCGTCATTGGCCTGTGCTGTGGTTGGTACCTGTCGCAGGCGGGCCGCACGGTGACCATCCTCGACCGCGATCCTTCGCGCCGCGAATCCTGCTCCGATGAAAACGCCGGCATGGTTGTGCCCAGTCATTTCATCCCGCTGGCCGCGCCGGGCGTCATCAGCCAAGGGCTCAAGTGGATGCTCAATCCCAAGAGCCCGTTTTATCTGCGGCCGCGATTGGACCCCGCCTTGTGGAGTTGGTGCTGGCAATTTTTCCGGCATGCCAACGCGCAACACGTCAACGACACCAAGCAACTGCTCGCCGACTTCAGCCTCGAAAGCCGTCGGCTGTTTCTCGAGTTGGCCGATGAACTGAAGTTCGATCTCGCCACGCGCGGCTTGATGATGCTGTGCCATACCGAGGCCGGCCTGGAGGAGGAAGCGGAGGTCGCTGCGCTGGCCAAGACCGTGGGGGTGGAGGCCGAGGTGTGCGATGCCACGCGGGTGCGCGAGCTTGATCCCGATGTGCAGATGGATGTCGCCGGCGCGGTGTGGTTCGCGCAGGATTGCCATTTGGATCCGCTTGATTTTCTCAACGCCCTACGCATCGGCATTCGTGCCCAGGGCGGTCGCTTCCTCGATGGCGAATGCACCGGCTTTGAGCGCCAAGGCGATCGCCTCAACGGCATCCGCACAGCCGATGGTGAAACGCACGCCGCCGAGCATGTCATCCTCGCCGTGGGCGCTTGGACACCCGAGCTTGCCCGCGAACTCGATCTACGCATCCCCATGCAGGGCGGCAAAGGCTACTCGCTCACTTTGCGCAATCCCGCCGAGCTGCCGCGCCTCTGCTCGCTGCTCAAGGAAGCCCGCGTCGCCGTTACCCCCATGGGCGGCAAGCTGCGCGTTGGGGGCACCATGGAAATCTGCGGCACCGATCTTTCGATCAACCGTACCCGACTGCAGGGCATTATCGAGGGCTTTTGCCAATTCTTCCCTGCGTTCAAAACCGATGACTTCGTCGACATCGAGCCATGGTCCGGCCTGCGCCCCTGCACTCCCGACGGCCTCCCCTGCATCGGCCCCATCCCCGGCATCGCCAATGCCACCGTCGCCACCGGTCACAACATGCTCGGCCTCAGCCTTGGGCCCGTGACCGGGCAGCTGGTTTCAAATCAGGTCATCAACGGAAAATCTGAATCGAAATTGGAAATAACAAGGCTCGCACCGAAGCGGTTTATTTAACCCAGTTTTCGAGCTTGAGATTTGGGATGCGTTTGAATTCCTTGGTGTTGTTCGTCACCAGAGTGAGCCCTGCTTGCAATGCGTGAACGCCGATGAGGAGGTCGTAATTTCCTATCGGCTTTCCCTTGCGTTGGAGTTTTGTCCGCACTTCGCCATAAACCACGCCTGCCGCCGCTGGAAAATCCAGAATCTCAACCGGCGCGAGAAATTCCATGAGCGCCAGTTGATTCTTCTCCGGCTTGGCACTGTTTGCGACACCGAATTGCAGCTCGCAAAACGTGATGGCCGAGATGCCCACATCACCCACACGCAATTTTTGAATTCGCCGGAATGCCTTGGCCGGCGCACGCTTGATGAGGTAAATGCAGATGTTTGTGTCGAGCAGGTAACGCATCAGTCAAGAGATTCGCGTTCGGGTTGGGCGCCCTGTTGCCGCTCAGCCATAAAATCACCTGAGAATTTTTTCGTCGCCTCGAACATCGACCCCCACGGATTCCCCTCCGGCGCCAGCACTACGCACTGTCCCACCCGCTGAATTAACACCTCTTTGCCCTCAAACCGGAATTCCTTCGGCAAGCGCACCGCCTGACTCTGTCCGTTCTTGAAAAGCTTCGCCGTCTTCATGCAAATAGTATANATNAAAAANTATCNATGTAAAGGCGGTTNTTACGGGCCTGACCCCACTACAAAAAAAGNTTATTTTTACAGTATGCAAATTGTAAGNGNGGGGGGNATAATCGCCCGCATGAAGATTCATCTTTTTCTCTTGGGCTTGGGTGTTGCGTGGTTTGTGGGGTGCAGTGCCGAGCCCCCGGGACCCATGGCAGCGGGGTTGCCGGATGAGGAAATCATCGAGCTGTCCGTGGCCGAGGCGTTTGGAGAGGGGGACATGTTTGGGGATGAAGGGCACGGCCACCATTTTGGTGGGCCGGATGCCGTTAAAGGAGAAGCGGTAGAGCTTTCAAAAGCGGATCCGGAGTCAATTGACCCACGGGAAAAGGGTGTACTTTCGGCCAAATTGGCACCGCGCACGGAACGTCTCAAGGAATTGACCATCTGGAGGCGGGGCCTCGGTAATGTTTCTGGCTTGGCCCAGTGGAAGGCGCTGAAGGTGCTGTACTTGGCGGACAACGAAATCCGCGATGTCCGCCCGCTGACCAAGCTGCTAGACTTGGAGGAGTTGTATCTCGACCGCAATCCGGTGATCGATGTTTCGGCCTTGGCGGACTGCAAAAAACTGAAGTTACTCTCCCTGCGCGGCACACCGGCGGCGGAGGGGCCCGGCGTGGCCAAACTGCGGGCGGCTTTGCCGAATTGCGAAATTATTCTGAAATAGTGATCCAAGTTTGAACAAAGCATCATGACCATGAAACAAATCCTTATTTCCACAATGTGCGCGCTGGCGCTGGCTGTTGGCTGCGGCAAGGGCCCGGACAAAAAGGCGGATGCCAGTCCGAAGAATAAGACCCCCAGCCAACCCAAGGACAAACCGGCGAAACCGGATGCTCTTCAGGAAGCGGCCCAGCCCTTGCCCGCGCCCAAGCCGAGCGGGCCCTCCACCACCTCTTTTGCCGCCGTCACCAAGCATCTGGATGCGGGCGGCGATTTTTATCTCTACTGGAACGCCAACCAGTTGCAGTCCTTTGCGAGGGATGGATTGAAGAAGCTGGAGGCATTCATCGAGGCTGAGGCGCCGACGCCCCATGAAAAGGCCGAGGCCGAGTTGCTCCTCAAGCTTATCAACGCCGCTTATGAGGAGAGCGGGCTGTCCAGCATTGACGGCCTGGGAGCATCGTCGTTTGCCACTGGCAACGGGGTGCGCCGGCACAAGGTGATGATCCACCACGACCCTTGGAAGGGCGGCGGCCTGATGTGGAAGGCGCTGGGTAGTGCTCCGCACGAGTTGGGTGGCCTAAAGATCATGCCCGCCACCACCGCCTACGCCATCCATGCCGACCTCGACGTGGCCGGCACCTTCAAGTGGCTCAAGGGATTCATCGCCGGCAACCTGCCCGCCAAGCAGGGAGCGATGCTGGCTGAGTTGTTGGAGGAAGCCAACGCCGAGGTGCCCATCGAGAAAATCATCAACGGAACCGGTGGCGAGATGGGCATGTATGTGACGCTAAACCCGGACAAGATGATTGAGGTGGATCCGTTCTTTCTCGGCATGCTTGGGGGAGGTGACATGGGGACGGAGATGCCACCTGATCCTGCGGCCGGTGCGTTTCCAGAAGATGGTTTCGGAAACTCGACGTTCCCGGCTCCCCGGGTCCCACGCGATTTTGATCCTTCCCGAGACGATGCACCGCCACCGGCCACCAAGGGGGCCCCGTTGCCCGATGAAGGGCCCCGAGGCGTTGTGCCGCCTCGCGGCTTTCCCGTTCCCGTTGATCCCGTTGAAGAAGGATTCGGCCCGGGCAAACCAGACATGCCCAAGATCAAGATTCCCGAGCCCGGCCTCGTGCTGGTTTTAAAAGTCAAGGGCGACACCATCCCCGGCCTGCTCGAGCAACCGTTGGCCGATATGGGCGCGAAGGAACAGACCATTGATGGCGTCACTCTTCGCACCATTTCCGTGCCGCCCGATGTCGCGCCATTCCCCGTGAGCCCCACGCTCATGCAGGTGGGCGATTACCTGATTTTTACATCCACCCTGGACCTGGCCAAGCAGGTCATCGCCATCCACGGCGGCAAGGCCGAGGGGCTGGCCGGCACCGCTGAGTTCAAGAAACTTACCAACGGCCTCGACCTCAAGGCCAACATGATCACCTACACCAGCAGTCAAGTTGGCGATACCATCGGCGATGTTTTAAGCCTTGTTGTGGAGGACGAGTTCCGGGGTGCACCGAAAACCGTCACCGAAATGCTTGTCGAATTGTACTCCGTGCCTCTCAAAAGCCAAGTGACACTCCTTTCAGTCACCGGCGAAGGCTATCTCATCCAGAACCAAACCACCGGTCACCTGCCCATGGATCCGGCCACCGCCACCGCCGTAGCCGCCGTGCCCATAACCGTAGCCGCTGCTGCCTCGGCACCTACCGTGCTGCCCGCGCTGGCCAAGGCCAAAGCCAAGGCCAACCGCGCCAAGAGCCTCAACAACTTGAGGCAAATCAACAACGCCCTCCAAGCCTATGCAAGCGACCACGATGGCAAACTGCCACCCGCCGACAAGTGGTGCGATGCTATTATGCGAGAGGTAGGGCACCCGTTGGTCTTCGTTTCACCCCAAGACCCCGAGGCGAGGGCAAGATTTGAGCGCGGCGAAAAAGTCAGCTCCTATGCCCTCAACGCCGACATAGCAGGCAAAAACTTTGGTGAAATCAACGATTTCAACACGGTACTCGTCTTCGAGTGCGACCTCGGCTGGAACGGCACAGGCGGCCTCGCCGACCTCCGCAAACACGTCCCGCCCGATCAATGGAACATCGGCACCATCGATGGTGCTAGTTTTCAAGCTAACCCTAATGTGCTCCAGCGCAACAGGATCAAATGGAAGCCGGGGAATGATCGTTAAGACGGGTCCAGATTTAAAAACATAAAAATGAAAAACACACTTATCGCCACGGCACTACTCTCTAGTTTGCTCCTTGGCTGTGGTGGCGAGAAAACATCCGATGTTGTCGAGGAATCCCCCGACAAACCATCGGCAACCAAGACAGGCACAAAGGACCCCAAGAAAGTTGTGGAGGGAGTCGTCGCCGCCTTGGCTGCCTCGGATTATGAAGCGTTCAAAAAATTCACCTGCCTTGGGATGACCAAGGAGCAGTTCAAGGCGTTCATGGCCCAGAACGATTCCGCGAAAATTCAGCGCGTGTGGGATGCGGAAGCCGATGACTTTGTGCCGGCCTTCAAGACCGCCATGAAGGCTGCCTTCGATGAGGCCATTAAAGACAGCATGAAGGAAGGCTTTAACATGACCAAAGCCAAGATTGATGAAGTGGAATTCACCGATGACATCAAGGCCAAACTCACCGCTGGCAGCGCCAAGCTGGAACTGCATCTGGACGACTGCTTCATCACCCCGCAAGGCCTGCTGATGTTTGATGCCGTGAAGACTAGATAGCGAATTATGTGAACGCAGTCTTCGCGCTTGAGCGGCAGGGTTCTTCAGGGCATCGTTTAGCCACGCATGATAATATCCATTCGAAGTTCCCTTGCAGCGCTCGCGCTGGGTTTCACTTTGGCCGCGCCGGCTGAAGAATTCACCGTTGAAAAAACCAAGGCCGGGGTGACCGTGAAGCATGACGGCAAGCTCTTCACGCGCTATGTGGTCGGCCAATCCAACAAGCCGTTCCTGTGGCCGGTGATTGGCCCCAGTGGTGATGAAGTGACGCGGGCATTTCCGATGGAGAAACGCGAGGGCGAGCGTCATGACCATCCGCACCATCGCTCGGTTTGGTTCGGGCACCAGGGCACGGCGGGGTTTGACACCTGGCACGAGCCGGCNAGTGGACGACGCACGAATCTTGGCAGCACGGTGCATCGCGAGTTTGTGAAAGTGCAGGGCGGCAAGACTGCGGTGATCGTGACGCGCAACGACTANGTGGGTGGCGGAAAGAAGCTATTGGCAGATGAACGTACGCACGTGTTTCGCGTGGAGAAGGATCAGCGGATTATTGATGTGACCATCAAGTTCACTGCCGAGCATGGCGACTGCAAAATGTCCGACCAGAAGGATGCNGGCTTNAGCGTNCGCGTGGCGACCAGCATGGATGTGGACAGCAAGAAGGGCGGACGCATTATCAATAGCAACGGCATCACCGACCGCGCCGCGTGGGGCAAACGCGCCGAATGGGTGGATTANCATGGGCCGGTCAACGGCAAGACCGTTGGCGTGGCGATCCTGAATCATCCCTCCAGCTTTCGGCATCCGACTCCGTGGCACGTGCGCACGTACGGCCTGTTCACCGCCAACCCCTTCGGGCTGCGCAGCCTTCGCCAAGGCAAGGACAGCGGTTTCACGCTCAAGAAGGGCGACAACATCACCCTGCGCCATCGCGTAATTTTCCACTTGGGTGACGAAAAATCCGCCAAGATTGCTGAGGCGTACAAGGCATACGCCAAGGAAAAGTAGCGTCTCCGATGGCACTCACTGCTGATCGCGTTTCGGAAATTCGAACGCAGTTTCCCGCGTTGTCGCGGATGATTGATGGGCAACCGGCGGCGTTTTTGGATGGCGCGGCGGGGAGCCAAGTGCCGCAGGTGGTCATTGACGCAATTTCAGATTACCTCGCCAATCGGAACGCGAATCACGAGGGCGAGTTTGCCACCAGTCAGGAGAGTGACGNGATGCTGNACCAAGCGCATGTGGCCGCAGCAGATTTCCTTGGAACAGACGATCCCGGCACGGTCTGCTTTGGCGCGAACATGACGACGCTGACNTTCGCGCTGAGCCGGGCACTGGCCAGCACTTGGAAGGCGGGAGATGAGATCATTGTCACGCGGCTGGATCACGACGGCAATGTCTCGCCCTGGCAACTGGCGGCGAGGGACGCGGGTGTGATTGTTCACGAGACGGCCATCCATCCTGCCAATTGTACGTTGGATCTNGATGACTTTAAAACGAAGCTTTCGGGCCGGACGCGTCTGGTGGCGATCGGTGCAGCATCCAACTTTTCCGGCACGTTGAATCCCATCAGTGACGTNTGCGCAATGGCCCATGCAGCCGGGGCACAGGTGTTTGTGGATGCGGTGCACTATGCGCCGCACCGCCGCATCGATGTGAATGCGTGGCAGTGCGACTACCTGGCCTGCTCGGCATATAAGTTTTTTGGGCCACACATCGGNCTGCTCTGGGGCCGGCGCGAACACTTGGAGGCGTTGTCGCCATNCAAGCTCCGGGTGGCCACGAATGAGTTGCCGGGGCGATGGATGACAGGCACGCAAAACCACGAGTGCATTGCGGGGACGCTGGCGGCGATCGAGTACATGGCAGGGTTGGGAGAAGGGCCAGATCGCCGATCCGCGCTGGACGCTGCTTTTAACGCTATCACGGATTATGAGAACGCGCTTGCACAACATGCGCTGGACGGGCTGCGGGGTATTGATGGCCTGGAGATTTTTGGGATCACGGACGCGGGCCGGTTGGACGAGCGTGTGCCGACCTTCTCCTTTCGACATCCCGCATGTCCGCCGCGGGAGATGGCGAGGCGGCTGGGCGANNCNGGNATCTTCNCNTGGCACGGCAACTACTACGCGNTGCCGCTGACCGAGGCACTGGGCATTGANCCGGAGGGCGCTGTGCGGGCTGGNTTTTTGCACTACAACACGCGCGAGGAAGCGGACCGGCTGGTGGCGACNTTGCGCGNNATCTGCGTTTAGAGCAATTNAACGCCCGCGCCNGGTCGGTCAGGATAATGCAGTCGGCCCTGCTCAACACGTACTCCGCTTGCGGCATCCTCGGCGAGCAGGACNGCGCCGTCGAGGTCCAGAAAATCAGTCAGCGGACCGACCTGCGCGGCGGCGGAGATGCCCACGGTGGACTCGGTCATGCAACCCACCATCACGCGNAATCCAAGCTCACGCGCGCGCAAGGCCATGCGTCGGGCTGTGCTGGGCCCGCCGCACTTGCATAGCTTGATGTTCACGCCGTCGAAATTGCCGCCACATGAATCGACGTCCGCTTCCCGTACACAGCTTTCATCGGCAATCACCGGCAGCTTGCAGTNATTAAACAACTCGNGTTGCGCGGGGTCGCCTGGCGGCAAGGGTTGCTCAATAAACTCAACGCCCAGTTCCGCCAAGCGCGGGGCGTGGTCGATGGCCTCCGTGGCAGTCCATCCGCAGTTGGCATCCACGCGGAAAGGGGCTTCCGTGTGCTCGCGCAAGGCCACGATGATTTCCATGTCTTGCGGTGTGCCAAGCTTGATCTTGTAAACCGGCCAGCCGGGCTGCTCTTGAAGCTTGCGGATCATCACGGGGATGGTGTCGATGCCGATGGTGTAGGAGGACGCCGGCGAATCTTCGGCGTTGAGCCCCCACAGTGTATGCACTGGCTTGCCGCGAAGCTTGCCCCAGAGATCGCACACCGCGCCGTCCAGTGCGCACAGTGCGAATGGATGTTCGGCCAACTGAGGTTGCCACAAGTTCAGGGCCGCCTCCGGATTGTCCTTCGCCATCGAGCAGGACTCGATCTCCCCGCGAATTGCCTCGATGGCAGCTCGCACATTCTCCACCGTGGCACCGTAGTAGCCGGTGGCCGGTGCCTCGCCGAAGCCGCATCGGCCGTCCTCGCGCAACTCCACAATNAAGGTGGGCTGGCTGGTGATTGTCCCACGCGCGATCGTGAACGGATGCTCCAGCGGCAGGTCGAACTCGTGTAAAATCAACTCCATCCGGCCGACTTTCGCAACTGTATGGCCGCCTTCACCAGCGCATCCGCACCTTCGCGGAACACGTCTACTGTCGGCACGTCATGTGTCTCCGCCATGCGCGCCTTTTCCTCAGCATACTCCGCGTCGCTCGCGTTGCGGCCGTTNATGGCGATGCCGANCAGTTCGCAGGGAGGCACCGCNTTTGCCAGCGCCAATTCGATTGAGNGATCCAGTGGGGGCAGCGCCACGTGTTCCAGNCCGTGCACCGTCGTGCGGCCCATCTCGTAACAGAACACCACCCCGTGAGGCGCACTGCCGTGCAGCAGGCCGAGCGTCACGCCCGAGTAGCATGGATGCGTCACGCTCCCCTGCCCCTCCACCACCACCACCTCGTGGTGCTGGTTTTGTAAAACGAGTTTCTCGGCCGCGCCGCTGATGAAATCAGCTACGACCGCATCGATCGGCAGCCCGTCCCCCTCGATCATCATCCCCGTTTGGCCCGTGGCGACGAATTTCGCGTCGACCCCAGCCGCCTTCAACCCGCGTGCCAGCTCGATGGCCGTGGCCATTTTGCCTACGCTGCAATCGTGACCTACCGTGTGAAGTCTCAGGCATTCCTGACGCAACCCTTCACGCCGCGCCACTTCGTGCTCCGTGTTCTTCCGGTAATCCTTCAAAACCGCGCCGCTCTCCGCGGCCGCCTTGGCAAACTCCGGATCTTCACAAAGAAAATCATGTAGCCCCGCTTCCACCGTCCAGCCCTGCTCAATGGCTTTCAGTACGTGCCGGCGCATGGCCGGCGGCAGCTTGCCACCGGTGGGTGCCACGCCAATCAACAAGGTATTGCCGCCGTTTGTCTCCGCAAGCGAACCCACTACCGGCGTGTCTCCGCCCGCCCCAAGCAATGCCCCGGCCGTTTCCCCTGCGCGTGTGGAATCCAGCACCGCAACCACATCCCCTCCCGCATACCGCAGCACCCCCGCGGCAGTCTTTGCCCGCGTGGGATTCGAGTGTTCTTCCGTTAAGATTACAACTCGTCGGCTCACGGCAGCCGGAGGATACGGACTGCCTCCAACATTTCAAGTTCGCTGCTTGTAGCTGGATCTTGAAAATTGCCCTTTGCCAAGGCGCTTTACAATCGTCGAGGGGGTATTAACATTCCCGGATGATCTTGCGAGCGTTCGTGGTTTTCGCGCTGGCCTTTGGGGTGGAGGCGGCGGGAGTTTCCTTTCGGCATGAGGTGTTGCCGGTGTTGACGCGGCAAGGATGCAATGCGGGAACCTGCCACGGGTCGCCGAGTGGGAAAGGAGGGTTCGCGCTTTCGTTAATGGCGTTTGATGCGGAGGCGGATTATCTGGCGCTATCGCGAGATCTACAGGGGCGACGGGTGGACACGTTTGATCCGGACTTGAGCCTGATCCTGCGCAAGCCATCGAACGGGCTTTCACATCGAGGCGGACTAAAGCTGCCGCGCAAGGGGCGGTCGTACCAGATTTTACGGGAGTGGATCGCGGCAGGATGCCCGGATGACGCAGAGGGATTTTCGACGGTGGAATCGATCGAGGTGACGCCTGATGGCGCGCCGGTGTTGACCTTTCCGGAAAAGACGCAGGCGTTGCGGGTGCGGGCGCGGTTTACGGATGGCAAGTCGCGGGACATTACGCATCTGGTCAAGTTCAGCAGCTCGGATGAGGCAATAGCGGGAGTGTCGATGGATGGGCTGGTGACGGCGCGCAAGCGCGGGCAGGTAGCGATCATGGCGCGGTTCCTGGAGCACGTGGTTAGTCGGCACTTCACTTTTGTACAGCCCGTGGCAGGTTTTCGCTGGAACAATCCTCCGGTGGCAAACTATGTGGACACGCATGTGCACGCCAAGCTGCGGCAGATGCAGTTCCTGCCCTCGGGCCTTTGCACGGACGGCGAATTTGCGAGGCGGGCGCACTTGGACGTAATTGGGCGGCTGCCAACTCTTGAAGAAACGCGCATATTTTTGTCGGACAAGCGGCCGGACAAGCGGGCGCGGCTTGTGGATGCGTTGCTGGGGCGGCCCGAGTTCGCGCCATTCTGGGCGCAGAAATGGGGAGACCTCTTGAGATTGACGCCGGGGGCAGTGTCAAAGGCCGGAACACACAAATTCAACCAGTGGCTGGTGCAGTCGTTCCGGGACAACATTCCCTATGACCGATTTGCACGGGAATTACTGACGGCCAGCGGCAGCACGTTCCGGCATCCGCCGGCGAATTATTTCCGCACGGCATCGGACATGTCGGACGCTTTGGAGACGACGGCGCAGATTTTTTTGGGTAGCCGGCTGGCGTGCGCCAAGTGCCACAATCACCCATTCGAGCGCTGGACGCAGGATAACTACTACGGGCTGGGCGCGGTGTTCAACCGAGTGCAGCGCAAGCCGGGGGCGCGGCCTGAGGAGATGTTTATCCTGACCGGACGTTCTGGCGAGGTGACCCAACCGCGCACGGGTCAGGTGATGAAGCCTTGGCTACCGGGGCAGGGCTACGTGGACGTGCCGGTGGGCACAGACCGACGACGGGTGTTTGCCGAATGGCTGACAGCCAAGGACAACACGTGGTTCGCAAAGGTGGAGGCCAACCGACTTTGGGCGGCGGTAATGGGGCGCGGCATCGTGGAGCCGGTGGATGATTTTCGAGACTCGAATCCACCGGTGAACCCGGCGTTGCTGGACGCTTTGGCGGCGGACTTTGCGAAACACCAGTTTGACCGCAAGCACCTGCTGCGAGTGATCTTGAACAGTCGGGCGTATCAGGCCAGTGCACGGCCGACAGAGTTTAACGCAGAGGATGACCGGCTGTTTTCACACTATCGGCCGCACTTGCTGACCGCCGAGCAACTCCTCGACGCAGTGGTGCAGGTGACGGGCGTGCCGGAGGCGTTCCCCAACTTGCCCTCGGGTACAAGGGCAACCGCGTTACCCAGCCCGCAATTGAACAATGCGTTCCTGAAAGTGTTTGGCCAGCCATCGCGCTCAAGTGCCTGTGCCTGCGAGCGACCGCAGGAGGCGCAGTTGGGGCAGGCGCTGGAGTTGTTGAACGGCAAGTTTTTACATGGGCGGCTGGGCCAAAAGAACAACCGGATCGACCAGTTGCTGGCGGCGGGCAAGGGCGATGATGCAATTGTCGCCGACCTGTACATGGCAGCGTTGTGCCGGATGCCAACGGACGAGGAACGCAAGCTGGCACTGGGGCACATCGCGCAGTCGAAAGACCGGCGGGCAGCATTGGGTGACATCTGCTGGTCGGTGCTAAATCTGAACGAATTTCTTTTTCAACATTGAGGACTCCGGCGGTCATCCTGTGTTTGTGGGCTTCAGTGCTGGGTGCAGCGCCGGTGAGTTTCAAGTCGGACATCGCGCCACTGCTTCGAACCCGGTGCGAGTCGTGCCATGGGGCGGGTGAGGCCAAGGGGGATTATCGCGTCGATAGTTTCGCGGAGTTGATGCGCGGGTTGGAGGGCGAACCGGCGCGGGTGTTGGCGGGCAAGCCCGGGGAAAGTATTTTTTTCAAGCTCTTGAAGACAGACGACGCAGATGAGCGTATGCCGCAAAAGTCCGAGCCGCTGTCGGCAAAACAGGTAGCGCTGATACAGCGCTGGATTGCGGAGGGGGCGAAGTTCGACGGGTCGGATCCGAAGGCGCCACTGGTGCAGGTGATCCCAGCGCGCCAACACGCGGCAGCGCCAAAGTCGTATCCGCGTCCATTGCCGGTGACGGCGCTGGCGTTTTCGCCGGATGGCAAACAGCTGGCGGTGAGCGGCCTGCGCGAGGTGACGCTGTGGGACGTGGATGGGGGGAAGTTGTCGCGGCGCATTGCCAACATGGCACAACGAACGTTTGCACTGGCGTGGCAGGGCGACACGATTTTTGCTGGTGGCNGGATACCCGGCGAACTGGGGGAGGTGCGCGCGTTTGACGCCAAAAAAGGCGCGCTGCGCGGTGTGATACATCAGGCGGGCGACCTGGTGATGGACGCGCAGCTGGACGTGAATGGCACGATGCTGGCAGTGGCAGACGCGGACAACCGAATCACGATATTCAACACCGCCGACTTGTCGCAACGGTTGCAGATCGATAACCATTCGGACTGGGTGATGGCAGTTGCATTCAGTGCAGACAACCGGCACTTGGCCTCCGCAAGTCGCGATCGGACGGCGAAGATTTTTGAACTAAAATCCGGGCTGGCCATCAGTACCTATGGCGGGCACGGGGCGGGGGTGCAGGGCGTGGCGTTNCGTGCGGATGGCAAGCAGGTATTCAGCTCGGGACGCGACAAGAAAATCCATGTGTGGAAGGCNGGGCTTGCGGACATTGAAGGCAAGCGGTTTGGCGCGGAGAAGATTTCAGAGATTGCCGGATTTGGGCGCGAAGTATTCAAGATCACGCTCGCGAACGGAATGCTCTTTACCCCCGGAGCGGACGGCCATGCGCGACAGCACGCCGCCGCGGACCGCAAGTTGATCCGAGAGTATGATGGCGGTGGCGACTGGACGTTGTCCCTCGCGCACCACGCAAAGACCGGCCGACTGGCGGTTGGTGGTTACAGTGGGACAGTGCGAGTGTTTGACACGAAGGATGGCCGGTTGTTGCGGCAGTTCGTGGCGTCCCCTGCCGGTGAATGATCGGTTCCCACTTGCTGGGTTTTAAATCAGCGAAAGGTCACTCAAGTCCGACCTCGTGATATTCNAGTGCCCATTCCTGCATGTAGCGGACGCGGGTGGGTTGGATTCGGTAGATGATGAGGTCNGGGTTGTCGAGGGACTTGAGGTAGTGTTTCAGGAGGGGGTTGGCGTTCCAGATTTCCTCGAGCAGGGGCCGGTCGGTGACGGGCTCGGCGGTGCCGGTGATGCGGACCTGATCGTGCCCGTCGTCCATGTAGCAAAGTTCCACCTTGGGATTGGCCGCGATCTCTTTCGTCTTGTTGTAANAACGGAGGTTCGCAACGTAGACGGTGAAGNCGTCGGTCTTGACGGGGGAGACGGGNCGCAGNCGGGGTTGTTCGCCATCCATCGTTGCCAGCTGNGGGAACTTGGCGGCGGCCATGACGGCGCGCGCGCGATNNGGAATGGCGGCGGGGTCCAGTGGGNCNGGTGTGGGTTGCGACATTGTTNNAGTTATCGTTGATCAGTTTTCCGTGGGATCTTCCCGAGTGAAGCGGACGGTGCGGATGTCCTGTTCCTGTCCGGTGGGTGTGGCGATGGGTTCGTATAACTCGGGGCGGCGGCTGCGGATCCAGCGCACGCCGGTGCACATGTGGCGGTCGGTTGCCTTGAGGTCGGCGAGGATCATGTCGTTGTCGGGCTGACTGGTCTCNGCGAGGACNTCGCCGTAGCAATCGAGGATCATGCTGTTGCCGGTGCGCACCTCGTTGTCGTCGCGGCCGACGCCGTTGCTNTAGATGATGAAGATGCCGTTGTCGTGGGCGCGCGCGGGGAGCCATTTCATGATCCACTCGCGTCCCTTGGGCCCGCGAAACTCAGCCTCGATNGCGGCGGGATCGGCGGCGCGGTTTTCCCACAGCTCAACATCAATGGCACCCATGCAGCGCGGGCTGGGCGTGTCGCAGCCGCCGGTTTGGTGCGGGGCCAGCAGAATCTCGGCGCCCTTGAGGGCGGTGATGCGGACGTTCTCGCCGA
>PBOU01000155.1 GCA_002724415.1 Planctomycetaceae bacterium
GGCGATGCCTCGCCTGGATGTCGACGAACCCACGCTTTCGATGGTCTTCACCCCCAACACGTCGCCACTGGCCGGGCAAGACGGTCAATTTGTCACCGGGCGCCACCTGCGAGCACGACTGGCTCGCGAGGTGAAGTCGAACGTGGCATTGCGAGTGAAAGAGGCCGAGGGAAAGGATGCTTTCACCGTTTCCGGAAGAGGCATCCTTCACCTGGCCATCCTCATTGAACAAATGAGACGGGAGGGTTACGAGCTATCGGTGAGCAAGCCGGAGGTGATCAGGCGGGAGGTCAACGGCCAGTGGCACGAGCCTTTCGAACGACTCGAGGTGGACGTGCCCCCCACGGATGTTGGGCCGGTCATGGAACTGGTTGGCACGCGCCGTGGCCAGATTATCGAGATGAACGCCGGTTCCGGCGGACAAACCCACATCGAGTTTTCAATTCCCGCCCGCGGACTGATCGGCCTCCGCACCCGGCTGATGAATGCGACCCGTGGAGAAGCGATCATGCACCACCGGTTCGAAAACTACCAGAAACGTGACGGCGAGGTGCCTCGGCGGAAGAACGGCGTCCTGGTGTCACAGTCGAACGGCCAGGCCGTCGGCTACGCCATCTGGAAGCTGCAGGACCGAGCCGAGTTGTTCGTGCCTCCCGGCGAGGTCGTCTACGAGGGCATGATTGTCGGTGAGAACTCTCGCGACAACGACATGGTCGTAAACCCCACGAAGGAAAAGAAGCTGACCAACGTCCGGGCGGCCGGCTCCGACGACAACATCCTGCTCAAGCCACCTCGCCAAATGACCCTCGAAATGGCTCTCGAGTACATCGAGGGCGACGAATTCGTCGAGGTCACACCTGGAGCGATTCGGCTCAGGAAAATCCACCTGACCGAAAACGCACGCAAGCGAAACCGCTTGACCTAGAAACCGGCAATTGGATTCAAGGGCGACCCGGTGCCACCCCGCACGGGAATTGGAGACGCTGTCAGCAGGAACTCCCACCGGTTGAACTTCTCACAGGTGGCCCCCAGATCCTCGAGATCACAGTTGTCAAAAATATGGCAACCCATCGCATGCAACAGCAACAGGTGCACGGGATGGGTGATGCCTTCGATCTGTGACGGCATCACGTCCATCGCCGCATCGCTCCCCACCATCGCGACATCGCGAGACTTCAGCCAGGCGCAACACGAGGCGTGCAGGCCAGGCATCCCCACCGCCTGCACATCCCACGGCCCCTTGGCATCACGCCGAGCCCATCGCCCCGTCCGGAAAAACACGATGTCTCCTCGACCAATCTTGATGTCGGCCTTCTTCTCCCAGGCATCGAGATCCTCGGGGTAGACAGCTTCGCCCGGCTCCAGCCACTGCTTGCCACGGAGACGTGGGATATCAACCAGGACACCGCGGGCAAAAATCCCGTGCCGCAGGTTGTGAATACTCAGGCGACGGGCCCCCTTTTCGGTGACGTCCTCGTGAGTGAACCCGTTGTAGAGTCGCCCCCGAAAGAAGAGATGGCACAGTGAATCGATGTGCGTGTGAGCGTACCCGTGGTAGTTCACGCTGTAGTTGTCCACGGCCCAGGGCACACCCGGTGTGCGACCAATCTTGAGCATCTTTTGCTGGAACGGATCCGGATTGTCCACGGCCTTGGCCTCCTCGGCCACTCGCGCCAGCGACACGGTCACACCGCGTTTGACCAGTTTCGCAGCGCGGCGACGCGTCTTGGGTGTCATCAGGTTCAGCGACCCAAGTTCATCGCCGTCACCCCACCGGTTCCAATTGGAGAGTTGCTGCAACTGTCGCTCGATATCGGTCAGCGTCATCACGTGTCGGGCGGGAGGTTTCTCTGCGGCATTCAGCCAGCCAGGCGTTGCAGCCAACAAAACACCGACGGCAAAGCACAGCAGCAGCGAACGGCGGGAACTGGTCATGATGGCGAATCCGAAAAACCGTGAATGCGGAACCCACAACCGGCAAGAGGCCGGTCACACACCATTCAATTTCGCAAAACCAACCGGCCAGTCAAGCGACACTCCACCTCGTTCCCAACGCCCGGGTTGAAGCAACACGGCCCGGTCGCCACCATGACTGCTCATGCTGTCGTTTTCCACGGAGAGTTCCGGACATGTCAGATCTGTCGATCAACACAAACCCGTTGCTGGCCCTTGATGAGGGCCCGCCGGCGTTTGACCGGATCCGCCCCGAACATGTCCAACCCGCCGTCGAACAACTCCTGAAAGACACGACAACCGGGCTTGAACAGATCGAACTGTCCCTGGAAAACCCAGCAGCTGCCACCTGGAGCAATACCATCGGCTCGCTCGAGGCCCTGGGACAACGCTGGGAGCGGATCTGGTCGCCCGTCTCACACCTGATGGGTGTGAAGAATTCCGACGCCCTGCGCGAGGCCCACGAGGCCGTCCTGGCCGACGTGGTGGCACTGGGCCTGAGAATGCGACAAAGCCGTCCGATCTACGACGCCCTGGCCCACATTCGCCAGGACGAAACCCTGTGGTCGCAGCTCGACGAAACCCAGCAGAGGATCGTCTCCAAGAGAATCCAGGATGCAGAACTGGCTGGAATTGCCTTGCCCGCGAGTGAACAGGAACGTTTCAACAAGATCTCGGAGCGACTGAGTCAACTCAGCACCGAGTTTTCCAACCACGTCCTCGACGCCACCAGGGACTGGGAACTGGTTCTCGACCACCCCGACGACGTCGAGGGGCTTCCCTCCAGCTTGACACTCCTGGCCGCACAGTCCTTCAACAACCAGGACGAGGACCAGTCTGCCGACCCCGAATCGGGCCCCTGGCGTTTCACACTGGACGGGCCCAGTGCCATGCCGTTTCTCCAGCACTGCCGCGTCCCTCACCTTCGAGAAAAACTCTACCGGGCTTTCGTGACCCGGGCATCCGACGGTGAACTCGACAATTCCCCCTTGATCAACGAGATCCTGGAACTGCGACGAGAACGTGCCAACCTGCTGGGCTTTGACACCTTCGCTGAAATGAGCGTGGCCACCAAGATGGCCAGCGTCACAGATGTCGAATCGATGTTCGACTTGCTTCGACAGGCCTCCTGGGACGCCGGACAAGCCGACCTGGCCGACCTGCAGGAACTTGCCAGGGCCAGTGGCCAGGATCAGCCCCTGTGCCACTGGGACCTCGCCTTCTGGGCCGAACGTCTTCGAGAACAGCGGTTCGACCTGACCGACGAGCAATTGCGACCGTACTTCCCGCTGGAACGCGTCCTGGATGGATTGTTCGACCTGGCCGGCCGCCTGTTCGGAATCACTGTCGAGCCCGCTGACGGCCAGGCCCCAACCTGGCACGAGGATGTCCGGTTTTTCCGCGTCCTGGCCGAGTCCGGAGAACCGGCAGCTTTCTTCTACCTTGACCCCTTTTCCCGCCCCGAGGACAAACGAGGCGGGGCCTGGATGGACGAGTGCCTCTCGAGAAGAATCGTCGCCGGGCAACTGCAACTCCCCGTCGCTCACCTGGTCTGCAATGGCACTCCACCGGTCGGTGACCGCCCGTCGTTGATGACTTTCCGGGAAGTCGAGACCTTGTTTCACGAATTCGGTCATGGACTTCAGCACATGCTGACCACCGTCGACCACGCGGACGCATCGGGAATCAACGGTGTCGAATGGGATGCAGTCGAGTTGCCCAGCCAGTTCATGGAAAACTGGTGCTATCACCGCGAGACCCTGATGGGAATCGCCCGCCACTTCGAAACCAAAGAGCCCTTGCCCGAGACGCTCTTCGAGAACCTCCGCCGCGCCAGAAACTACCGGGCCGGTTCATTGATGCTGCGACAACTCAACTTTGGCATGCTCGACATGTACCTGCATCACCAATACGACCCAGCCGGAGACGAAACAGTTCTCGACGCACAACAACGCATCGCTGCCAGCACATCCCCACTCGAGCCTCTGCCGGAGAATCGATTCCTGTGTGGATTCCAGCACATTTTCGCTGGTGGTTACGCGGCCGGATACTACAGCTACAAATGGGCCGAACTGCTCAGCGCCGACGCCTTCAGCGCATTTGAGGAGGTGGGACTCGACAACGAGGAGGCCGTCGCAACCACCGGTCGCCGGTTCCGCGACACCGTTCTCGCCAGCGGGGGAGGGCGGCACCCGATGGACGTCTTCCGTGACTTCCGCGGACGAGAGCCTGGCACCGACGCGCTGCTGCGACACACCGGCCTGGCCTGAAACGACAAACGGGGCCGCCCCCGCTCCAGGCAAGGGCCGACCCCGTTGGCGAATTGTCTCGAACCGATCAGATCAGTTCGTGGATCGGCATTCTGCCGTCAGTGAGGTACTGCGGCCGCCCGCCCGGGTCATTAATCGTCGCGGTACGAACGTCGATGCCCAGATTGTGGTACATCGTGGCAAACACCTCCAGCAGGTGCACCGGCCGTTCCACGGCCCGCTCGGCATTCCGGTTCGACTTCCCAACCACCTGGCCGGTCTTCATCCCACCACCGGCCAGGAAGCACGACGCCACCTCGTACCAGTGATCACGCCCNCCCTTGTTCTTGTTCACCCGCGGGGTTCGTCCAAACTCACCCCAGACCACAACGGTCACATCCTTCTCCATGCCNCGAGCACTCAGGTCCTCGATCAAGGCATGCAACGCGTGATCCAGACGTGGCAACTGGCCACGGAGATGGTTGAAGTTGTTGCTGTGAGTGTCCCANCTNCCCCAGCTGAAGTTCACAACACGAACCCCCGCCTCNATCAAACGACGCGCGGTGAGGAACATGTTGCCGTCTTTTCCATAACGATCGCGAACCCGGGGATCTTCCGTCTTGGGGTCCAATGCATCGGCGACACGCCCGGACGTCACGATGTCGACGGCCTGCTGCGTGTAGGCGTCCAGAGCGAGCATATGCCCCGTGTGGTCCACATCCCGGCGCAGGCGATCGAGCCCCACCAGCAGATCGGTTCGGGACTGCAATCGATTGGCCGTCAGCGTGTTGTTGAGCTTCAACTCGCCGCCCTGGGGCTTGTACGGCTTGAAGACAGAACTCAGGTAACCGGTGTAGGAACCGTTGTAGCCAACAAACGGCGGCGCACCGCCGGTGCTGCCATGCATTCGAGCCGCGACGCTACCAATCGACGGTCGCCCACCCATGCTCTGCAAGCTGCTTCGGGGAAAACCCGTCTGTGTCGGATAGTCACTGTGGTCAGCGATCGAACCGGTCAGCGACCGAACGATCGCGAACTTGTCGGCCGCCTGGGCCAATCGCGGCATGTGCTCGCAGATGTCGATCCCCGAAACATTGGTCGCAACGGGTTCAAACTCACCACGGAACTCCCGGGGAGCCTCCGGCTTCAGGTCAAACATGTCCTGGTGCGAGGGACCGCCACTCAGGTGGATATTGATCAGGGCCTTGTGAGATGAGCCGGTGTCGGCACGAGCCTCGGCACGCAACAGATCGGCCAACGTCAGGCCACCGAAGCCCATCGCACCAACCTGCAACGCATCGCGTCGCGTCAAACCATCACAGAACCGTTTCCCACGCTTTCCGGAGCTGATCGAGAACATCCAGGCTCTCCCCATGTAAGTTGCCATGGCACAACGCATCGTCGCGAAGCGCCTCAAGCCCCTCTTTTACTACGAAAACAGGAGCCCTATCAACAGTTCTCGACAAATCCTGGTGTGCGGGAATGGTTTTCCTGCGATTTCAGCTCGCCAACCTGGAATTGGCCATCGATCACTGAGTCGATTTTTTCTTACGAACTGCGGCCTTTCGCCGATCAATTATGCCCTTCAGCTTCTTCTGTTCGGCGGCCCGGACAGCTGCTGAAATTTTCTGCGGCCGAATGTTCTGGCTCGCCAGTTTCTCGGAACCGGGTATCGTTCTCATCCTGAGTGACCGGTACCAGACCGGATCTCCATGATCCTGCAGGTTCAATCTGGCTCCACGACTGGCCAGTTTGCCACCTCGCAACTTCAGCAATTCGACATGTTCCTTCCACCGTGGCAAGGTGTAGTCAAAGTCGATCACCTTCTTGCCATTGAGCCAGTGCTGGATCACGCTCCCCTTGGCCACGATTCTCCCGGTGTTCCAACTGCCCACCCTGGCGGTTGCGTCGTGACTGGGTGCCATGCAGAAATACAGGGACGCAGCACTGGTGCGAGGGTTGCGGCCGTCAACGTGCTTGCTGTTGTCCAGGATCTGATACTCGTACTGTCCCGGCCTGTAATAAACTCCGCTGTTACTTCCGGCTGCCACCTTCCATTGGAACCGCAACTCGAAATCGTCAGGGACCTTTTTCACCGTATACACGAGGCTGCCACCGCGGCCACTGCGGGTTATCACCCCTTTGTCGACCTTCCAGTTCCCCTTGTGCTGCCAGCCGGCCAGGGTGCGACCATCAAACAGCAACCTGAACCCCTGCTCGCGTTCTTGTTCTGACAGCGTGTTGGGCGATTCGGCCAGCGTCGCTTGTGTCGTGAAACACACACCGAGCCCCAGGACAACCAGAAAACCAAACGGGGCCAGACGAACCGAATGCAACATGACCAGGTTTCCTCCCACACGAACAACACCAGACCGCCCCGGATTGGGACGCACGCAGCGACCGACTGCATCTTGCAGTGTCCCTGGACGATCAGCAACGGTACTGGCGAAAGATCTCTCCAGAGGC
>PBOU01000156.1 GCA_002724415.1 Planctomycetaceae bacterium
CAGGATCAGAGACAGGATCAGAGACAGGATCAGAGACAGGATCAGAGACAGGATCAGAGACAGGATCAGAGACAGGATCAGAGACAGGTTCAGAGACAGGTTCTGGAACGGGCCGGTTGACCGCTGGATCCAAATCGTTCTCAACAACCGATTCCGAATCGACTGACGGCTCTTGAGCAGGTGTGGCAGTCGTCGTGTTTTCGAGACTGGGGATCTTCAACGCCGACTGGCACGCCGGGCAGCGCACCTTGCGGCCCGCCTTTCGGCTCGACACCGAGAGGACCTGGTTGCACGACGGACAGCGAAATCGAATCGGCATGTTACGACAAATGAACTCTAGGGTTTGTCTTCGGTGGCGATCGAGAACTTGGCTCCGTCAAATTCCTTGATCACTGTGTTGGCTTCTCGAGTCACCTTCTGAACAAAACCGTGCTGGACCAACCGTTCCGCCTTGATGATCACGTGCTTGCGTCCCTGCTGCATCCGTTCCTGCACGTACGGACCAACCGTCTCGGGGTCCTCGGTTTTGTTGTTGTCTTCGACAAGATTGATCATCGGAGGCTCGCCGGCCGAAATCGTGATCAGGATCGCCGAGTTGGCTTCGACGCCCAGGCCGTGGACGGAGGTGGGAATGTCGAGCACCTCATCGGGCTGCATGGTCGATGTGACCATGAAGAAGATCAGCAGCAGGAAGGTGACATCGATCATCGGCGTGATGTCGAGATCGGCATCACTTTCGCTCCGCTTCCGGGAGAAAGCGTTGTCGCTGGAGGTCGATCGGCGTGCCACCCTCAGGCTCCCCCACCACCGGATCGGATGGCATCCAGGTCGTCGACAAAACGACCGACCTGCTCCTGGACTCCGTCAGAGAGCTTGCCAATTCGGACGGCGACCATTGCCCCCATCACGACCATCGGAATCGCCACGGTCAGCCCAATGGCCGTGGTGAACAAGGCCACACCAATGTCATCGGCCAGCAAGGACGGATCGACCCCCTCCTTGCCACTGCCGGCGATTGTCTTGAAAGCGTTGATCATGCCCACAACCGTCCCCAGCAATCCCAGCATCGGAGCACTCTTGATGACCGTCGCAATCCAACCAGCCCGGTACTCCAGGTCGGCCAAGACCTCGGTCTCGAAACGTTCCGCCATCAACCGGCGAACCTTGTTGGAGGGGCGATCAAGATTTTCGATGGCGAAATGCACGAGGTTGGGAACCGCCTTGGACCAGTTTCCAGGCGAATCGCACAACTGGACCACCGCATCCGTATTTCCTGCCCGCAGGTTGTCACGGACTTCGTCCAGGAACGAGTCGGCTTGGGCGGATCGAGCAAACCGCTTCTGAGCGATTCGACGAGTCACCATGATCACGGTGAAGATGCCAAACAGTGCCGTGACGGCAAGCATCCCGTAGATCACCTTGTCGGCCACCGCGAGAGCTGTGTAGATAACTTCCATGGGTCGTGGTTCTTCAGAGGCTGCGTCGGGAAGGGAAAATCGTCAACTTGTGTCGGGTCGGGCCAACGGAGACCAATTCACCTCAGGTACGTCTGCCGTGTCACCAGGAAACGGTACCCGTTGCCCCGCTTGCGGACCGAGAAGATCGTGCGGCGGATCGTCTTGACATTTCGCTTGCGGAAATCCTTCTCGAGTTTCGCAAGCATGTTCTCGGTCCCGGACGGATAGAAGTGGAGCACCATCGCTCCCCGCGTGTCCACTCCGGCCCGCTTGAACAACTGGTGATCGGTCTTCTTGAGGCTGCCACTTTGCCAGTTCATGTACAGCCGTTTTTCGTTCGCTCCCGTCTTGACCTGCCGCCGCACCGCCTTGGTGCTGAAGTTCTTGACGTAGACGAGCTTTTGTTGTGTGGGGTAGAGCGCCCCGAGTTCGATGCCAAAGAAGTCCAACTGCTTGGCGTACTCGGTGAGCGAACTGCCCTGGGCGAAGCGGATGAACCACCTCTGGTGCCGTGGAATGCCTCCCTCACCCGGACCAGACCCCAGCGGTCGGCTGCCCGAGCCCGCTTTGCTGCCCACCTTGCCGCTGTTTTGTGCCTGGGTCTCAAACTGCTGCTCAACCTGCTCGGCGGCATTGTCGGAGATCTCCACGACATTCTCAAACACTTCCTCGATCTCGGTTTCCTCGGTCTCCTCCTCGGTGAGCGAGGGATCCTCGATCTCCTCCTCCGGAGACTCCACCTTCAGAGTCTCATCCGGCTTGCCGTCTTCGACCCCACCGGCCAACTCGATCAGTTCCATCTCGGCCGGCCCGACCTCGTCGGCTTCCACTGTCGAGAGATACAACGCCAACGTGACAAACGTCGCACACAACAGGCCAATGACGATCGAGATCATCAAACTGGAGACCTGTTCGTAACGGGTCACTCGCATCACCGGGCTGGCCACAGTCGTGGCAACACGTGGTCGACCTCCCTGGCCAGGCTGTCGTTTCGGTTTGGTGGGTCTGGGTTTGGCCATACTGGGAATCTGTCGGTGGTTCCGAAAAGCGAGCCGTGTGAATCAGCGCCCGGCCGGTCGCCGGCTGTCGTCTTTCGTGGTCGAGAAAATCAGTTCATCAAGATCATCCCGGTCCCGGTAACGACGGAACCGAAAATACCAGGCCCTCCAGTTCATCCGCACCTGGCGTTGCCAGGTTGCGATGGCCCGTTTCTTCTGATCGGCCGTTGCGGTATCGGGAAGAGTGTCGTTGGGATTGGCCGGCAGGGGACGACCTCGCACAAAGATCCCTCGCGGCTTGCGTACCAGCGTNCACAGGGCATTGCGAGCCTCGATCATCACCCCCAGGTCATCCTCGGCCAGCCCCTCAAGCAGGAGTGGAACCACCGAGAGGTCCTCGCATCGGCCCAGGGCCCAAAACGCCGTGCGGCGGATTTCTCCGTCCCGNTGTCGAGCAAGCAGCTTGAGACGATCCTTCTGGCCGATCAGTTTTTCGCGGTCACCAATCTGAACCGCTTCAACCAGCGCCTTCTGAGCATCGCTGACATCAAGCAACTTCGGCGTTTCGAGTTCGGCAAGCAACTTGTCGATCGGCAACACGACCTTCTTCTGGTCAATCCGCCCGTTCTTCTCTTCCACCAGCGACAAGTCTCCGGACAACCCCCGGCCACCGGCTTGCATGCCCGCTCCCAGTGGGTCCGGAGCCCCCAGTCTCTTGTTGAGAATGCGGGCGGTGGACTTGGTCAGGAACAACACGGCAAAAGCAGTTGCCTCGGGTGTCCCAGTCTTGGATCCAACCGCCGGCTGCCCGCCTCTCCAACTGCCGTCAGAATACTGGGCCTTCACCAGGTAGGTGGATCCATCNAGGTACCAGTCGCTGTTGCCAAGCTTGTCGATTTCAGTCAGGGCACACATTCGCTCGAGAGCATAGAGATAATACAGCGGCCATTTTTGAAGCCCCTTGACATCGGTGACGGTGTAGTTGCGAGCCAGCCAATTGGCACCTCCCTTGACACTGCTGTCAATTGTCCCAACGGCCANCCGAGCCCCTTCCGGCTCGGGTTTTTTCGGACCGGGCTTCTCAACCGACTTCTTGTTTTCATCCTCGAGCTTCTCGAAGTCGATCGATTGCAACACGCCGAACTTGGGTCCTCCGGTGGCCTGCACCTGGGGCGTTGTCTTCTTGGGAGGGCCTCCAAGGCCCTTCGCATTCGGATGCAAGAACAACCGGGCAACCATCAGGCTGCCGGNGCCGGCNGCGGTCATGCTGTGACTGGGATTCTTGTCCAGGTCACCGGCAACACTGGCGGCCGGGTGATAGGCAAAAGCACCGCCCCCCTGGCCCTTCAACTGTGTCTTGACATACCAATCGGCAGCACGGTTCCAGACATCTGTCGGAACCGGGATTCCCCGCCGCTGGGCAGCCCACAAGGCCAACATCGCGTACTGCGTGATCGATGTGTCCCCCTGGTTGTTCTTGGGGGGATAGTCCCAACTGCCGTTGGACAATTGCTCACTGAGCAGGTACTTCGTGATCGCCGCGAGATGGCTCTTGTACTTCTCCGGGTCGGCAGCCTCCAACGCCATCATGTCCACACTCGCTTCNTAGACATGATGCTCACGGGCCTTGTATTCACCCGATTCGGTCACCTTGTTGGCCAGCTTCGTCAAGGTCGCTGCGATCACCGGATCTGTCGGCTTTACCTTGGCCTTGAGCATCGCGTAAACAGTCAACGCGTTGTACCCACCGAACTGNTTGGGCAACTTCGCCCGCAAGAACGACACGCCCTTGGCGATCGCCGCCTTGATGGGTGGATCGTCCGGGTGAGCCGCAAAGCAGGGGACTGCANCAACCANACAGACCGACGGAANGACCACACTGAGAACAAGCCAGAACGTCCAGGAACTTACGCCTCGGCGCAAACCCCCTCGAGGGTGGTCCAACATGTCCGTCCTGAACAGAAGTGGCGGTGTGAGAGAAGAAGACGGGCCGCTAGGATCATCTTAGGACTGGCTTTTTTGACTGTCAACATGCCGTGAACCCGGTATCCCGGACATCCCTCAAACACCTTTCACCAGCTTGACACTGCCCGGATTGCCAATAGAATACGGCTATTGAGATTGGGTCTCAATCCGAGCTTGTTTGTCGACTTTTCGGCTTGAATTCGAATGTCTACAGCCGTCACCACCTCCGGGAGCCTGGCCCTCGCCCCGCTGCCGATTCTCCCAAGACTGGGGGACGAAAAGGTCGTGTGCCATTGCTTGAATGTCACGGCTGGAGACATCCGGTCGGCTAGCGAAGTGGACGAGCTCGCATCACTGCGTGCGGTGATGCAGCAGACACGAGCCGGTACCGGCTGCACCTGTTGTCACCCGGTGATCCGACGACTGCTCGACGAGTAANGCTCTATCCGGCCTCGGCCTCTTCACCGACCTGGGTGATGAGATAGTTCTCGAGCCCCAGCGTTTCGATCAATTCCAGCTGCGCCTCGAGCCAGTCGACGTGCTCTTCGGAATCGACCAGGATCCGCTCCATCAATTCCCGGCTGCCACCATCGTTGGCTTCGATGCACAACGCGATCGCCGCATTGTAAGCGTTGACCCCACTCGTCTCGAGTTCCAGGTCGTACTCGAACTGTTCCTTGACACTTGTTCCGACNCGAATGACGTCGTACCGGGAAATCTCCGGGGTCCCCTCCAGGAAGATGATCCGATCGATCAGCATCTCGGCGTGCTTCATCTCGCCAATGGATTCCTCGAAGTGCTTCGCTCCAAGTCTCGCAAATCCCCAGTTGTGGCACATCTTGGATTGGACGAAGTACTGGTTGATCGCGGTCAGTTCGATCGTCAAACCGCCATTGAGTGCGTCAATTACCTCGGTGTTGCCTTGCATCACTAGACCTTACTAAGTGGTTGATTCACCGCGGGATTCTAGGACGTCCACACCGCAACGGTAAAGCGGNCGGGGCCNGTTGNGGACAACTTTCACGGGATTGACGACGAGTCTCAGCATGCGACCGAGTCTCAAGTCACCCGGTGCCAGGATCCAGGTCCGAATCCTCCAGNCCAGCAATGTGGGGCAGNTGGCGATAATCGCCGTCATAGTCGAGACCGTAGCCCACCACAAANACATCGGGAATTCGGAAGCAATGGTAATCGGGTTCNACTTCAACCTCCTGCCTCCCGGCCTTCCACAGCAAGACTGCGGATCTGAGGCTGGCGGGTTTGTGTGCCCGCAGCGTCTCCAGAAGCGTCTCGAGAGTTCGACCGGAATCAAAGATATCGTCAATCAGCAAAACGTCACGCCCGGTGACATCCTCGATCAACTGCTGATCGACCTCCAATTTGCCGGCTTCTGTCGCGGTGCCCCGGTAGCTGGAAGCACGGACCAGCGAGATCTTCAGCGGGAGATTCATCGCACGAACCAGGTCNGCCAGTAGCATCACGCTTCCGGTCAAGACGCCAACGACCGTGANTTGTTTGCCGGCATAATCGCTGGCCAATCGCCGTCCCAACTGATCGACCGCTTCGCGAATCTTCTCGGCTTCGATCAACACCTTCACGGCGATCAACTCCCCTGAACGCGACCATCCTAGCTGCAACCACTCGGCTCTGCCAACTCGCCCTCNAGACACACTTCGTTACAATCCACACCCGGCATTTGAGACCAACACANTTGGAACCCGTCCCNGGCAGTTGACGGGCCGGTGCGTCGTTTTCNCCTACCGTTTCCGNTCACCGATCCACCCGAGACAAAATCGCCATGACCTGGAGTTCTCACGAGGTCCCCGGCGGTGTGGTGGAACTGTTTCAACCGTCGTCTCCTCGATCCTCGGTCGGTCTCCTGTTCCTCCCGGGCCAGTCCCTCAAGACTCTTGCCGCCAGCAACACCTGGACCCGTTTGCTGGAGCAGTCNGGTCTCCGTGCCGCCTGCCCGNTCTCNGGAAATGGATGGTGGCTGGACGCGTCCGACCCGATCGGCGACCGTTCTCCCCTNGACTGGGTGCATCACGACGTCGTGAACTGGTTACNCAGCGAGTGGGACATCGGTCCGCGGGGCCTCGCGGTCACCGGAGTCAGCCTGGGTGGCCAGGCCGCTCTCGGGCTATCGTATCGCCATTCTCGTGACTACCCCGTCGTGNCCGCGGTGTCTCCGACCATCGACTTCCACAAGCTCTATGGACTCGGACTGCCACTGGACGACTGGTACAGCAGCCCCNAGGACGCCCGTCAGCAGACCATCCCCCTGCATCTCAACCCGCTCGCCTGGCCGGCCCACCAGTTGCTCACCTGTGACGTCAATGACGACGACTGGTTCGAGGGTGTCGAGCGACTCGCCAGCAAATTGACCTCTTCGGGAATTCCCGTCAGCACCGCATTCGAACCCCANGACATGGGGCACTGCTGGGACTATTTCGACACCGCCGCNTCCACCGTCATCGACTTCGTCACCGACCGGCTCAACCAGGTCCACCGCACACTGCATCCCGACTGACATCGCCGGATCAACCTACGGCCTCTTCGGGACCAGCCGGGTTGCGGCTGCACGATCCAGGATCACTTCCTTGGTCCTGATGCTCATCACCAGCCGCTGGGCGTCGACACGCGAGAACGGCGAATCCTCTCGATCACGTCGCCACAGTGTCGCCTTCTGTGATCCAAGCGAACTCAGGACAACCTGCCCCGATGACTCGTTGAAACTGATTGTCTCGGCACGCCCATACCACGACTGTCCCGACATCCGCCCCGCTCCTGTGGCGTCTCCACGAGCCTGGAGCGTGAGTGATCGACGGGTCGCGCTGGCCGGTTCGGTTGTCGCTCCGGCCACGGGGAGCACCACGCTGGCGGATCCGGGCCGACCGTCGGGAGACTCGGACTTGTTCGAGGCGATTCGCTCCTGGGTCACCTGCAGTGAGTCACACTGCATCCATCCGGAATCACGGCCAAGTCGATCGGGATCAACAATATCACCGGGCCGGGACACCTGACCGCTGACGACCTGGACCTGGTCATCAAACGTGGCAAAACCACGGTCAATGTTCCCCTGCGATCCCCTGGCGAAGTCGATCCGAAGATACTGCCAATTGGCGGCATCCAGTTCCAGCGGCAGATTGGCCCGGGCNAGTGCGGCCGGGGCCAGTGGCCCCTGCCGTCGCCGNCCGCGACGCCAGGTCTGGATCCATCCAGGTCCGTCGGCATTCGAGTCGCGGGTGACCATGTCAATCTGGAGATTGGCCAATCGTGCTTTCAATATTTCCGCGAGATGCGAACGCGGGCCCCTCTTCGAAGTGTGCTGTTGGCCGGATTCACCCACCGGGGTGAACACGTATCTCGTCAGACGAACCGAGTGCCGAAACCGAAGCATCTTGAACTCGATGTCATGCCACCTGGTGGTGTCAACNGAGAGATCCGGAGAACGATTGAGTGTCACGTCGAGTTGATCGCAGTCGACCCGGCTGTCGGCCAATTCTGATTTCACACCGCCCAGGAAAGAAATTTCCTTCCCGTCGAGCACCAGTTTCTCGTCCCAGCGCACCTTCAATCGGGTTCCCGGCGGGGCAGGATCACCCGAGAGAAGACGGTCAACGGGCATGGACAGTGTTCCACTGCCATCGACAGATCCTCGTCCGCTTGTGCTGTTCACCGCGATGGACGGACCGTTGATCTCGTGNGACCCCGATCGCAGTACAGCGGGTTGCCCNACGATTGTCAGTCCATGCCCACCACCATCGGTCTCGACAATCCTCACTCGATCACCGGTGATCTCGACCGGATCGGCATCCTGTTGGGCGGGGCGACTCAATCCAACTCGCCCCTCGGTCACCACCTCCAGTAGCGCCAACTCACCACCGGCCGGTGGAACCCCCAGGCGTCCACGAATCGACTCGGCCCAGAATTCCATCCGTTTTCCCTGCTCGTCGGGACGGACACGGCCGGGCCCACTGCCCAGCGTGGGTTGACCATTCAACCGTCGCGATTTTTCACCGGCTCTCTTCCTGGCCGAAATTGGCTCAAACGCCATGTCCAGCAGCGCGGTGTGGACATAACCATCGGGCGTGAGGACCCCCACCTGGTCACGAGCAATCAGACGGGTGACACGTGTGCCCCCGACCCCGTTGCCCCGACCGGCGGGGACGTCACCACGGGAAATCCAGATCCGGATCGAATCCGCCGTCAGGGCCGAGTCCGTGCGATAACGGGCCACCGGCTTGCCCTCCAGGACCACCAGGTCCTGGTTGGTACCGGGCTCTGGTGCCAGNGTCATCTGTTTTGACCAACCCGCGGTGACCGGAACCGGAGGATTTCCCGGCTGCTTCCAGGTCATCGTTCCCGCTCCCCGACACAACGCCCGTTGGATCCGGCCGTCCTTGCCACGAGACAACAGCACGTGCTGCGTCGAGAGTTGACCTCTTTCCCACCGGGCCGCCACGTCACCCTGCAATTCAATCGTGCCCGCATCCGCCCGGTACCCCAGCCAGTTGGCCTGCGCCTCGAGATCATTTTCAANCGATCCGACCTGCACGGGCGCACCCGATGCNTGGAACTGGACGAATTCCAGTGAACCCTGTCNGTCACTTTCCNNCATGGCACCAACCCGTCGACGGAACTGCAACGTCAACTGTCGACACGNCAGGCTGTCCCAGTGATCCGTCCCGGTCGGACGTCGCACCTGTACGGAATTCGACAGCGTCGCCACCAATTGCACCGGATCGACCACCATTGAACCCTCACAGGTGATCCGCCATCGACCGGACTGATTCCCACCATCGGGATCGTCGACCTGTCTGGACAAGGACATCTGCAGGTCAACATTCCTGATCAACCGGACCGCTCGCACCGGTCCCGCCGGCAAGCCCGCCGGTTTTGTGACCTGCGACTCACCCAGGTGAACTTCCGCACCATCCGCCCGACCAGTGTGGCCCGACCAGGCCAATTGAACCGGCTCAAGGCTGGCAACCAGCATGGCCTCACGATCAAACCGGAAATTCTCACCCCGGATCGCAAGTCCATCNGGTCCTGTGACCTCGACCGCACCATCGAGTCGACAACCAACCGCCAGCCGCGGATCGGGATCATCCAGATCGACCGAGTCGGGAAAACGAACGACGGCCGAATCGGCCAGGATCACCACCGGAACTTTTCCCGGATTTCCCCGCGGGAGCGCCGGATCGGAATCCGGAACGTGCACAAGGGCAAACGGCGCACAACGGACTGCCGATTCCTCGTCGACAGCCATCTGCCGTCCGGCAAAAAAGTACGTTTGTCCCCATCGCCCCTGCCAGCGTGCGGTCACAGCCCACTCCGGCAGGTACCGTTGTGCCCAAACCGCATTCTCCGGCGGTGGACCCGATGGAAAATCCATCGCTGGTTCTTTCAGAGGCCTGTCCCGTTNTGGCACCGCCAACAACGACGACACAAACCCGGAATAGGCTCCCGACAGACTGGTCAACAACAGTCCGCTCACCAGAGTCCAAGCTAGTCGCCGGGTCACACTCACCGATTGCTCGCCTTCTCCATGTCGCCGGGTGTCTCGATCAATCCCGCGTAACTCGTCAACCGGNCGTGATNTCTGACGGGGCCAGCCCGATCACGTCGGTGATGTCAATCAAACCGACCGGTTCATCACGTGAATCGACAACAGGCAATTCACTGATCTTGTGTCGGGTGAGCAATTCAACAGCTCTCTCGAGCAATTCATCCTGGCCGACCCGTAGTGGATCAACCGTCATCACTTCGGCTATCGGGCGATCGAGCTGTCGATCCTGGTGCTGCTCGAGCAGACGGGACAGGTCACTGTCGGTAAAAATGCCAACCAGGGCACCGTTTCCATCGACCACGAGCACCGCCCCGGTTCGTCGNCCCGGAACCGACGACGATGACAGCACGTCACGAACACTCGACTGTTCCACCGCCACACGCAATTCATCGGCCGTCCGCATGACATCCATGACCGAAGACAATTGACGTCCAAGGCTCCCGGCGGGATGACAACGAGCGAATTGGTCTCGAGTAAACCGACGGTCACGGCTGGCCACCAGGGCGAGAGCGTCACCGACAGCCATCATCACCGTCGTACTGGTCGTCGGGGCCAACCCATCACCACCCGCCTCGCGGTGCGAACCGGTGGCCACCACCACGTCGGCNGCCCGACCCAGGGTGCTGGTCGGAAACGATGTGATNGCCACGACGGGGATCTCCCGATCGGAAAACAACGGCAAAACCGCGGTCACCTCATCCGATTCCCCACTGTTGGACAACAACAACACCACGTCGTTTTCGGCAATGCANCCGATATCCCCGTGTAGAGCTTCCACGGGGTGCAGNAAGCTGGACCTGGTCCCTGTCGAGGAGAGCGTGGCGGACAGTTTGCGACCGATCCGACCGGCTTTACCGACTCCNCAAACCACGACCTGGCCCTGGCACTCGGCCAAAAGAGTCACCGCACGACTGAAGCTGGCCTCCAGTCGATCGGACGTCTCCTCCAGCGCGATCGATGCCGCTCGAAGAATCTCGCGACCCTCGCGGATCCGATCAACCTCTGAATACGGGATCGTCTTGCGTACAGCGTCGGCACTCATTTCATACGCGCGAAACCCGCCGCGCTCCCTCGCCACGAGCAATATTGCGGCGGGAGTATAGTGCCGATATCCGGAACGGGTCAACGTGTGCCGCTAACGGGACGACTTCTTTGCCTTCATCGCCTCAAAACGAGCAATCCACTTCTCCGGTTCCTCTTCGAACGCCGCCTTGCAACCGCTGCAGCAAACCCAGTAGGTCTTGCCCTTGAAGCTGACCGCCGTTGTCCCCAGCCCCTGGGAAATCACACAGGTTTTCTCGCCATAATCCGTATCGCTGATCGCAAACGATGTCCCCTCTCGTTGGCATCCGATCGTGTCCTTGAGTCGGAATTTTCCGCGGCCACGACGTTGTGACAACTCNACCAGCATCCGGTTGTTTTCCTGCTGGTTGAACACCAGTTTCCAACTCTCCGGGGATTGGGTTTCCCCCGCCTCGACCAATTCCAGCTTGAAGGTCATCTGCGGCTGGTCATCGGCATCACCAGCNACTTGTTTGGGTGGCTGTGAAAAACGACCGCGGAGCACCTGCTGATTCCCGTCACCGTTTGTTCCGCTGAACTCGAAGGCCTGCTCCTTGGCCAGCCACGTCAACCGTCCATCACGAAAGTACGGGCTCTCAGCGGACGTCAACACCAGCGCCGGCTGAGCGGGATTGGTCTTCAGGTCCCAGACCCACTGGTGCGGCACCAGGGATTGCTGCTTCCTGGTAATTCCGCGCCACTGACCCAGCAGAATCTGAAGCGGCTTCATGCGGTCCATCACCGCATCCAGGCCGCCCTCCGACACTCTGTCCTCGCTGCCGGAAGCTGTATCACCACCGGCCGGCCCCCCCAGTTGTACCGGACCACGCCGACGGGGCTTGATCGGTTTCACGACAGGCGTCTCGACACTGNTGGCCGTCGCGGACTGCTCCCTGTTCTCCTGTTGCTGACCNTNATCCGAACAGCCACCGACGATCAAAACCAGTGCACAGATTCCCAACCTTCCCGTCCCNTTTCTCGACACAACCACTCCTCCACGCCCTGGGNCCACGATTTGACTCCGCATCATTCGAGTATAGCACCGACCGAAACTCGGGTGCGTCTCTCGGTCGGTGCCCGAAACGGTCACCAGCCCTCGATGGCCGACTGGATGCTGAACCGATTGGAGTGGCTGGACAACTGCACAACCTGCAAGCCCGCTGGTCTTACCTGGGCAACTGAAACTCGTCGTCCTCGGAACCAGGCGACGCGGTGTCGTCATCACTGAAGGTGCTTTGG
>PBOU01000157.1 GCA_002724415.1 Planctomycetaceae bacterium
GCGCCGAGGGGATTCGCCTCCAAGACATCACCGACGGTCAATCACAGACGATTCTTGTCGTCGAAACTCACCAGTCCTCGATCTCCTGGAACGAGCCTCACGACCTGGAGGTTTCGAGATGGAAGCGAATCGGTGTTCCATCCACTGTCAGCTCCACATCGGACCATGCCGCTGGATTTCACGTGGTTTTCGCCGATGGAAGTGTCCGGTTCATCCAGCAGCCGATTGATCCCGGAATCTTCAAAGCAATGACAACTCCTCGTGGTGGTGAGGACTTGGATGAGTTCTGAGGGAATCACGGTTGAGAAGAGAAATCCGATTCAAGCAACTCGCAGAACGCCCTTGAGTTACTGCGTCCGTGATTCCAATTCAAATTGAACATCGAATCGTTCTGACAACTCCCGCAAGTCGGCGACTTCTTTTTTGATGAGCGGGATTCCGGTTTGCAGTCGCTGTTGTTCGGTTTCGTGTTCCATTTCGCCAGGTACGAAGACGCGGTCGTGTTCGGGGGCCGGTGCAGCTCGATGCAACGAGTCGATCATGGCGTCCATGGCGGTTTTGAATTCTGACGGTTCTCGAAACATATCGATCCGAAACGCTCCGAGAAAATGGGCGATCTTGTCTTGAGAGTAGCTGCCATTCTCGTCAGCCCAGCCGGCCGATAGCAGCGCGGTCATGGCTTCGACGATCATCGCCAAACCGAACCCCTTGTGACCACCGGTTTCGCGCGCCCCGCCCAGTGGAAGATAAATTTTGGCGGTTGCCGGATCAGAGGTGGGGTTTCCTTCGGCATCCAGGCACCAGCCGATCGGTATCGATTCGCCTCGGTCCCTGGCAAATTCGACACGATTGACCGGGACGACCGATGTCGACATGTCCAAAATGTAGGGAGGCTCATTTTCACAGGGAATCGCGACGCCGAACGGATTCGTTCCGAACATCGGCTGCAAACTGAACACCGGCGCCATGCCTCGCGAAGTGCCCTCGCCATACAGGTGTCCGGACATCGACACGCCAATCATGTCGTGCTCAATCGCCAGGTAGGCGAAATAGCCGGCCGCCCCCAAATGGTTCGAGTTTCGGATACTGACCATTCCAATCCCGGACGCCGACGCCTTTTCTATGGCGAGCCGCATGCCCCACGCCGCAGCAACCAGGCCAAGCCCGTTCCGGCCGTTCGCTCGAGCGGACATCGGCGTTTCGAATTCGACGTCGACCGTCGCCTGGGGATCGATACTCCCGTCAATGATCGTGTCGACATAGTACGACTTGAAATTGCGAACTCCGTGAGTGTCGATGCCCCGCAAACTGGCGTAGACCAGTGGTTCGATGACGTCGCTCACTTCGCCGGGCGACAGGCCGGCTTTGACGAGCACTCTTTGGGCAAACTGTCGGAAATAATCAGCGCTAATGAATTGTTGTTCGGGCATGGCTTCGCGATGACACGAAATGAGTTTGCATGCGGGCACGAGCCTGTCGCACATGGGCCAGCACCTCGCTGGCCGATTTCCTGCAACGCCACGTCACCGTCACTTCGAAGATTCTTTTCGCTCGAATCGAAACAGGCCCTGCCCGTTCGCGCTGACGATCGCGAAGTACACTTCTCCCTTTTCATCTTCACCAAACGAAATGACCGGAAGCTTGTTACCCGGGATCAGGTGATTGGAAATGACCTTCTTTTTTGATTCGTTGTAACGCAGAGCCCAAATCTTGCCCGTGACATAGTCCGCGTAGAGGTACGCGCCAACCAGTGCGGGCAGTCGTTTGCCCCGATACACGTGGCCACCGGTGATCGACTTCCCGACACCGTGATCGTATTCCCAGATCGGCTCAATCAGGTCGGGATTCGGTCCGCTGCCGTTCTTGCCGAACTTGTGCCTGGCCTCGCGGAGGTTCCAGCCGTAGTTTCCGCCACGGGTGATCAGGTTGATTTCTTCCCACAAGTCCTGTCCGACATCACCCGCCCACAGCGTTCCCGTTTTTCGATCAAACGACATCCGCCACACGTTCCGAAGCCCGTACGCCCAGATCTCACCGCGTGCCTTCGGCTGCCCCACAAAAGGATTGTCCCGGGGAATCGCATAGTTCAATCCCTTGTCCTTCCGGTCCACGTCGATCCGCAAGATTGAACCCAACAGCGTGCCCTTGTTCTGTCCGTTGCCATGAGGATCCTTGGCGCTACCGCCATCACCCAGGCCGACATAAAGACAGCCGTCCGGTCCGAAAGCGATCGTGCCGCCGTTGTGATTCCAGAACGGCTGCTTGATTCGCATGATCTCTTCTTCAAATCGCGGGTCCGCCCGATTCGAGTCGTCTTTCGAAACTCGAAATCGCGAAATGACCGACGTGTGCGCCGCATCTCGCTGGCTGTAATAAACGAAGAAATATCCGTTTTTCTTGTACTTCGGATGGAACGCCAAGCCCAGCAAACCTTCTTCGTTTTGCTTGTCGTTGTAGGCCACCTTGGATTCGATATCCAAAAAGACCGTTGTCTTTTTCACTGATTGACGGTTCTTGAAAACGTGGATCACACCGCGCTGGGTGGCCACACAAATCCGGTTCGATCCGTCGCCGGTATGCGTCACCACAATCGGCCGCAATGGCTGGGCCTTGCCGTCATCGGAAACGGGTGACCAGCCGGACCATTTCAGATCCGGAAACGCAACCACTGCCTTGAGCGGCAACACTCCACCGTTCGACTTCGAGTTCGGCGAATCCGCTGCAAGTGAGGAGGTGGACACCAACTGTGCCCAGACCAGAAAGCCCAAAAGAAATACAAACAATCGGTGCTGAATCATCGTGGAAATTCCCGGGTATGAAACTTGCGGTGCCGTCTTCTGGTTTTCAGGACGTGGTGTCCGTCGTTGTCCCACAGTGAACCGGTTGATCTTGCCGAGGTCCGTTCGGCTGACCAACTTGAATGTCTGCCTTTTTGCTGTCGTGGCCAAGCCGGTCCCTCCACGACGTCGAAACATCAATTCCGAAGGAGTCAGAAAGGCCTCGCTGCTGGTTATACCACAACTCGACACGTTCCAACCTGTTTCCAAACGCCCCGAGTCGTGGAATTTTCTCCGGAATGAACGATGTCGTACAACCCGTCAATTGCCGTTATCGATCAAACACACGGCGACCATAAAACCGGCCACCGAGAGCAACGTCTCACCATCATGGATTCCGGTTCGGGAGACGCAGCCATGCGAGATTGAACCGATAGTGAATTCCACTGCTGATGAGATGAATGATGCCGTCGGGAGTCTGTGTGGCTGCGAGGTAGCCCTTGGGTTCGGCATGGGTCGCATCCATGGTGAACCGATTCGTCCAGGCATGGCCATCCAGCGTGCGTCGCTTGCCGTCAGTCAGCAGTTTCCGAGTCGGCCAGGTCTTCCCTCCGTCTTCGCTCAGCGCAGCGAACATGCCCTGCCCCTGGAACCTGGCACCCGTGTCACTGGAAAAGGTCGATCCTTTTGTGAACGACACGAGCATCAACACGTTCTCACGAAGCCGACGGAGCACGGCTCGCTGACCGCCCGCAATTGGCGGAAACGGACTGGCTGAATAGGTCCAACTGACACCACCATCCCGCGAGATGCTCAGCGGCATGCGATCGCTGATCGCGTCGCCCCGACCGATCGCCACGATGCTGCCATCGATCCACTGGTCCACACCGGTGTGGATGCCTGCAATCCTCGCGCCCGATTTGCCACTGGAGAAGGTGGGTACCGGTTTGCCACGAGACGGAAGGAGCCAGCTCTTTCCGTCGTCTTTGCTGATATGCAAGATCGAGCCACCATTGGCGCCGGGAACAGCATCGCACGGCACACAGATCGCCCCGTCCGCACGGCGAAAGGTGCTGGAAATCGGCATGTTCCCAAAACCGTGCTTGGGAGCAATTACGCGAGGATTGGTCCACGTGGCTCCGTTGTCGTTGCTTTCTCGCATCAGCAGTGCCAGATCGTGCCACCCCCCTTCGACGGCCATGCCGTTGAAGTGAAAAAGCTTCCCCTTGTGGTCACTCCAGATCGTGGGTGTGTGGTCATTTCGATCCGGGACGTCCCAGAACAAATCGGCTTCATCCCAGGCGTCTCGGCCCTGTCGCAGCCGGCTGCCGGCAATGGCGTGTTCGCGGCCCCACTCCTGGATCGTTGTGTACCAGACCGCCAGAAGATCACCGTTTGCACACCACGCGATTCCAGGACAGTGGTTGTGCTTGGTGAAAAGCGGCCCGCCATCCAGTTCGGCCGGAATCTTCGCGAACGGGATCGGTTCGGCAAACCAGGGCTGGTCAGCCGCCACCGGCGACTTCCACTCGTGTCGGGACTGCACGACGTTTCGCTGCCAGCGACGAGTCGGTGCCACCTTCCGTTTAGACGGCTTGGGAAACTGGCCGCGGACGACACGAATACCAACAACGCGATTTCGGTCGCCGGGCACATTCCCCAATCGGTTCGTGATATGTGGCAGTTTGCCACTCGCCTTCCACGGTCCGCCACGAGTCACCTTGATCGGACTGTCCACGATCCCCGCCGGATCCGTCTCCGCATCCGGCCCATAGGGGCCGTAGCCGTCCAGGCACCAGTTTTCCACCACGGCCCCATCGTACTCGAACAATTCCGGTTGCGAACGACGGGCAAACTCCCACTCCGCCTCGGTGGGCAAACGATACGTGGCACCATCTTTCTGACCAAGCCACCGGCAAAAGGCGACCGCATCATGCCAACTCACGTACACGGCAGGATCATCATCGTCTTTGGATTTGCGTGTGACACCTCGCCATTTTCGATGCCCGGGATCGAAACGCTCATACTCCGCATTCGTAATCACGCGTGACGTGATCCCAAATGGCCGGCTGATCCGTACCGTGTGCGCCGGTTTCTCGTCAAAGCCACCCTGGGTATTTTTGCCCATTGTCATCTGGCCGGCTTCGACAACAGTGAATGAGAGCGACGGTCTATCCCCATCAAATGTGTCTACGATGAACCGCGCCGCGCGTGTGTAAGCCTTGTCGATCGCCGAGTGCCCCTTGCTCGGAGCGATGATGAGTTCAACCGGTGACAGCGCAGCAGGCTGTTTCTTACGAGAAGCGGCCACAAACCGGCGACAGGCTGCAATACAGTCGTCCGTTCCAACCCGTTCATCATGGTTGCCGATGCTGATCCAGATCGGACGCCCTGCGAGTTTGTCGGCCAATGACCGCACATCAATACCCGCAGTCCGGTCAGGCGTCACTCCGGCAAACTCCCGCAACACCAACGGATTCGTCACCGGCGAGATGCAGACGATCGCTTTCACCCGGGGGTCGGCGGCTCCAAAATGCAACGCACAGAACCCACCTCGCGAGGTCCCACCCACAGCAATTCGATCGGGATCGGTGTACTTCTCGGCAACCAGCCAATCGAGCACGTCACGACAGCGTTTCACGAACGGCTTCATCAGGTCTTCGCCGTTCTTCACACGATGGGCCCATCCAGAAAGAGCCGCCGGCTCTCCTTTCTTCGAATCCCGCCCGTGACACGGCGGATCGAGTGTCACGTACAGCCAGCCCTGTTTGGCAAGTTCGCGCCCCGTCTCGGAATAGACCTCGTACTTGTTCATGTCGTCCACGCTAGTCGCGAACACGAAAAACGTAGGCGAGGATGTCTTCTTCCGCTCACCGAACAAACCGAACCGCGTTCCGTTGTCTGTCTGCAGAACCCGCATCGCCGGTGATTCCTCGCCCTTGGCGACGGAACTCGTGGCCAACAGAAGTGCTGCTAAAAGTATTCCTTTGATGGCTCGTATCCTTCCAACCAGAAGACGGAATGGCATCTTTCGCAGCGTTTACTTTATGACCGTTTTCGGTCTCGTGCTACACAGTTCGCTCCGCGTCTCGTCNCCCCACAACCAACGTCGGTTTGAAGCTGTCGTGTCAGGGGCACTCAGTTTCCAATCAAGGGAACAGCCAGTTCAATAATCCGTTTTGTAGATTGCATTTAAAAACAGTGCATCACCAGTGGCTGGCTACGGGTTGTGTTTTTCTAATGGTCGCCGAAACCGGAACGCCACGACAGACGTCTCGTGACGGACGTCGTAGCCGACCTTGAAATCCGGATCGCTGCTAACGGACGGTAAGGTCGGAATTGCGATTCTTATCGCCGCTGGGTCACGACACGCATTTGAAACGGCTGGGCACAGCAACCCGACGCTCGGGATTGATCGCGGCCNCTCATGGAATGGCGGGCACCAGCGCGGGCGCCAAGAGAGCGTTGTCCGTCTCGGCCAGTTCTGATGAACCCAGGAACACCGCTTCGATGCATTCACCAATGACGATTTTCTGTGAATTGGCTCCCAAGCCAGCAAATGCCGTGTTGTTAGCCTGCAATTGTGACATCAAATTGGACTGCCACCCCACTGGAGGCAACGACGACGCGTTTTCTCCGGCCACGACTTGTGAAAGCGGTGTAACCGTAAAGGACGTNCCCGATCGCGACAGTTGTATGCGGCCGAACCCGATGACGAGATCTTCCGTCACGGCACCTGACGCAGAAACGGAATTGTAGACTGGCAGGTAGAAGATCGACGAACTCCCATCTGCAACCAGATCGGGAGCTGGCCACGATTGCTCAATTGCAGCCACGACCCCCGTGACAAACACGGCACTTCCGGCATCAATTCGGCGTACGGTCGCCACCGGTGTCCCTCCGTCAGCCAATTCACCATCTGCCGTGTCCAACGCGTAGGTCACATTCACGGTCAACGCCTGCCAGCCGGACAGGNCCACGGCGATCGGCGCAACGCCAGCGAGTGTGGGCGTGAGTGTCAGGTCAGCGACACCAACTGCCAGCGCCGGAACGGCATCGGCAATGGCAGTGGATCGTATGGTGACCCCATCACGGCGAATCGAATAGGCCGCCGCACCGTCCTCAGTTTTCATCCAACCGGCTCGTGCGAGCAAGAGCGGAAGACCGCCGCCACGTGAACTGACGTCAGGCACCTCATCCAGGCCTCCCGGGTTGTGCGTCCGCCGCATACGGACCAGAAAAGACGACGGATCCGTTGCCGATGGGTCGAAGTCGGGACGTGCGTAGTCGGACGCCTCCGTATGCAGACTGGCGGGGTTGTAGTTGCCAACGAGCATGTCACCGTGATCCGCGTTCACCTGATTCAATTGGAAATCGTCAGGCCGGTAAATAAACGAAGAGCGGTTCGCCAGGTCATCCGAGAGGGTCGTATGAGCTGGACCAATCGTCGCGGACCGGAAACCACTGCCCTGAATCAGCGAAGAATCTATTCCGGCTCCGAGTGTTGTGTTGTTACTCGACAAATCGAAGTCGTCGTCGTACGTCAGCCTGAGCACAACACGAGCATTCGTACGACGAAGTTCTTCATCGTTTGCGTCGTAGTCNACCAACCCTTTTCCACGCAGTCCCTCCTTGGCGGCAGTATTCACGCCGGTCTGCATCTGACGTCGGGCCAGCAATACGAAACCAAAATCCAGTGTCAGGGCCATCAGCCCAATCAAGGCAACCAACACGAAGAACATCAGGACCAGTGACTGCCCTCTGCGGTGGTCCCATCTTTTGGCAACCCTACCGAGGCGTTTCATTGAAACACCTCCCGGCGATAAATCGCCTGAACAGACATGACCGTGCGGTAGGGACGAATGCCTGTGCTGACAAATAAAGCCGCCTGGCGGCCCAATCCATAACGGCCACTGTGAATTGTTGTATCAGCCGGTCCGGACTCGGCCGGAACCACCAGGGAATAATTGGATCCGGTATCGCCATCAGCCAGCGAGGTGTCGTCGGCTTCAACAATCACCTGGCCACGACTGCCCGTTCGATTGACGAGCGTCGCGGATTGGGCCGGAAAATTGATCCGCAGGGCCACCATTCCTGCGACAAACGAGGCGGCCGTGTTCGTGGCCGCCAAGCTGAATGGGCCCTCGCCGCCGCCGGGTCGAATTTCTTCGACCGGTGCCACCCACTGTATGAGNGTTTCGGAGCCATCGACGTTGTAGCCGATTAGCGGAACCAGGACCGTCTGTTCGCCGGTGACGCTGTTTGTCACGACCGCACCCGGGTAACGAATCGCGCCAATGGAAAGCGAGTCATCTCGCACCATGACGGTCGCCAGCAGGCGATTCAGCAACGGCAGCGTGTCAACGTACGCTTGAAAGTCACCGTTGAACGCTGTTGAGGCGTCCCACTCAGCCTGGTGGATGACGAGGTATTGTTCGTCATAGATCCGGGACTGAAACGCCGAATCATACATCACCGTCGTGNCGGCGGCGTCCAGGTCACCCAGTCCCAACTCGGCCGTCGGGCTAAACGGCATGCGTGAGATTTCTTGTGCCGCCACATCGACGGCCTGTTGCANNGTATTGGCCTGAAAGAAGAACAACCCAAAACTGAGTGTGGCTCCGATGATGATGATGAGCAGTACCAGGAGAAANGCGAACTCGATCAATGCCTGGCCCGAGCGTTTCGTTTTTCCGGGACGCCGGACAGAACCGCCATCCGNCGCATGGAGCATTCGGTTCTGATTCAGCATGGTCGTTCCTCCGGATCACGAATCACACGTTCATCCTTCAGGAATGTCAACGAAGCCGGGACTGTACCGTCGGGCGACTCGACCGAAACCGCGGTGCCGGNCTCNACGTCCACGCTCCCGGCGGCCATTTCCAGAACGGCATGCACAGGGTGCCTCGGCACCACCACCCTCCATGGACGCACGTCACGACGCACCTCATTCACGACGCCTTCCTCGGAGAGGAAAAGGACGTCAATGGCAAATCGAACGAACATCGTGTGGATCGAGCGACAAGGAACCAGGAGCATTCCATGCCCCGGTGGAAGCGGACGGCGAAGTTGGAGTCCACAAAATCGTGACCAGATCGTCGAGGCCACATGGAGTACATCGACCAGTACAGTCCCCGTATCCACGCGGCGCAACCTGAAAGAATCGGCTCTTCCAGCCATGCCTTCATCCTCCGGAAATGCCACGAAGTGTCCGGTCCATCATTTCCAGGGCCTGGTGCATCATCGGCCCCAGGAGCGCGACGAACACTCCCGGAAGAAATCCAATAACCATTGGTACGATCAATTTCGTCGGAACCGACATTGCCGCCGCGGCAGCTCTTTCGCGCCGCCGGCTGCGNAACTCCGACGCCTGGGTTTGAAGTGTCTGGGCAATCCCCGCTCCCACCTGTTCCGCCTGGATTATGGCCGAGATAAAGATCGAGAACGTCGGCACCCGCAACCGACGCGACAACCGGCGCAGAGATTCAATGCGTGGACGCCCCGCAAGGATGTCGTACTGGAATGATCGCATTTCTTGAGAAAGCGGACGTTCCGCTGGCTGCGCGTCCAGGATCCGATCCATCGCGGCATCAAACCCGATACCCGCTTGGGCAAGGGTGTTGAGCAGATCGAGAACGAGAGGCAGGTCCTCTTCAACACGTTCAACACGTCGCCGTCTCATGGCACGAACGAACAGTGCAGGGACAGCCCCGACCGTGACCAAAATCAACCAGGGTGCCGCCAGGGCAAATGGGACCATGACGTTCCCCACTCCACCGGGAATCGAAACGAGAAGATCTGCCAATTGGTCCGTGACACCATTCTCGTGTAGCCGATAAATCACGACTCCACCGATCAACAGAATCCCNANCGTCGTCAACACAAACGTTGCCGTGGCTTGTGCAGCCCGAAAACCTGCCAGGTACAGCCACCCCGACAACCAGCCGGTAGCAGGATCGGTGCGCACCTCAGCCCACGTTTCCTGGTCGTCCTCCACGGGGCTAAGACGAGATCGAACCTGCTCTCCTGATCGCACTCTCACCAGCAGAATCGCGACCGCGATAACCGCAGCCACCAGTAACGACAGAAATGCCACAAGATCATTCATGGTGTCATACCTTCGGCCGACTGATTTTCGCGACCATCGCGATACCGACCCCCTGAAGGACCAGAACCGCGGTCACTAACATCTGACCGACGGACGTCGCGAGGAATGCGGTCATCCGAGCCGGGTCGCTTTGCCACATCATCGCGCCAAGAAAGTAGGTCACAAACAGGACGGACATCGTGGTGATGCGGCCCTGTGTACTGAGTGTCCTGACCTGCCGGGCTATGGCCATTCGCCCCCGAATCGTCTGTCCCACAGAAGCGAGTGTCTGAGCCAGACCACCACCGACCTCCCAATTCACCGTCAACGTTGTACAGAACAGGCGGAACGTCTCCACGGGAACTCTCCGCCGCAGCAACGCGAAGACATCGACGGCCGGGTCGCCCAGCCGGAGTCGAGCGACCATTTCTTCCAGTTCGCCTCGAAGGGGGTCACGTGATTCTCCACTCGCGGCCTCCAGTGCACTCTGCAACGACGCCCCGGCCTGAACCGAAGCCACCAGCACATCGACACAATCAGCCAGTTGGCTCTCGATACGATTGAATCGCAATTCCAGCACCCATGCGTCCAACTGGACCAGTAGCAGTGCGGTCACGAATCCCAGTCCCGCCGCAATATTGGTCGGCCAGTGCAGAAGCACGACCACGGCGACAGACACGATCACGCCAGTGAACCACGGTAGAATCAGATGCCGGCGGGCAAACGGACCTCCGGCGGCCGTCACAACATCCGCTGTTTCCCGAGTGTCTTCCAATCGTTTCCGGACTTGATCACGGAACCAGGCCCGTCGCCAATACCAGGCNACCGCCGCAACAGCAGCACTCAATCCGATCGGTATCACGTAGGGATTTATGGNGTCGCCTTTCCGAAGAGATCCTGGACCGGAATAGCCACACCGCGCGAGCGCAATTCATCGACCGCCCTCGGCACAATCCCCGTGCTCCGGAATTCCCCAACGACGCTGCGGCCAGTCTGTTCGCGACGCGCGAAGACAAAAATGTCCTGCAACTGCGGGACGTCCTGTTCCATGCCAACCAATTCGGAAACACGTTCCACGCGACGAGTCCCATCCTCGTATCTCCGCACGTGAATGACGAAATCGATCGCGGACGTACTTTGCTCACGGATCGCCCGGGATGGAAGTTCCATTCCNGCCATCATGACCATGGTCTCCAACCGTGACATGGCATCACGTGGACTGTTCGCATGGATTGTGGTCAGGCTTCCGTCATGGCCGGTGTTCATTGCCTGGAGCATATCCAGGGCCTCCCCACCTCGAACCTCGCCCACGATGATGCGATCAGGTCGCATCCGCAACGCGTTGATCACAAGGTCCCGTTGAGTGATCCGGCCTTGGTCTTCCAGGTTCGGGGCCCGAGTCTCCATCCGCACGACATGTTTCTGATCAAGAAGAAGTTCGGCGGCATCTTCGATAGTGATGATCCGTTCTGTCCGCGGGATCGATTCGGCAATAGACCCGAGAAACGTCGATTTTCCCGAACCGGTCCCTCCAGAAATCAGCACGTTCTTTCGTTCTCGAACGATCAGGTCGAAGAAACGTTGCATCCGGTCGGAAAACATTCCCAATCCCATCAACTCGTCGCTCTTTAACCGGCGTCGCCCGAAACGCCTGATCGAAAGTGTCGGTCCGTCAATCGTGACGGGCGGCAGAGTCGCATTCACACGGCTTCCATCCGGCAGACGTGCGTCGACCATCGGAGATGACNTGTCGACGCGNCGACCAACACGCGACGCGATTCGCTGGATGATCCGTACCAGATGATCTTCGTCCCGGAATCGGACTTCCGTTTCTTCAAGCTGCCCAAAACGTTCGATATAGATGTCGTCGTATCGATTCACCAGGATGTCGGTCACGGCCGGATCGGCCATCAGGACGGCCAGCGGACCGATACCCAGGGTTTCATCGACCAGGTCCTCGCCCAACCGGCGACGCTCATTTTCGTTGAGAGGCCAGTCCTCGTTCTCCAGGACTGACGCCACAAAGTCCGACACGAACTGTTCCAGTTCGTCATCAGGACGAGCCAGTACATTCTGCTCGTTCATCTCATCGATCAATCGCTCGTGAAGAATCCCCTTCACGGATTGATATTCGACATTCGCACCGGCCGGGGGGGCCGTGGAATTGGACAGGCTCGCAAAACCCTGGTCTCTGTTCGGAACCTGTTCTTTGGGTTTCAGCCGATCTGCNGGCAGTGTCAAGAGCTTGCGAGAAAAACGCCTTCGCTCACTGGAATGGTCCTCCGTCATTGGCCCCTCTCCCCGGACTGGACTCCAAGTTCGGTCTCCGGCCGGTTGGCCACCGTTTCGTTTCGCTCCGGAAGTGGATTGGACTCGGCCGTGGACGCGGACAACTCCTCAATTTCCAACGCGATCTTCCGAACGGCACGCGCGGATTTCGAAAATCGTCCGGCGTCAAGGACAATCGGTTGTCCCGTGTTGACCGCCTGGACGACCTTNCGGTCGAGTGGGATCACATGATCGACGGCTCGATTCAAATACGACTCGACCTCGGTGACGCCAGGATTGCTACCGCTTCGCGTGAAACGGTTCAACAACACTCGTTGTTTCGTCTCGGGGTACTCCACGTCCTCGAGCAAATCAAAAAATCCGCGAATACTCTGCATAGTGGGCACCACGTTCTCCAGGACGATATAGGCCACGTCACAGAGATCGAGGATCGCCATCACGACCCGATCAAACAGCGGAAAGGTATCAATGATCACGTAGTCGTAGGATCGCCTCGCGAGCATCAGAATCCGTGACATGATCGCGTCGTCAATTCCGACCGCGTCGATCGCCGTNCTGGGAGCAGCCAGCAAATCCANNCCACAGGAATGCCCGACCGTCAATTCTCTCAAGAGCAATTCGTCCAACCGGTCACGTTCATGCCATGCGTCGACGATTGTTGTCCGTGGCTGCAGGTTCAATTGAGCGGCACACACACCCATCTGCAGTGATCCGTCCACCAAAAGCACACGTTCAGGATGTTTTTCGGCCAGCGCCACAGCAACATTGACTGCCGAAGTGCTCTTGCCCACACCGCCCTTGTTGCTGATAAACGCAATCGTGCGNCCGATATCCTGCGGCGCCCGATNNCGGCGTTGGAGCCTCCGTGCCAGCAACTGCTCAAGGTCACGGCTCGAGATCGGTCTCCGGATGAAATCCTCCACGCCCAGGCGAAGAGCCTGGATCATCACCGTACTTTCGGCAACACTCTCCGGCAATTGCTCCGGCTGAAACACCGCCACTATCGAGCTTTCCGGAGACGCGGCGCTCAGTTCGTCGGTGAGTGAACCGAGCGACTGAATATCGTCCGTCAGTTCAACAATAATGATGTCCGGACGGTAGCTTCTTGCCGCGTCCGCTGCGGCATGAATCTCATCGAAATAGTGGGTGACCGGTGTCACTTCCGGTACCGCTGACAAAGCACTGTCCAGCTCTTCGTCCACCCGGATGTCGTTTCGGAAAATAAGTANTTGTGGTGTAGCGATTGGACTAACTCGATTTCGGGCTTGATACTCTGCCGATTCGGGACACTCAGTCTGTCGGCTTCTTGTCGGTCGCGAAAACGCGAACTTTGCGCCTGTCACCGACGATTTCTTCAATCACCCTGATGCGGTCAACCGGGTTCGGATCGGATTTCAGGGTGGACGTTTTTGGCTTCGCAGCACCGCCCGACTGCCGAGAGCGTGCCAGGGCAAACACCGATATTCCCAGGGTCAACGCCTTGGTGATCCTCGGAACCTCATTCGGTCGGACAGCAATTGTTGCCGTGGTCTCGTCGACGTCAACGACGACCACGCCTTCGGCCAGAAGCTCGTTTCNCGCGCGATCTTTCAGTTCAGCNTGTGAGATCACNCCTCCGGAGAATTGCACGCTCGTGCCAAGCACCGNGAAGGCATCTCCCGGTTTCAGTGGGAAAGTGGCGAGGAGGTCAAAATGGTCCCCTCGGTTGAGCCGACTCACACCCTCGACTTTNGCCATATCAACCGAGATCGCCATCCGACCCGGTGGTGTTCCGCCACTGATTCCCGAGGCGGCATCCGGTGGAAGCAAATCAGAATCGTCGATGGCGGAGCCAGAGACGACATCNATCGAAACAACTCGGCCGATCAATTTCTTTGCCGAAATCGGGTCTGCCAGGTGGTTCGGCTCGATNCGTTGATACGCCTTGATCGCCACCACCGCTGCGTTTGGAGCGAGCAGATGCAACTCGTTGACAACAGTACCGGCCTCAAAATCCGCGGCGGCAACTCGTCCGATGAATTGTGACGCGGATTTTGGATCGGCAAGGTCGTCACTCGTCAATCGTTGGAACTTCTTAACATCCTTGATTAGAGCGTCCCCCGTCGCGAGATCTCCTGGCGAGAAAATGAAGCCGGCACTGATGTCCCGTGCAACAACCCGGNCAATCAAATCGGTGACCGAACCGATCCACGCTTCCTGGATCTTGTCCGGTGGAAAGAAGTAGGTTCTTAGTTCTCCGGTGTCCGGATCGGCAAGATCCTCGGCGGTAAGCCGAGTGAATGCCTTCACGGCTCGGGACGTGGCCGGAAACGGAATCATTCCAGCAATCTTGGCACGCCCGCTGGCCCCCGTTTTGGTCGGCCCCCGGCCCGATTTCGCGACACAATGAATCATACGTCCCGCTGCCAGCGCCTGGGTCAAGGGCACGGCCTCTTCAGCGTCGATGGCGATCGTGATCTGAGCAGCCCCATCCTGCGACCGACTACGAATTGATGACTCCGGGAGGTTCATAACGCCCTGCGTGGTCATATCCCGACCACGAGTAATGGCAACCATTTGTGCATCCTGGACCAGCAAGCGAACTCCACTGACCGGAATAGGTTTCCCTCCACGAACCTTCACCCCTCCCGCCAACAATCCGAATTCGGCCTCCTGTTCGCCCTGGGCTTCTTCCGGCAATCCGGCGAGCAAGTCAAACCTGTCTCCCATCTTGAGCAATCCCAAACCGGGAATCTTTGAGGACTCGACAAAGAACCCCTGTTTGTTTTCGGGGACCCCTCCACTCAATCCGGTTCGACTTCCTTCGGGCAGGAAGTCGGTTTTAGTGAATACCAGATCGGGAGCTTTCTGGTGCGACATCACCCGGCCGACAATCTCACCTGGATCCAGGATCCACTCCGGATGTGCCGCCACACGAGCAGGTTCCATCCAGTAGTAGCTATCGTCACCGAGTTCCAGGGTGTGGAAGTCTTCTCGAGTGACCTTCGTCAACGCGGCAATCGCCTTCTGCGATCGCGGCACCTTGACCAGGCCCGCCCTCTTTCGCTGGCCGGGTATCTGTTGAGCATCCAAATACCCCCCGTAAGACAACCCAGCAAAGACAACAAGGCCGACAACTGCGACCAGGCCAACCCCTGAAATGAACTTGGTATACCCATTAGACGATGTGGCTGAACGACGTCTCATGACCACTGAATTCCAATTTTGACTGAGAGTTGAATTGGGCGCGAACACACGGCAATCCAGACGGATCGTTCTGAAGAGAATCGGTTTTCCAATCAGGCCAGTTCAAGGTTTGCTCATCCGGCCACACACTGCATTCAACCGCTAAAGATTGTCAGGATCTCGTCATTGACTTGAGAATCGGCCGCGCGGAGAACGAGGTCTCCGCGCGGCCAATCATGCTGCGATGCGGTCACTCCGCAACGAAAACGTCGGAACCCGTGTTGCCACCAGTCACAACGTTGTTGTCCATCTCGCCAGTGGTGGCGTTGCCCGTGATATCCGCCCACGTAACCACACCGTTACTGATCAACGCAGTTCCACCAGCATTCTCAGTGAAACCAGCATATTCACCGGTGGTGATGGGGAGATTGTCTTCTGCGTGTGCGCCTGGCAACATGCCGGCCCCGATCGCGTACTGGTCTGCCACCTTGTGACCAAACATGGAAACCGAAACCAGCGCGATGAGCGCAACGGCAGCGACGATCACAATGTATTCCACAAGAGCCTGGCCCGAACGATTTTGATTTGCTTTTTGCAGCGTTTTTCGAATCATCATGTCTAGAATTCCTTACGTGTCAGAACAAAGGGAGCAGTTTCAATTCAATTTGTCTTTCGGTGACACACTCCGCCTCAGAAGCCGCCTCAGTGCAAAAGCACTCAACTCAACTTCAAGAGGTATTGCCTGCCACCCGAGGACTCCGTTGCGGCGGCACGCGACAAAGACCTGGTCGGACCTTGTGATCCGCACACCAGCCGCAACGGAGTGTTTCCTCGAAAGAGAGCAAACACCTGCGGCCCGTCAACGTCAGCCGAGAAGCCTCACACCAGCAGCACCAAACAGCCGTGTCGACCCCGCTGATCGACACTGCCACCGGTTGAGTGCGGGAAAACCCCAATCAAACCACGGGCAGTTGGTGAATGGACTCGGTCGCTACGATTTGCCAAACCACTCTCGCCCATTTGTAGAGGCGAAGAAAAAGGTTCGGCCCATCACGTTGACACACCGATTCCGTCTTTCAGACCGGCGGTCCCCGCGTTTGTCGCGGGCTCAGTGCGAACGAAAAAGCGACGGATGCGCAAATAAGCGGCGCATCCTCAGGGAGCTCAATCGCCAAGGGGAGTTCGGCGATCGACGGCGTTTCTTGGGCAGCGGAAAGCAACTGACAAACGAAACATTCGTCACTGTCATGCGGCCGGTGACGACGTTCTTTTTCCGGAGCCCCGGATTTCCCACCTGTGCTGGCAGGCGACTCGTGCGAATGATCATGTCCATGATCATGGACACCGTGTTGATGCGCACATCCACTACCGGAAGACGCAGCAACGACCCCCAAGGCCCCATCAAAAGTACAGCACCCGAGCCCGTGAACCGCCTCACCGGCGACGACCACCAAGCCATACGTGACCAGCAGCGACCAGGTCAGAATAGATCTTAGGGCAAACGGCATAGGGCTAGCAGAAGAGTTGATCAATCGCACCCAAAAACACAACAGCGCGATTGTCATACGCCAACAGACCTGCTGTCAACAAACCAATCAGAGGTTTCAGTGTTTTTTTACAGAGTTTCCAGCGAAACCTTCTGGCAAGTCAATTGGTCACACAAGACGCCCAAACCGACACAAGCGACAGTTCCACCAACAGTCCCGATGTCGGCCTACCTACCGTTCGCCGGGATCGGACACCATGCGAACAACCGATTTCCCCGAAACATCCTCGACGGAAACCTCGCCCTGGAAGTCAGTCGACTGAACCGCCTGCCCCCCATTTTTTGTAGCGCGAGAACCATCCAGCCATTTCTTTGCCATTTTTGCCTGGACGATTGTCGGATCAATCGCCTGGGAACTGGCCACCATTTCACGACTCTTACTCAATTCGCCCGCCTGGGCCAGCACAACTGCAAGATTGGATCGGGCAGCGGCCGGTCCAACAGCTTCTTCAAACAATTTCAGACTCTCGTCGTACCGATCTGCCGCTGCCAGTGTGAGCGCAAGGTTGGTCCGGCTGCGTTTCTCACCCGGACTCAGCTCCAGTGCACGACGCAACTGGGACTCAGCGGCTGGCAGCTCACCGAGCTCATAAAGGAAATACCCGAAGTCGTTTCGAACATTCGAATCCCCAGGCGACTCCACAACAGCTTTCTGGAACAGCTCACGCGCTCGATCCACATCGCCTACTCGCGCGTAGAGCCGAGCCAACGGCAACGAGACTCCTTTTCGATCGGGCTCGAAACTCAACGCCCGCTCATAAACGGTTATCGCCTCACCGTCCCAGCCGTTTTTCACCATCTCCTGGGCAGTCGCAACACACGCTGCGGCTGACTCCCCAGCAGTCAAATCCTCTGCACCACCACCTCGGCTGGCCTGCAGAGCAGCACCAGAGGAAACAGCCTGCGGTCCCTGCTGGGTCAAACCCAGGTACTGACACCCGGAACCAACCGCGACCATAGCTGCACAGAACAATCCCACCAGACGCGCGAACATTAGAACCTTCCTCCGAAACCGCCACCGCCACCCATACCACCACCCATACCACCACCGCCCATACCGCCACCGCCGCCGAAACCGCCGCCAAAGCCACCGCCGCCAAGGGCGCCACCACGGCCTCCGGTGTTCAAACGCCGAAACACACGAGGAGCCTCATCACCCCGAAGGCCCTCGCCACGCGGCCAGCCAACCACTACTCGAGACTTTGCATCGGCGACCCCAATATCCGAAAGCAACTCCACCAGGACTTTCCTGCGACTCGCATCCGTTTTACCCGCCTCGGCAACTGCAACGTCCGCGTCCGGATGAACCACCAAGTCCGGCTCGGACGGCTCAACCACCAGGACAAACCTCTCCGTGCCCATTCTCTGAACCAAACGCCGCACATGACGATCGCCCCCCGGCCCAAGAGACAACCCACCGTCATACCATTCATGCTGATAGACAACAAATTCGCCCTCCTCGGCAATCTGCTCTTGCCTCTCGAAATGCATCCGCGACGCCGACCCAACGGGCTTTGGCACCGATGAATACGAGACATCGAGAGGATGGCCATCGCCATCGGAGCCTGCCCCGATGGTGGAACGACACCCATAACACGAAAAACCAGCGAGAAGCACCAACCCCGCAAGATGAATATTCAATCTCATTGCACCCTGTCCGCCCACTAACGATCGTCCGAATACCCCGAGGGGCCAATAATGGCTTGCTGTTGTGCCCGCCGATACGCCTTCATCCGTTCCCAGTTGGTCCTAACCGGGCTCCGATAGCCCTCAACACGCCCCCCCTCGATCCGGCCCTCGAGATAGAACTCGACATCATCCGGCTCGAACACATCCGAACCGGGCAGCGGAAGCTCCTCCCCTTCACTCAACGGATGCACGAGTTGAGGCGTCACAAGGATGAGCAACTCCTGCTCCTGGGCCGCGATGTCATCTGTATTG
>PBOU01000158.1 GCA_002724415.1 Planctomycetaceae bacterium
CGATATTCGTCATCGCCGGTGACAAATACGATGTGTTTTCCAGCGCCGGCACCTTGGCCACCGGGATATACGACCCATGGGTCGGAATCGGCAAAACTTGACGCGGACATCAGGCAGGCCAGCAGGCAGGCGGAAAGCAGGTCACTGGAACGCATCGTCAGGTCTCCGGGGCGGTCTGTCGACAAGAAAAGTGAGCAGCGTAAAGCAACACGGACTTCGAGACGAAGATAACGCCGCGACGCTCAACGGGGCAAGGGGCTGCGGCGAATCCTCAATGCGGCAGCCTCGAGCCGTGCAGCGATATCCGGGTGCCTGGTGGCGAGGTTGGTCGTCTCGGAAGGGTCCGCCTTCAGGTCGGACAAAAAGTACGGTTTGGTGAACGGGCGTCCCCTGGGCTGTTGTCGCCCCCCGGATCCGTTGCCAAGTACAAGTTTCCAACGGCCATCACGGATCGCGAACATTCCGGCAACCGAATGATGAATTATCGGGGGACGTTGACTGGCTGTCTGGGGCCGTTTGAGTTGTTCCAGAAAACTGTAGCTGTCCGGAGCGGCATTCTTCGGAACGGGCTTGTCGATCAATTGAGCAAAAGTGGCGAAGAGGTCTGTCAGGCAGATGGTGGTGTGGTTTTGGCTACCCGGTGAAATGTGCCCCGGCCAACGCGCGAAAAACGGAACGCGGTGGCCCGCTTCCCAGATGTCGGCCTTGGTGCCGCGGAGATGTCGGTTGGGCCGATGCCGGTCAGATCGAAAAGCCTGAATCGTTTCGTCATCCACGTGGTCGCGGGCGTTGTCCTCGTCGCGAAGGTGCATGAACGAACCATTGTCGCTTGTGTAGATCACGAGCGTGTTCTTGCTGAAATTGTGGCGGTCGATTGCAGCAAGGATGGTGCCGACGGTGTCGTCCACCTGGGCGATGAAGTCGCCATAGGGGCCCAGTTTTGTGCGACCGCGGAATCGCGGGTGCGGTAACACGGGCTTGTGCGGGGCCGTGAGTGGAAAATAAAGGAAGAACGGTGTCTGCGGTTCATCCGCCCGTTGTGCCAGGAACGTGACGACCTGATTTTTGAGGTGATCCAGGCAATCAGCCATGACCAGGTCGCGTCCGCGAGGCCCGCGACGAAGAAATCCAGGGAACTTGACCGAGGGTTGTAGAACGGGAGTCGACGAGGTGATCCTGGTGTTGTCTATATAGACGTAAGGAGGAAAGTCGAGTGAGGCGGGAATAATCAGGGAGTCATGAAAACCGCGGCGATTGGGGCCATCGAGGATCGGCTTGGTGAAATCGAGCTGCGGCGCCGCGGCGGCGCGACGCTTTGGCTTTTTCGTGCCGTGGTCCGATTTGGCATGCGGTAAACGGGTGAAGTCGAGACCAAGATGCCACTTGCCAAAGATACCGGTGTGGTATCCGTGGGTCTTCAAAAACGAGGCGATGGTGGGGCGGTCCCGCTCGATCAACGGTGTCCCATAACCGTTGAGGACGCCGGATTTCAGTCGGCTTCGCCAGCAATATCGGCCAGTGAGCAGTCCATAACGAGTGGGGGTGCAGACGGCCGACGGCGTGTGCGCGTCGGTGAAAGTGGCTCCCTGCCTGGCCAGACGATTGAGGTTCGGAGTCGGGATCTTGGAGGAATGGTTCAGGGCCTGCACGTCCCCGTACCCCATGTCGTCGGCAAGAATGACCACGATGTTTGGTGTGGCGGCCTCAAGCGGAGTCGTGACTGACGGGGTGGGCGACAGTCCAAGACTGCCGACGATCAAAATGTAGCCGACGTGGCGGGACATTGGGTTCTCCACTGCATGAGGGTCAGGGTTGCCGCGCCTTGTCGGAGATATCCTTGCGGCACCATGCTCCTTCCCAGCGGATGCAACGGACGGCCTCGTAGGCCTGTCGTTTTGCGTCGGCCAGTTGATCTCCGAGGGCAGTCACACCGAGGACTCGTCCGCCGTCGCTGAGCAGTTGGTTGTCCTGTTCGGTTGTTCCGGCGTGAAAGACCTGCACTCCCTCGATGGAATTCGCCTCATCGATTCCCCGGATCGGACGGCCGGTCTCGTAGGAACCGGGGTATCCATCCGAGGCCATGACGACGCAGACAGCGGGCCGATCGTCCCATTCGAGTGGGCCGAACTCATCGAGACGTCCTTCGGCCGCGGCCTTCAAAACGAGTCCGAGATCGGAATTCAGTCGCATGAGAATTGGTTGGGCTTCCGGGTCGCCGAAACGGACGTTGAATTCGAGAACCTTGGGGCCTTGCCGCGTGATCATCAGCCCGGCGTAAAGAAGCCCGCAAAAGGGCGTGTCGGCAAGTTTCATTGCGTGGATGGTTGGAACGAGAATCTTTTCTTCAATTTCCGATTGCAAATCGGGAGTGAGCAGTGGGGAGGGGGAGTAGGCCCCCATGCCTCCGGTATTCGGACCCGTGTCACCATCACCNGCCCGCTTGTGGTCCTGCGAACCCTCCAATGGAATGATCGTGTTTCCGTCAACAAGGGCGAGGATGCTCAGTTCTTCGCCAACCAGTGTTTCTTCAATCACCACCTTGGATCCGGCAGTTCCGAACTCGTTGTTGACGAGTATGTTGTGGATGGCCGTCAACGCCTCGTCCCTGTTGGCACACATCACCACTCCCTTGCCGCCGGCCAGCCCGTCGGCTTTTACCACCCAGGCTTGGTCCTCACGTTCCTGGAGGAAATGTTGTGCATCCTCGAGATGTTCAAAAACAGCGTAATCCGCCGTGGGGACGTTTCCCCGATGCATGATCTCTTTGGCGAACGCTTTGCTGCCCTCCAGCGCCGCCGCCGCGCTCGAGGGACCAAAGGCGGTCAACCCGGCCTCGGAAAACGCATCAACAAGACCGTCGACCAGTGGAGCCTCGGGGCCGACAACGGTCAGGTCGATTCGCTCGGTTGTCGCAAATTCNACCAGAGACGGAATGTCGTTCGCGGGGATGTCCAGGCAGGTGGCGTCGGCGGCTATGCCAGCGTTGCCCGGAGCGCAAAATACAGCGGAAACCGATTCCGACCGGGCGAGCTTCCACGCCAGGGCGTGTTCGCGTCCGCCCTGTCCAACGACAAGAACCTTCATCGGGGCGATCCATCTTCAGGGGAGCAGGTCTTGATGAGAAACGGGTGGGAGTATATCACCGGTTGACAGGACTCGACAGGTCGGGGGAGCCGGACGGACCGTCATCCGTGGAGGCATTTCGGACCGGTTTCATGTGTGCGGAAACAAACCTGAAGTGTGGTGGTTGAACGAGGTGTGAAATGTTTGAGTCAGTGGCGGTGATCGGAGCGACCGGCGCCGTGGGCCGCATCATGCTGCAACTTCTCGAGGAGAGAGAATTCTCGGCAAAAGAATTCCGATTGCTGGCCTCCGCGCGGAGCGCCGGTACGCNGGTGGAGTTTCGGGGTGACCAATTGGTCATAGAAGAGTTGACTCACGACGTGTTCACGGACGTGGACCTCGTGCTCTCCAGTACGCCCGATGATGTGGCCGCGGAATTCTTGCCGTCAGCCGTTGCTGCGGGAGCAACAGTCATCGACGAGTCGGGTTATTGGAGAATGAATCCGGATGTGGCGTTGGTGGTGCCGGAGATCAATCCGGAGGAGGCCGTCGCGGCCGAGGGGATTATCGCGAGTCCCAATTGTTCGACCACCCAGATGGTCGTGGCGTTGAAGCCATTGCACGACGCATCGCCATTGACCCGGGTGGTCGTGAGCACCTACCAGGCGACAAGTGGAGCGGGCGTCAATGGGACGGAAGACTTGATTGAAGGAACCCGCGCAGCATTGTCGTCGACCGAGTACCAGTACCGAGAATTCGCACACCCGATCGCGTTCAATGCAATACCCCAGATCGGGAGTGTTCGGACCGAGGGGTATACGAGTGAAGAGATGAAAATGGTCCACGAGACGCGGAAGATTCTGGGCCTTGCAGAACTACCGATTGCGGCCACGTGCGTGCGGATCCCGGTGGCCAATTGCCACAGTGAAGTCATCACCGTGGAAACCGAANGGCCGATTCCTCCCGAAGAGGCGCGAGAACTGTTCTCTGCATTTCCGGGGATTACCGTCGTCGATGACACTCCCGCCGGCCGATACCCATTGCCAAGCGATTGCAGTGGCAAGGATGACGTGTTTGTTGGAAGAATCCGACGNGACCTGTCTCATCCCAACGGATTGACGTTTTGGTGTGTGTCGGACAATCTGCGCAAGGGGGCAGCCACCAATGCGGTTCAGATTGCCGAATTGTTGGACCGGCAGCGAGAGAACTCGGTCTGAGTGACCGGGCGACCCGTGTTACGAATCATCGGAGTCGGCTTCCGGAACCGGAGTCGCCTCGGGTTTGTTGGCGGGTTGAGCGGCGGGTTTCGTTTTGTTGGCGAATGCCTTGATATCCGCTTTGGCCTTGGTCAATTGAGCCGTCGTCGATTCGAGTGACCTGTTGGCCTCCGCAAGCAATCCCCTGGTTTTGGCGAGTTGCTTTGTGAGTTTCTGGTTGTCGGCTGCCTGGTCTTCGAGCTTGGCATTAGCAGCATTTCTTGCGGCTGTCACGGAGGCCAGTGATGCCTGGGTCGTGTCGAGTTTGTCTGTGACTCGTTTCGCCGTGGCCTGTGAGTTTTGGACAGAGAGAATCAGCCCGGCGACTTTCTTCCGCAAAGTGGTCTGCTGGGCCTGCAGGGTTGTGGTTCGTGTCGTCTGTGCCACAAGAGCATTGCGGGTTGTCTTGAGGACCTTCCGGGTGCGTGACAATTTGGCCTGGCTCGACCGGTGGAGTTTCGTGATTCGGTCGACTTCCTTGCCCCGTGCATCAGCAAGCGTTTCAGCCACATCGGCACGTTTGGTTTGACGAGCCAACTGTTGTCTCGTTCGTTTGAGGGTGGCGACCATCTGAGACAAGTGGCCTTCGAGTTGGGTGATCCGGGCTTCGGCGACTTCAGCGTCAGCGGCGCGGTGCAACGCTTCGACATAAGAAAGCAGTTTCTCTGGGTGAACGCGTCCGTCGGAGTCGACGTATCCCGGGATGAGACTGGGTCTGTCGGCGGCATGCAGTGACGATACCATCATGAAGGCGAACAGAGTGCTCAAGGGCAGGATGACGTGGTTGCGAATTGTCATTGTGTCTCTTCCGTTGCGTGGGGGCACCGCGATTGCGTTTTGCGGAGGTGCTGCACCTGGTGTCTGACGCACCCGTGTGAATTATTATTCCCAGACTCTGTGCCTTGTCCAGTTTGTAGGGGTCTGATTTGGCCGAATTTGCCTGTGAGTCAGTCAGACGTGGGATTGTGAGGCGGTTCGAAGGGCAATTCGGGATGGTCACGGGTCGCCATTCCGAGTTTGAAATGTTTGCGGCACACGGCCTGGTAGGACTCGTTGCCCCCGATCTTTATCTGCTCTCCGTGCTTGATGACGTGCCCAGTCCCATCGAGGCGAAGGACCATGGTGGCCTTACTGCCGCAATGGCAAATGGTCTTGATCTCGGCCAGATTGTCGGCCCAGGCGAGCAGATAACGACTGCCCTCGAAGAGCTTTCCCTGGAAGTCCGTGCGAAGGCCGTAACACAAGACGGGAATGTCGTGGTCGTCGGCGACATCTCCGAGTTGGTGAACCTGTTCGCGAGTGAGAAACTGAGCTTCGTCGATCAGGACGCAGTGGAGCGGTTGTTTTGCGAGGACCGTTTCAACGATGGCGAGCAGGTTGTCGACGGTCGAAAAAGTTGTGGCGTCGGCTGTGAGGCCGATTCGTGAAGAGACGGTCCCCTCGCCAAAACGGACATCGAGTTCGGGAGTCAGGACGAGTGTCTGCATTCCTCGTTCACGGTAGTTGTAGCTGGATTGCAGGAGTGTGGTCGATTTCCCCGCATTCATCGACGAGTAGTAGAAGTAGAGTTTGGCCATGCCGGTGATCTCACAGGCCTGTGGTCAGTTCGATGTGGATGCGACGAGCGCGTCGAGGGGGCCATGATCGAGCGTGGCGAAGTAGTCAGCTGCAGTCTCGGCTCTGCGAATACATCGAACGGCACCGTCGGCGCCGAGAAGAAGTTCGGCTGAACGGAGCTTGGCGTTGTACTGGAAGCCCATGGCGTGTCCGTGGGCTCCGGAATCGTGAATGACAAGCAGGTCGCCTTGCTCGATCTCGGGAAGTTCCCTGTCGATGGCGAATTTGTCGTTGTTTTCGCACAGGGATCCGACAACATCGACCACGGTGTTGTGAGGAGCCTTTTCTTTGCCGAGGACGGTGATGTGATGATAGGCGCCGTACATGCCGGGTCTCATCAAGTTGGCCATGCAGGCATCGACGCCAACATAGTCCTTGTAAATCTTTTTCTGGTGGATGGCCGTGGTGACGAGATAACCGTAAGGGCCGGTCACCACACGGCCGTTCTCCATCAGGACGCCGAGGGGGTCGAGACCGCCCGGAACAACGATTTCGTTGTAGGCGGCTTCAATTCCCTGGCCGACACTTTCGAGGTCGACGGCCTTGTCCTCGGGACGGTAGGGGATTCCGATGCCTCCGCCGAGGTTGACCCATTCGAGCCTGACATCCAGCGTGTCTGAAAGTTCCACCGCTAGTGTGAACAGCATCCTGGCGGTCTCAACAAACGAATTCGAATTGAGTTCGTTGGAAACAACCATGGTGTGGAGGCCGAACCGCGTGACACCCCGGTTCTTCAATTCGCGATAGCCGTCGAACAATTGGTCTCGCGTCAATCCGTATTTCGCATCTTCTGGGTTTCCAATGATCGCGTTGCCCGACTCCTGTCGAAGCGGCCCGGGGTTGTAGCGAAAGCTCACCAACGAGGGCAGCCCTGCGTGGGTTTCAACCGACTGGATGTGTGTGATGTCGTCGAGGTTTAAGACCGCCCCGGCCTCTTTTGCATAGACGAATTCCGAGACTGGAGTGTCGTTGGAAGTGAACATGATCTTTTCGCCGTCGATTCCGACGGACTGTGCCAACAGAATTTCCGGAAGGCTGGAACAGTCGGCTCCAAAACCCTCATCGGCGAGGATTTCGAGAAGGTGTGGATTTGGAGTTGCCTTGACGGCAAAGTGGTTCCGGAAGTTGGAGCACCAGCCGAACGCTGAGATCAACCGCCTGGCGTTGGCTCGAATGGCTTTCTCATCATAGATGTAGAAAGGAGTTGGAAATTCCTGCGTCAGTTCGAGGATTCGATCGCGATCAAAAGGAAGTGGAAGGGTTGGCATGGTTTCTTACGGTTTTGGGAACGTGACGGGAACCGCCGGGGCCATGGGACCAAGGGGATGCCAATTCTAGATCCCGTTTGATGGCGGTGGTAGCTCGATGCGGGGAATGCCGGGTTCGGTTGTGCGGGTTGTAGCACCTTGGGGGGGGGGCGTGGCCGGTATCTTCGTTATGACTGGCGCAGGCAACATCAGCGGCGATGGTTGCCACGCGGAGGCGACTCGACTGAAACAGAAGTGACCAACCGTGGGCCGATAATAAAATAGGCGAGGTTTGCGTTGTCGGGGAGGTCCTCCGTCAACGCGTATCTTGCGTTTTTCCTTTGGGCGGAGTTGTCAACCATGGTCCGGGATTGCCTCACTCCAGTTGTTCGACCTGAATCACCGGCGAAACGTTTGTTTTCGATCTGGGGGATCACTATCGCAATTGGATTGTCGTTTCTTGTCTCGCCGGTTGTGGCACAACCTCAACCTGCCGATACAGACGCTGACCCCGCTGCTGCAGTCCCGGCCGGGAGCGAGGCTTCTCCTCTCCTGAGTGAACCCACTACACCAGACGCGCTGTTCGACGCAGTGGTCCTGATGATCGACCTGGCACGTCCTAGCCTGGCCCGTGACTATCTCCAAAAATTGCTGTCATCCAAGCCGGACGACGCGTCATTGTTGGCGATGCGCGACAAACATGGACCTGCAGTGTTTTTGCGGATGGCCAATCTCGAGTCGTTGCAACCTGGATCGGTGACGCTGTTGAACCGTATGACCGCGGCCTTCACCCGGTTTGCGGGTGATGAGAAACGGATCGACCGATTGATAGAGGAACTCCGGGGAGCACCCTCAGTCCGGGATGCCGCGATTCTGCAGCTTCGGTCGGGAGGTGCACTGGTGGTTCCCCGCCTGATCGAGACGATTGGTGACGTGAAAGACGAGGCGACGCGGGAGTTGTTGACATACACGCTGGCTCGCTTGGGGCCAGAAGTGATTCCGCCGTTGCTGGCGGCGCTTGATAGTCCCGACACCAATTTGCAAACGATCGTATTGGAAGTGCTTGGTCGTGTTGGAAGCCGGAAGACCGCTGTACACCTGTGGTATTTCGCCGTGGACAAGAATAAGCCACCGGGTGTCAGGGTGTCGGCCGCGGAAGCCGTAGCCCGATTGACACTAGGCAATAGCCGCCACGCGAGTTCCTTGAGTCAACAGATGGCGTTGAAATCGATGGAACTGGGAGCGAGGAATCGACTGGCCGGTCGAGAAATGCTCCTTGCTGGGCCGAATGGAAAAGTGACGTCGTGGTATTTTGACCCGACGACCATGACGGTGAAGCGAACCGATGCCGATCCGACAGACGTGGCCTTGCATGCGGGGTGTCGTATTGCGCAACAAGCCCTGGTGTTGTCGCCGGAAAGCAAACGTTTGCAGGCTTTGCTTGTCTCGTTGTTGTTAGCGCGGGCCCGGAACGTCACCCCATGGACAGAATCGTTGCCACGGGGNGTGGGGACGGCTTACGACGCNGCGATCCTGTCAGGNGGCTCAGTGGTGACCGAATCATTACGAGACGCCCTGCGGACTGGAAATGCNACGACTGCNNCAGGGGCCTTGGAAGTGCTACGGACCCTGGCAAAACGNAACGATTTGAAGTCCAAGACAAGGAGAGGGTCGNCNCTGGCGTCCGCGCTGAATTATCCCGATCCCCGNGTCCAATTTGCCGCAGCGATGGCAATTGTGGAGACCGATCCCACCGAATCATTTCGTGGAGCGTCCCGAATAGTCCAAGTCCTTAGCCGGACGCTGGAGTCAACGGACCAACCGGTGGCAATACTCGCGGGCCCGAAGCCGGCCCAGGTCAATGCGTTGGCCGGCCTGGTGGACCAAGCCGGTTATCGGGCACACATTTCGTCCAATGGCCGGGACGTGTTCCGTGAAGCCTCGTCTCGTGGAGACGTTCAATTGGTTGTGGTTGACGCCAATGTAATCCAGTGGAGCCTGTCACAGACGATTGCCAATCTTCGAGCCGATTCGCGGACCGCGTGGCTGCCAATCATTGTGGTTGGCGATCCCCCGATGATTTCGACGGTGAGGCGGATGATCGAACAAGATCCCTTGCTAACCTACATCCAACGGCCAGCAAACCTCGAAGGATTGAAGGTGCAACTGGGGCGGTTCGTGTCAGGGGTAAAGAGCAAGCCGTTGTCGGCCGCAGAACGCGGCGAAATGGCCCGGGCTGCAATTGACCTGTTGGGATACCTTGGAGAGGGAAGGCGCTCGAAGGTTTTCGATCTGAGGCCGGCTGAAGCCGGACTGCATTCGGCGATTCAAAATCCCGATCTGGCCGATGGTGCGATATTCGCCCTCGCCGCAATTCCCACGGCATCGGCACAAGACCGTTTGGCCACGACTGCATTGCAACCGGGTCTTAAGGCAGGGCCGCGGGAAAGGGCGGCGGCTCAATTGGCCTTTCACATTCAAAAACATGGGGTGTTGCTGAATCGGTCGCGAATTGAAGAAACCCAAAACGCCCACGTCGACGAACGAAATCCAGAAGTGAAGTCCGCGTTAGCTGGCGTCCTGGGGGCAATGAGTCCGACGCCAGCAAAAGTTGGCCAACAATTGAGGTCGTTCCAAATTCCCGGTCCGCGTTGATAGGCCATTTGGGTGCCGCAAATGGATTAACGCTCAGTGGGGGCTGTTGTCAGTCGGGACAGTATGTCGTGGGCCAGCTGTCGTGGCGGTTCGTTCTGGGCCACATCGGTCTCGATGTTTTGCACCGTGGCCAAGTGTTCGGCCTTTTCCTGGGGGCAACTGCGCTGAAGTTGTCGGTCGAACGCTTCATAATCGGTTGCAACGAGTGCATCGGCGAAGCTGGAGTGTTTTCCGATGAGATGGCGTGGATTGTTTCTGAGTACGAGTTCTCTGCACTGATCGGCTTCATTGGCCCAACCCGCGATGTGAGCCGATCGCCCGGCCAGAAGAAGCAGGCGATTGCGGGTTTCCATAGCCCGACGATTGGCTGCGGCTTCGGCCAATTGAAGATAGAGGAGAGCCAAACGCTCGATTCTGGGGCGCGTGTGATTCGAAGTCACGACGTGGTGTCCAGCGGTATCCTCAGGCCGTCCCATGCCATCCGGACGTTGTCTGGAAGCATTTGATTTGTGCGTTGGTGGTCCAGGAAGTGCGAAATGTGGGTGAGATAAGCGAGCTTGGGTTTCACGCGGTCGATGACTTGGAGACTTTGGTCGACTGAGAAATGCGTGGGGTGGGGTTTTTCTCGGAGTGCATCGATGATGAGCACGTCGAGACCCTCGAGGAGTGGCCAGCTCGGTTCGGGGATTTCGCTGACGTCTGTGCAATAAGCGACATCACCGATCCGGAATCCAAGGACAGGCAGACGGCCATGATGCAACCGGATTGGCTGGACGGTCGTTCCGAGCAAAGGGAATGAGTCGGTTCCAATCCGTTCAAAACGGAGCCGTGGCGTGGCGCCTCGATGTTTATTGGGCAGATCAGGAGAAAACGCATAGTGGTAAGCGCGGCGAATCTGTTTCTCGACTGCGGATTCGCAATACAAGGGAATCGCCGCATCGAGATACTGTCCGAAAATTCGCAGATCATCGAGTCCGAACACGTGATCTGCGTGGTTGTGCGTGAACACGGCCGCCTGGACCAGGTCGATCCTTTCGCGAACGAGTTGAAGCCGCAATTCCGGGGGGGTGTCGATCAGGAAAATGCCATCGGGTGCCTCAACCGCAACACCACACCGAGTGCGCTGGTTTCGGGGGTCGGATGACTCACAGACGTCGCAGTGACAGCCGATCATTGGTATGCCGACACTCGTTCCAGTGCCCAGTAACACCAGATGCCGCGGACCCTGAGTGGTCATCGATCAGTCGTCCTCTACGGATGTTTCCGTGGAACCTTGCTCGGTCTCCGGTTCGGTCTCCGGTTCAGTCTCCGGTTCAGTCTCCGGTTCAGTCTCCGGTTCAGTCTCCGGTTCAGTCTCCGGTTCAGTCTCCGGT
>PBOU01000159.1 GCA_002724415.1 Planctomycetaceae bacterium
GCACCCACCTTGAGCACTGTCTGGTACATCGGGGAATCGACCGCAGGTGGAATGGCACGGCCGTTGTTGACGTGGCAGGCAATACAACTGCGTGCCACGAATTTTGGCCCCAGTTTTCCAGCGTGCTTCGGGAATCGCGGGTTCGGTTGTTCCGAATGGATTCCGTTGCCGAAGTCGGTGTGGTGCAGACGCCTCCCAAGCATGAAGGCCTGGGCATTGGCCGGCGCCATGTTTCCGGCCATCTGCTTGAATCGTTCGGTGGGCTCACTGGAGTACTGGTAAGACAGGGTGGTGTGGCCTCCCAGCCAGGACGATGGGGGCAAGGGGGTGGATTGTTGTCGGTCGCCAGTTGCCTGCCACGGGGAAATGCCACGGCCAATCACGTACAGGAACGCCGTGCCGTAGTAATTCTTGCGGCCATTTTTTGGCGAGAGCAGGAAGGGACTGAACTCGAATTCCATCCGGTCTCCTATGGCCAGAGGCTTCCGAGTCAGGTTGTTGAACGTAATCGTGGTGGTGTAACGGTTGGTGGCGATCCGTCGCGTGGCCACGTTGTGGTGGTATTCGGCGACCGTGTTGATTCCACGAAAGAAACAACGAAAGTCCGGCTTGTTCAGCGGTGAGAGGGCCGTGATGTTGACGACGAGTTCCTGCCCTCCCCTGGCGACCTTGTCGATCAACTCGATCGTCACGGTGCGTTCTTCCCAGTACCAACTGAGATAGTGGTCATAGCCACCGGGTTCACGAGCGTGCCGGTCGCGGACGCGGTCCGCGATTCGTGTGATGAGTGCGTCGGGTGTGTGACGCGTGGTGTCGGGTTGCCTGGTAGTCGCCCGGTCGTGAAGTGGGATGACTGGCGGCGGAGTCTCGAGTTCGGCATGGGCCGGAATTGAGCCGGGTGTGGCCAACACCAGGATGATGGCCGCTGCAACAAGAACCCGGTCGGTGAGAGAGAACGTCATCTTGACACCTTTTATATACGCAGTGATTTCGGTGAACAAATCGAAGTTGCTGGTTCTCAAGGAATCATGTCCTGCTGAGTCGAAAAGCAATCGGAGTTTTTTGAGGCACGGGACTGTCGACCCGTTATGCTCGGGTTACCAGGCCCGCATTGGCTCCAAGAGGAACCGTCTTCCCATGTGCCTCCCGAAACATCCATTGGTGCTCGGATTCCGGTGCGAAACGGTGACAATTGGAGGAGCCTGGAGAGTATTTCTGTCCGTGGCATTGTTTCTCGTCTGCTGGTTTCCGGTCGAAACCAAGGGGCAGGCGACTGACACACAAGACGCCGGGCGTGTGATTCTGGCTCACTACATGCCGTGGTACGTGGCAAAACCTGTCAGCCAGGTGTGGGGCTGGCACTGGACGATGAATGCGTTCGACCCGGAAAAAACCGTCGGGGACAAGCGGTCCCTGGCGTCCCACTACTACCCGTCGATCGGTCCTTATGACTCGGGTGACCCGGCCGTGCTGGAATACCATCTTCTGACGATGAAACTGGCTGGAATCGACGGCGTCATCGTGGATTGGTACGGGCTGAAAAAATTCCGTGACTCCGCAATCCTGCACCGCAATACGCAACGGCTGGTTGAGCAGGTCACCCGTCTCGGAATGAAGTTCGCAATCTGTTACGAGGATCAGACCATTCCGGCACTGGTGAAGGCCGGGCGACTTCAGGCGGTGAACCGTGTGCCCCACGCGACCGGGGAGATCGAGTGGCTGGCCGAGCGGTGGTTTCGACTCAAAAGTTATGTTCGATTGGACGGGAAACCTGTCCTGCTGTCATTCGGCCAGAACGGCTTGACGAACAGGGAGTGGACGCAGTGCCTGGCCGGCCTGAAAGTGCCGGTAACTTATTTTAGCGAGCATCTCAGGAGGTCCGCTGCGGTGGGGGCTTTTGACTGGCCAATTCCCAAGCAGGGGCTTGGTGCCGTCCAGCGGTTTCAAAAGATGTCTAAAACCTGGCCCCGGTCCATTCCGGTGGCCTTTCCACGGTTCGTGGATATTTATGCGGAAGCTGGCGTGGGCCCCAGTTACGGCCGCGTGAAAGATGCGGACGGGGCAACTTTCAGGACCTCAATGACACGGGCGCTGGAGTCGAAATCCGCGATTGTCCAGGTCGCGACATGGAATGACTGGGGTGAAGGAACTGTGATCGAGCCGAGTCGGGAATTCGGCTATCGGGATCTCGAGGTGTTGCAACAATTGCGGCGTCGTTACATCGATCGACAGTTCAAAATGACTCCGGGTGACCTGCGTTTGCCGTTCCAGTTGTTGCACTGTCGTCGTGCGAAGGCCACGTCCGCCCAGTCCGATGCTTGCGAGTACATCTCCAAGTCGATTGCCACGGGCAACCTCTCCGAAGCCCGGTCAAAGCTGAAAGAGATCTCTCGACGTTGATGTCCTCGTGGAACCCGGCAGCCCATGGACCTGGTGTTCACCGGGGCTGTTTCTTGCGGCTGGGTTTTTGGAACCGGGCTCCATTGTCCGGTGGCATGGACGCGTGCCAATCCAGGACTGCTTTCGTCAAGCGTTCGGCGATCGCCGGGTGCTTGGTCACCATGTTGACGGTCTCGCCCGGATCTTCCTGGAGGTCGAAGAGCATCCTGTCGGTGCCATCGTACTCGCACAGGAATTTCCATTTCCCCTCGCGAACAGCCAGGTCGGGTAGATCATCCACGCCATAGAAAGCGTCTCGGTCCGGGGGCCTGCGAAAGAAGAGCGGTTGGGAACGTGAGGCCTGTGAATTGCCCCGGAGAACCTCTGGTAATGATTCGCCGTCGAATGTCACCGAGTCGGGGGCCGAAATATGTGCGAGGTTGAGCAGTGTTGGGACGAGATCGATGGCCGAGAAAACTGACCGCGTGTTTCGAGAGCCGGCGTTCCGGTTGGCGATCAACCCGGGCCCCCAGACAATCAAGGGGGACCGAATTCCCCCCTCGAACAGATGTGTTTTGAATCCGCGAAATGGTCCGGCTGAACCCGCTCCTCGCTCTGGACCATTGTCGGAACAGACGAGGATCAGTGTGTTGTTGGCCAGTGCACTGTCGTTGCGGATGAAGTCAAAGAGCCGCCCCAATTGCTCATCCATTGTGTCGAGGACTCCGTGATAGAGTGTTCGCTTGGCTCCATCACCGCGGCGTTCTCGTGGAGGGAAGAACGGGGAATGGACATCATCGGGCCAGAGATTGATATAGAACGGACGGTTCTGAGCCACCGACTGTTGAGCAAACTGAATGGCCGCAGATGTGAATGATGCGGTGATCGTCGAACGGTCTTCCCAGCGAATGGGGCCCCGTCCGAGGCGATCGGAACCGAGGGCGTGTCGCTTGGGTGGTTTGCCGTCATAGGCGTCCTTCAGCGGCAGTATTCGCGGTCCCAGGCCTTCAAAATTTGTCAGCGACCTGTCGAAGCCATAATCGGTGATCAACGGAGCTTCGCCCACGTCACGCTGTCCCCCCATGTGCCACTTCCCGAAATGACCGGTGGCATAACCACCGCGAGAGAGGAAGCGGGCGAGCATCGGTGCACGGGGAGAGAGCCATTGGGCCATACCTCGGTCGGTGTTGCTCTGGCGATTGCTCAGGTAGGAAGTGATCCGCCACCGTTGTGGGTACTGTCCGGTTGAGATTGCCGTTCGTGATGGCGAGCAGATTGGTGAATTGACATAAAACTGCTCAAAACGAATTCCTTCATCTGCCAGGCGATCGATGTTCTGGGTCGCGACAACCTTGTTTCCGTAGCACGAAAAGTCGCCCCAGCCCATGTCATCAATAAACACGAGTACAATGTTGGGAGGGGCCGCAATGGCATCCGGGCTTGAACCACCGGCCAACAGGGCGACCGAGCAGATGAACACAGCCGATTGAGATCTCATGCTTCACCCCGTGGTTGGGGAAACTCGTGTTGTTGCGGTTTGCGTTGAGTATACCAGTCGGAAAAAAACACTGTTTCGAATGCGGTGTGGGAATGGAGCAGCGTCTCACCAGGGATGAGTTTTGGGACAGCCAGTGTAGAGTGAGGACCTCAAAAATGATTCACGAGCGAGCCAACATTGAATTCGAAGCGACCAGCTGAATGTGGCCTGAAGCTGCGGCATGATCTTACGGTTCCGATGCGCGATGGCGTTCGGCTGAGTGCCGACGTGTTTTTGCCAGACCGTGATGGCCCGTTTCCAACCATCGTGACCCGGACGCCTTACGAGAGTGGTCGCGATGTGTTTCTTGATGTTGGGGCGTACTGGTCACGTCGTGGATTTGCATTCGTGGCCCAGGATTGCCGAGGCCGTTTTGAATCGGAGGGCACCTTTCGGGCCTATGCAGATGACCCGACTGACGGCTACGACACGATCGAGTGGGTGGGAGGGCAGTCCTGGTGTGACGGAAAGATTGGAACCTGGGGCCGCAGTTACGGTGGATTGACCCAGTGGTTGTCTGCTCCGCTGGCACATCCTCAATTGACGTGCATGGCCCCACATGTGATCTGTGACGATTTCTACAGCGATTGCCACTACATCGGTGGCGCCTTTCAATTGATGCTGTCGTTGGGGGCGGCCGTCATCTGGCAGACAAATCTCGCGACGGTGGTCGGCCGACAGTCACGGCACATTTTTCAGAATCGGCGGTTCTGGAGGCACCTGCCGCTGATCGAAATGGATGAGCTGGCGATCGGTCGCCGGGTGGATTACTGGCGTGAGTGGTTGGCGCATCCCACCTACGGAGACTACTGGAAACCGTTTGACATTCGTGGCCGACACGAGGCAATCACCGTGCCCGCATTTCAGCAGTGTGGTTGGTTCGATCCCTACACCGGAGCAGGGTTCCGCAATCTCACCGGCATGCAACAACATGGGCCGAACCAGAAGGCCCGTGAGCAGCAGAGAATCCTGGTCGGTCCCTGGTCTCACGAAGAACCAGAATTCACCTCGCTGGGAGGGCGAGATTTTGGGCCGGGATCGTTGGTTGACATTCGGAACGAGGAACACAGGTGGTTTGATTGGCAGTTGAAAGGGATTGACGACGGCATTGGGGCCGATCCACCGATTCGCATATTCACGATGGGGGTCAATTCGTGGCGGAATGAAAGCCAATGGCCTCTCGAACGGTCCGTGACCACCCCGCTGTTCTTTCACAGTACGGGACGGGCGGCATCGTCAATGGATGACGGTTCCCTGACGACAGATCCGCCAGGTGGCGAACCGGTCGACCGTTTCGCGTACGACCCCGCCGAGCCGGTGCCCACACAGGGCGGGGTGTTGTCGGTTCACATGATGACGGCCCATGCCGAGGAACCCCTGGAGGCTGGAGCTGTTGATCAACGGGACCTGGAAGCTCGGGGTGACGTGCTGGTTTATACAACACCGGTACTGGCCGATCCGGTGGAGGTCACCGGACCGGTCAGCGTGGTGCTGTTTGCTGAATCAACTGCCGTGGATACCGATTTCACTGCGAGACTGGTTGACGTTCATCCTGATGGCACAGCCTGCTTGGTGACCGAAGGAATCCTGAGGGCCAGGTATCGTCACGGTCTTGAGCAGACGGAATTGTTGGCCTCGGGGGTGCCAGAAAAATTCGAGATTACGCTTAGTCCGACCAGTATCGTCTTTGCCTCCGGACATCGCATTCGGCTCGATGTCTCCAGCAGCAATTTCCCTCGCTTCAGCCGGAACCTGAACACCGGTGAAGACGTGGGGACCGGGACCCGGATGCAGGTGGCGCACCAGGCGGTGCTGCACAGTGAATCGAGTCCGTCCCGGCTGTTGTTGCCCTTGATCGACTCGGTGGTGAGATTCACGTGACCCGCAGACGTCAACTCGTGACGGGAATCCTCTGGAGTTCGTTATAATCGACCGCTGTTGATCGGCGGCGGTTTTCGTGAAGCCGCCTTGTGTTTCTTGCGTGTTGCGTGCCATGACAATTGAAAGACACAGCCTGCTGTTGACGGTTGCCACCTGGTGCCTGGCTCTTTTGGGGCCGGAGGCGGCGGGTGCCGACAAGGTCGATTTCAAAACACAGATCAGGCCGATCCTGGTCAGCCGCTGTGTTGGTTGCCACGGAGCCTCAGTGTTTGGAGATCGTTCACAGTTGAATCAACGTCCGCTAGCGAAAGGGAAACCATGAGACGATCGAAGCAACGGGTCGGTGGCCTTGTGATGACAGTGAGCGTTGCCGTGATCTGGTCGATGGGTGCCGATCGTGCGACGGCTGGTGAGTTGATTCCAGGAGAACAGGCCGCATACAAGGTCTCCGTCAAGACGGCTCGTGGGACAACTGATGTCAATTTCTGGATGTTTGTTCCCAGGTCATACAAGAAGAAGCAGGCTTGGCCTTTGTTGTTGTTCCTTCATGGAGCCGGTGAACGTGGAAGCAATCTCGAGGCCGTAAAAAAATGGGGGCCGCCACGGCTGGTCGGCAAGGACCGGGAATTTCCTTTCGTTGTTGTGTCACCACAATGTCCCAAGCGGGCGGGATGGGATTCGAAACAAATCAAGCAACTTGTTGAACACGTGGTCAAGTCGTACAAGATCGACGAGTCGCGGATGTATTGCACCGGCTTGAGCATGGGAGGGTATGGGACCTGGTCCATGCTGGCCGCGTACCCAAAACTGTTTGCAGCAGCAATTCCAATTTGTGGTGGAGGCAATCCGCGATTGGCGAGCCGGATGACCAGGACGCCGATCTGGGCCTTTCACGGTGACGCAGATCGTGTCGTTCCGGCCAGGCGGAGCCGGGTGATGGTCGATGCCATCAAGAAAGCGGGAGGCAACGCGGTGAAATTCACGCTTTACCCGGGTGTGAATCACTATTCCTGGAGTCGGACCTACGGCAATCCCAAGGTGTATCAGTGGCTCCTGTCTCATTCCCTCAAGAGTGGCAAGTGACACGTACTGGGGATTGAATCAAGTCAGAAATCTAGAGTGAGAATGGAATGTTGATCTGTGTGAGATGTCCTGGTTACCTGTTCCCCTGGTTGGTGTTGCTGTCGATGTCTCTGCCGCTTGACGCGGCGGATCGGCCTGTCGATTTTTCGCGAGAAGTGCTGCCAGTCCTCTCCAACAAGTGTTTCGTTTGTCACGGGGCGGATGGAGAAGCCCGGGACGCATTGCGGCTCGATTCGTTCGAAGGGGCGACCAGGGAGCAGGAGGGGCGACGAGCAATTGACCCCCGGGAACCGAAGAATAGCCAGGTCCTGATCCGGATTCATTCGGTGGACGATCCGATGCCCCCGGCCGACGCAGCAAAACAGTTGACGGCCGCAGAGCGTGACGTGTTGGATCGGTGGGTCCGACAGGGGGGCAGTTACGCCAGGCACTGGGCCTTCGTGCCACCAGTGAAGGCCAGGCCGGATGCCCGGCAGAAACAACATGTGATCGACGCCTTTGTCGCTTCCAAGTTGAAGGCCAAGAAACTGGAGTTTGCGGTCGAGGCCGATCGCAGGACGTTGGCGCGGCGGGTGGCCCTGGTGTTGACCGGGTTGCCACCAGATCCGAAACCACTGGCCGCGTTTGTGGCTGATCGCCGCCCGGATGCTTACCAGCGGTTTGTTGATCAGTTGTTGGCCCACCCACGTTTCGGCGAACACCAGGCCAGGTATTGGCTGGATGCGGTGCGGTATGGTGACACCCATGGTCTGCACCTGGACAACCGGAGGGGAATTTTTCCGTTTCGTGACTGGGTGGTGTTGGCTCTGAATCGCAACCTGCGGCTCGACAAGTTCATCACCTGGCAGTTGGCCGGTGACCTGTTGAAGAATCCGACGCTCGAGCAACTTGTGGCGACCGGATTCGTCCGAATGAATCCGTCAACGGCCGAGGGCGGAGCGATACCGGCGGAATTTCAGGCAAAGAACAATTTCGACCGAGTGGAAACCCTGGGGACGGTGTTCCTGGGAATGTCGTTGACGTGTGCAAGATGTCATACGCACAAGTACGACCCGATCCCTCAACGGGAGTACTACCGCCTGATGGCTTTTTTCAACAGTACGGCCGAAGCGTCAATGGATGGCAACAAGTACGAGTATGGCCCGGTGATTCGTGCTCCCGGGAACCTGGCTGCCTGGCGAGACTGGACTGTTCTCCAGGTGATGCGGAAAGACCTTTTGAATCGCAGCGGCAAGCAACTGGATTCCTTGAAAACGGCGACCCCGGAATTCCGAAAAGCGTGGGCCGCTGCGAGTCCGGATGAGCGGTTGAAGCGAGTCGCCGATTCCAAGGGGCCATTTGTCAAACTCGAAATTCACAAGCAAGCGGTGGGGCTGGTCGGACGGATTGCCGGAATCCGAAAGACGTTTACGTCGACATTGGTGACTCGCGATCTGCCCAAACCACGAGCCACCAGGCTTCTGGAACGAGGCGAGTACAATCGCCCACAAGGAGAACCACTGGAGCCTGGCATCCTGACCGTGATGGGCCAGTTTCCCGAAGGAGCTCCCCGGAACCGGTTGGGGCTGGCCCGCTGGCTGACATCTCGGAAGCACCCGTTGACGGCGAGAGTGTTGGTCAATCGCATCTGGCAACGAACATTCGGTGATGGCCTGGTTCGCACGCCAGAGGACTTTGGTCTGCAGGGACAACAGCCCACCCATCCTCAACTCCTGGACTGGTTGGCTGTTGAGTTGCATGACAGTGGCTGGGACCTGAAACACATGTTGCGACTGATGGTGACAAGTCGCACATTTCGGCAGAGTTCCGCGAGACGCCACGGGGTGGAGGATCCGGAAAACCGGCTGTTGGCCCGTGGCCCCAGCCATCGGCTGGATGCGGAGGTGATTCGGGACATGGGGTTGTGGGCCAGCGGATTGCTGATTCCCCAAGCCGGTGGCGAAGGGGCCAAACCCTACCAGCCCGGAGGGTTGTGGTCGGCACTGATGCACCCGGCCAGCAACACCAAGAGTTATGTTGTCGACAAGGGACCGCGGCTTTATCACCGCAGTCTTTACGTTTACTGGAAGCGAACCAGTCCTCACCCGATGATGACCCTGTTCGATGCTCCCAGCCGGGAATCGAGTTGTGTCCGACGGTCTCGGACCAACACGTCCTTGCAGTCTCTTGGGCTACTCAATGAAACCCAGCGAATGGAGATGGCTCGCGTACTCGCCGGACGTTTGCTGCGTGAGGCCAAGAACGATGATGGCCGGTTGGACCTGTTGTTTGGTTTGCTGGCATCCCGGAATCCCAACCCGCGAGAACGCGCGGCCTGCCTGGGATTGCTTGGGGCGATGACTGCCCGGTACTCGAAGTCTTCCAAGGCGGCGCTGGCGTTGCTGGGGACGGGTGACTCACCTCGTGACGCAAAGCTCGATACCGCGGCACAGGCAGCCTGGACGCAGGTGGCCGCTACCGTCCTGGCCAGTGACATTTCGATTCTTCTCTATTGACAGTTTTCCACCGTTCTTGCTTTTCGATCCGCCACCAGTTTTTTCGACAACTTCCGGTGCAATCATCATGAACACACCTCGTGACTTCGAGTTGAATCTCACCCGCCGTCAACTGTTCGGTCGTGGTGCCCTGGGCCTTGGTACCGCGGCGATGGCACAACTCATGGGGACGGACCTCCAGGCCCAAGGGGTCGATCCAAAATCCGGACTCCATCATCCGGCAAAAGCCAAGCGAGTGATTTACCTGTTTATGAGTGGTGGCCCAAGTCACCATGACCTTTGGGACTACAAGCCCAGGATGCGTGAGATGTACGGTCAGCCATTGCCCGATCACATCCGCAATGGGCAACGGATCACCGGGATGACTGCTCGCCAGAAGACGCTTCCTGTCTGTCCCAGCAAGTACAAGTTCACCAGGCACGCCAACAATGATCGGGGAGTGTGGGTCAGCGAATTGCTGCCGCACACGGCCTCGGTTGCACGAGAACTGTGCGTGGTGCACAGCACTTTCACCGAGGCAATCAACCATGATCCGGCAATCACATACATCCAGACGGGCAGTCAGATTCCTGGTCGTCCCAGCCTGGGGGCGTGGCTGAGCTATGGGCTGGGGAGTATGAACGAGAATCTGCCCGGTTACGTGGTGATGCACGCTCGAACCAGCTTTGCTGAACAGAGCCTGTTCAGTCGCTTGTGGGGAACTGGGTTTTTGCCCTCGGACCACCAGGGAATACTGCTCCGCAGTCAGGGGGACCCGGTCCTGTATCTCAGTAATCCGGCCGGCGTGGCACGACGAGATCGGCGAGCACAACTCGACACATTGGCGTTGCTGAATCGCGAACAGCACAAGCGGTTTGCCGACCCGGAGGTCCTGGCGCGGATCAAGCAGCACGAGATGGCCTACCGAATGCAGTCCTCGGTTCCTGAATTGATGGACCTGTCGCAGGAGTCTAAGGAAACATTCGAGCTGTATGGCGAGGCGGCCCGGCAGCCGGGGTCATTTGCCGCGTGTTGCCTGAATGCTCGACGATTGGCCGAACGTGGTGTCCGGAACATCCAGGTCTTTCATCGTGGATGGGACGCTCATGGTTCACTGCCTCGTGAGCACGAGTCGCAGTGTCGTGATGTGGACCAGGGATGTGCCGCGTTGATCAAGGATCTGAAACGGCGTGGAATGCTCGACGAGACTCTTGTCGTGTGGGGGGGAGAGTTTGGCCGGACCTCGTATTGCCAGGGAGGATTGTCCAAGACCAATTACGGCCGAGATCACCATCCCCGGTGCTTCACCGTCTGGATGGCCGGCGGGGGCATCAAGGCGGGTATCACCTATGGCCAGACCGATGACTATGCCTACAACATCGCGGATCCCGACGGCCAGCCGATGGATCCCCAGCCCAGTCGCGAGAAATGGACTCCGGGTTCGATGCACGTTCACGATCTGAATGCCACGATCCTGCACCTGGCCGGGATCGATCACAAACGGCTGACCTATCGGTACCAGGGCCGTGATTTTCGACTGACCGATGTGCATGGGCACGTGATGACCGATTTGATCGCCTGAAACATCGGTGTGCACAACCGCCGGCCGAGATTGAATCGAGCCAGGCAGGCCCGAGCCTGCCCGGTGACCGGCAACCCAATCAGGTGGAGAGTCCGTCGAGGTGTGCGACCACTTGGGTGACCGGCGTGACGTCGCCCAGGTCGATGTCGATGTCCAGCAGATTCACCTCGTGCATCAACTCGCATCGCTCCCCAATCGCTTCACGAGGAACGATGACGCGGAAGCTGTCAACGGCATCACGGCACGTGGCATACACGCAGTGGCTGGTACTGATGCCGGTGACGATCAGTGTGTCTATCGATAAGGACGTCAGCATCTCGTGCAGGTTTGTGCCCTTGAAGGCCGATGCATAACGCTTGTAGACGATTTTCTCCTCGGGGCGATGTTCGAGGCGCGGGTCGAGAGCAAACAATTCGGCGGCGTCCTCGTCGGGGACCGTCCATTGGAGTTTGCGGTTTTGTGGGCTTGGTGGATCGGCAGGATCCCAGGCCAGGGAGGTGAAAAAAATTGGCAGTCCGGCACGTCGTGAGGCATTGAGAACCTGGCAGGTTCCGTCCATGACACTGTCGAGGTTGCTGCCAATCTGCAGTTCGGGATCGAGCCAGTACCTGGCCATGTCGATGACGATCAGCGCTGGGCGCTGGCCCCAGCCGACCCGCATGCCCCAGCCGCGTTGCAGGTAGTTGTCCTTCAAGGCTGCCAGGTGGTCTTGTAGTGGGCCGCGGAGTTCGTCGGGCAGTCTCAGGTCTTCGGCGCCGAACGGCAGCCGGGGAGCATTTTCTGTGGGCATCGATGGTCCTTTCCGATTCTGTCGGGTTGCCTTCCGACTGAGGCGTCCGAATTCTCGCACAACTGGACGTGCGGTTGCATCCGGGCGTGGTTGGAAAATGGAGGAAAGTCCAAAAATACCGGGTGGGGCACTCCTCGAGGTCATTGAGCCGGATGCCCCGGTCTGATCGTCCGCGTTACAATTGGCTGAATCGAAAAGTGAATGGAAACGCGAGGCAGTATGTCGGGCCAGAACCGGACCAGGCGAACAACGGGTCGCGAGGTGCTTGTCGGTGGATTGTTGACGGGACTGGCAACGGGCTGTGCCTGGTCGTCGGTCGTCGAATTGCTGTCCATCGACAAGGAAGTCAGTGGTTCGGAGTTCTTGGCTTCCCTGGTTGTGCCGGGGCTGGTGTCCGTGTTGATCTGGAAATTGTGGCGGACGGGAATTGTTTTCGGGCTCGTGGTGGCCTACATGACGCTGGTCATTCCGTTGTTTGGTATCGGCGCGGGTGGGGCCAATGTTTTGCAGTCGAGTTTTGCCGGAGCGATTGCCGGGATTGTCTATGGCACTCCCTGGGCAATTTGGCGAGCGGCCAGGCCGGCGATTGACACGGAAGGTTCGGTTGAGCCGCCGGTTACGGGCACGACGACGGTGAGACAGACAATTGCCGTTGAGGCGAGCCGCCAAGATGCTTTGGACGGATAGAGTCGTTTGGCCGAGAGGCACCAACCTGTCGAGAAAATCACATGAGTGCATCCACAGCATTGCAGGGGCAGGTGGCCCTGATCACCGGAGGAACTTCGGGGATTGGACGAGCGGTTGTTGAGTTGTTTCTCGAGGCGGGGATGGCTGGCCTCGCGGTGATCGATGTGTCCGAATGTGACCTGTCGGGGAGGGATTCCGAGGTCATGGTCGGTCAGTTCGACGTGTCTGATTCGGATGCCGTGGGCAAGTTCGTGTCGGACGTGCACGAGCGGTTTGGCCGCATTGATATCCTGGTCAACAATGCGGGGATCGCTCCGGTCGTGCCGTGGTCGGAGGTGACCGAGGAGAACTGGCACCGTGTGCTGGACGTTAATCTCAACGGAGCCTTCCACTGCACGCGCGCCGTCTGGAACCACATGCGAGACCGTCAGTACGGTCGCATCGTGAATATCTCGTCGGTTGGCGCGTTCCTGGGAAGTGTCAGTGCACATCCCGCCTACGGTGTCAGCAAGGCGGGGCTGATTGCCCTGACGAAGTCACTGGCCAAGGAGGGGGCTTCCGACGGGATCCTGGTCAACGCGATCGCGCCCGGGTCCATCGACACACCCATGCTGGAGAGTTTTGGTCCCGAGGCCCGTGTGAAATATGCCGAGGCGGCTTTGTTGAAACGGCAGGGGACGCCGAAAGAACTGGCCGAGACGGTTGTGTTCCTGGTGTCGCCAGCCTCAAGTTACATCACCGGAGCCACACTGCACGTCAATGGTGGAGCGCTGTTGGTCTGAACGGCGCATCTCGTCACGTTTTTCCAAGGAACGACAATGTCCAATTACGAACGCTGTGTGATCGATCCTGGGCAATTTCCAGTCTTCGAGGCACCGGACGGTTCGCGTGAGGTCCAGGGCCTGATCTCCTCGGCGAGTTGCGGAGCGAACGACATGGCAGCTGGTTTGTGGTGGTTGCATCCCGGTGAAGAGTGTGACACGGACATCCATCCCGACGCGTCGGAAATCTACTACGTGGTCAGTGGGGAGGGCACCCTGAGGCTGGGTGATGACCGGTTTCCGGTTCGCAAGGGGATGGTTGTCTACATTCCCCAGGGGGTCGAGCACCAGACGTTCAACACGGGTGATGAGGACCTGTGTTATTTCTGGACGTTCGCGCCCCCGCCCGGCGGTCAGTCGCTGGCTGAAAAACAGGGGTGGAAACAGGTGTCGTAGTTTCAGCCGGGTTCAAGCGATCAGGTCTTCGATGACCTCGCCTCCGAACTGGCTGAGTTGCTTGAAGCGGCCAGCGTGAAAGAACGTGAGTCGGTTGTCATCGAGGCCCAACAGTCTCAGCAGCGTCACGTGGAGATCCTGGATCGGGTGAACAACTTCCACGGCCGTGCTGCCGATGTCATCAGTTCGCCCGATGGTGTGTCCCGCCTTGATGCCACCGCCGGCAAGCCAGACGGCCATCGCGTTGGGGTTGTGGTCACGCCCGTACTTGATGCCGCCACGAATGCCGTTGTCGGGCGTTCGGCCGAATTCTCCCATCCACACGACGAGCGTGTCGTCGAGTAAACCGCGTTGCTTGAGGTCGGAGATCAGGCCGGCGATGGGGCGGTCGACACTGTCAATCAGTGATCCGTGTGCCTTGGCTATGTAGTCGTGGCTGTCCCAGGTGCTGGCGTAGAGTTGTACAAAGCGGACACCTTGTTCAACCAACTTGCGGGCCAGCAGGCAGCGGCGGCCCAGGTTGTCGGTCTGGGGTTGGCCAATCCCATAGAGGGTGTGGGTGTCACGAGTCTCGCGGCTCAAGTCGACCAGATCGGGGACCTGGGTCTGCATGCGGAACGCCAGTTCATAGTTTTGCATTCGGGCCTTGAGGTCGCTGTTTTGAGGACGTTGCTCAGCATGACGGCGATTGAGCTGATCCAGAAGTTGGAGATTTTGTCGTTGCTGTGTTGGAGTGATGGTGACCGGTGGCTTGATGTCCAGCAGTGGAGGACCTTGTGGTCGCAGGGCGGTGCCCTGAAATCGGGCCGGCAGGAATCCATTGGACCAGTTGGCCGGGCCTCCCTGGGGAAACGAGAGTTCCGGGAGCACGACGAAACCCGGCAGGTTGCTGTTCTCTGAGCCCAGTCCGAGGTTGACCCAGGCTCCCAGGGCCGGGTCGCCGCCGAAGCGATTGCCGGTGTTGACGTGGTAGTTGGCCGTGGGGTGGTTGACCGACTCCCCTTGCAAACCCCGGTAGAAGCAGATGTCGTCGGCGACGCCGGCCAGATGTTGGAATCGGGTGTTCAACCACGCACCACTGTCGCCGGCCTGTCGGAATTTGAAGGGGCTTTGGACGTAATATCTCTTCCCGGAACTCATTGCACTTTGTTCTTCTCCGCTTCGCTGGAATTCACTCAGGTGCAATTGACCGAGTTTGGGCTTGGGGTCAAACGTGTCCAGGTGGGAGGGGCCGCCTTCCATGTAGAGAAAGATACATCGCTTGGCCGAGGGAGGACTGTGGTGCGGCCGGGGTGTCCGACTGGAATCCTCGGCAACGGAGTCAGAAAGAAGCGACGTGAACGCGACGCTTCCGAGGCTCGCGCCCAGGCCATACAGGTCATGGAAAAAGTTGCGGCGTGTCACGGGGAACCGTTACTCGAGAATCAGTCGATGTAGAGGAATTCGTTGGCGTTGAGCAGGACAAGACACAATTGACCCAGGCCGCGACAGCGGGCGTCGACCTGATGGGGTTGCAGATCGGGAACGTAGTCACGGTGTTCAAACAGGGTTTCAGTGTACGTGAACGGTTCACCCGTGTTCTCTTCGTTGGCTTGCCGTGTCACCGTGGTGGGGAGAAGGGCCTGGCGTCGGGCAGTGTGTGCCTGGAGAGATGTGGAGGTTTTCCAGTGAGCCAGTGCCGCCTGGAACTCGGCCGGGCTGGGATGGCGGCCGAAAGCGAGTTGAAACGCAAGGTCAACCGCCGATCGGTCCGAATCGGTCTCGGTGATAATCCGGTTTGCCAGGGCCAGAGCCCGGTCTGAAGATTCCTGGCTGTTGAACAATGCGAACACCTGCGGGGTGACATTCGAGGTGTCCCGGCGTTCACACGAGGAGGCCGATGCCGGTTGATTGAACGTTTCCAGGAATGGATCGCGGTGACCTCGGAGTTTCAACGCGTAAATCGTTCGTCGGTTTCTCTGGGCTGGCAACGGGTCGGGCACGTAACTGGGGGCGAAGGTGCCCATGATCATCCGGGGCTGAAGGGCGGCCTCGAGATTGCGGTCTGGTCGAGACGGAAGACCTCCCTGTTTTGGATTGAGTTCACCGGAAACCGACAACATTGCGTCACGAATTTCCTCGGCCGCGAGTCGCCGGGGTGAAAAAACAGAATAGGTGTTTCCTGCGGGGTCGAGCTGAGCGACGACGGTGGGATCGGGGTGGATGCTCGAACGGCGGTACGTTGCGGAACTGACGATAATTCGGTGCAGTGACTTGAACGACCACCCATTGCGAATGAATTCGGAAGCGAGCCAGTCCAGGAGCAGTGGGTGAGTGGGCGGTTGGCCGGTTGCTCCGAAATTGTTCGGATTGGAGGCGAGTCCTCGTCCGAAATGGCCTTGCCAGATACGGTTGGCGATCACCCGGGGGGTCAACGGGTTCTTCGGATCAGTGATCCATTTCGCCAGGGCTGTGCGACGGCCTTCAAGGGTGACCGGGATGGTCGCGGTGAGTCCCGTGGCCGAAAGCACGCCCGGGGAAACAGGGTCGCCGCTGGAAAAGACATCACCGCCTTCGAGAACGGAGGTCATTTCAGGTTTGGCAATTTTCCGGGTGTGTTGAGGAGGTTTTCGGAGCCTCGAGAAAACCGGTCGACCATTTCGGTTGGGGCCGTTGTACACGGAGAAAGCAATTGGCCGGTAACTGTCTTCGGCCCAGGACAACAGGCGTTGCCATTTGCGTCCAAGCCGTTCCCGGCCAAAGTCATTGGGAGTGACTCGGTGTTTGGGAAGCGAGCCGAGCATGCGAGTGTTGGCCTGTTTTCGCAGGCGGTGATACCGGCGATGATTTTCGAAGCCTTCGATGTTTTCGTCCGGAAGGAAGGCGGCGTCGACCTCGGCGAATTGGGTCGAGGAAAAAACGGCCTGGATCGAATAGTAGTCACGCGTGGGGACCGGATCGAACTTGTGGTCGTGACACCGTGCACATCGAAGAACGTGTCCCAGGAAAACCTGGCCAACCGAATTGGTGACGTCGTCCAGGAACAACTGGCGAGTGATTCGGGCCACCGACATCCCCGTGTGTTCCCAGGGGCCCATCCGCAGGAACCCGGTCGCGATGAGGTGTTCGGGGGTGGCGGGTTTCAACTCGTCGCCTGCGAGTTGTTCGAGCACAAATTGGTTGAAGGGCTTGTCGTTGTTGAATGAACGGATCACGTAGTCGCGGTAACGCCAGGCATTGGGACGGAGAAAATCGTTGGCAAACCCCGATGTGTCGGCATAGCGGACAACATCCAGCCAGTGCCGTCCCCATTGCTCCCCATAATGAGGGGAGGCCAGAAGGCGGTTGACCAGTCGCTGGTAGGCGCCGGGTTGATCATCGGCGATGAAACGATCAATGGCGACGGGAGTGGGGGGGAGACCGGTGAGATCAAAGCTGAGGCGGCGGATCAATGTCCGCCGCGTGGCAGGTGGGGCAGGTGAGAGTCGTCGAGGCCATCGTGATCGAATGAACGAGTCGACGGGGTGTTCCGTTTTTCTCGGAAGGGGCGGGCGTTGCAATGGTCGGTAGGACCAGAGGTGGGCGGGNTCATATCGTCGATTGNTCCAGGCTTCGGTTTGGCCACCACTGGTTCGGACGGTTTCACCGTCGGTTGGCGNCGCCGCTGCAAAACTCGAGNNGGCCACCAGGTAGACTGACGCCAGCAGTGGCAATGTGTGAAGCGGCATCGACGGGGGCTCGCCANGGAATTGAGACTATTCAACGTAGCGTGAAGGAGTGGNCGACAGAACTGGATTGTGTCGTGGACTGCATCTAACGTGAAGNCTGTCCCCGGGCGAAGACCGTGACGCCAGGGGGGGCAATATTCCGGAGAGACGGGGGGAGTGGTGAATAGTCGTGGGACACCGGCAACCTGTCGGCTTTGCGAGCGGCCCGAGGGGAAGTTGTTCCACGAGGATGGTCGTAGATATTTTCGTTGCTGCGACTGTGGCCTGGTTTTTGTGGATCCGGAATATTTTCTGGATGGTGATCGCGAACGTGCGGTTTATGACCAACACCAGAATTCGCCGGGGGATGCGGGGTACCGTCGATTCCTGTCTCGCTTGTACGAGCCTGTGGTCAGTCGATTGGCTCCGGGTAGTCGAGGATTCGATTTTGGTTCAGGTCCCGGTCCCACACTCTCGGTAATGTTCGAGGAGGCCGGCCACCACGTGTCACTGTTTGATCCGTTCTACGCAAATGATCCAACTGTCTTTGACCAACAGTACCAGTTCATTACCGCCTCGGAGGTATTCGAACATCTGTGTCACCCGAGGATGGAACTGGACCGATTGTGGCGGTGCCTGGAGCCCGGAGGAGTGTTGGGGGTGATGACCAAGCGGGTTCGCGATCAAGACGCCTTCTCGCGATGGCACTACAAGAATGACCCGACCCACGTCTGTTTCTTTTCATTGAAGACTTTCGAATGGCTGGAGGAACACTGGGCCGCCCGGTTGGAGGTTGTCGCCGATGATGTCGTGGTCTTTGAAAAAAACGGCTCCGCGTTATCGTGATCGCAAGTCTCGGGCGAAACCGCTGGGAGTGGATTGAAAGCTCCGGTTCGTCGTGATCGCCTTGGCAAAAGTCCCATCACCGCGCCCGACCAGCAACGAGGTGCTGCGATGGCGATAGTTGGCGGTTACCAAGTCCACGTGCCCGTCACCGTTGGCGTCGAAGGCCAATATGCCATAGTTGCCGAGTCCGGTTTTGACATCAGTCCGTGGGGCAAAATGTCCCGTGCCGTCGTTGAGGAAAATGCTCGCAAAATCCTCAGTCCAATGGGTCACGGCAAAGTCGAGATCCCGGTCGGCGTCGAAGTCGGCGACGGCAAAGAAAACACAGTGTTTGCCGCCAGGCATGAGTCGCTCGGTGCCGAATGTCCCGTCGCCACGCCCCGGGAATAGTGAGACTGTCGAGGTGGCCCAGTTGGCAGTGAGAATGTCGAGATGGCCATCTCCGGTGAAATCCCGGGCACGAACGTCGTTGATTCGAAAACCCGAGGGGGTGACCGTCCGTCGTTTCATCCGTGCACCACTTTTGAAGATCGATCGGCCAGGGCTGATCCAGAATGACGCGGTCCGCCCCAGTTCGTTTGGGACCAGGATGTCAAGGAATCCGTCGCCGTTGAGGTCTGCGGTTTCGACGTAGTACGCCGAGATCCCGGCTTCCAGCGTGATGGGTTCGGAAAACTGCCAGGGGCCGATCCCGCGGCGCAGATGGAGGCGCCCGGTGGTTAGGTCTCCGGTTCGCCCGGTGCCGCGGGCAGTGTAGAGCAGATCCAGCAGACCATCGCGGTCGAGGTCGGCCAGCGCGACTCCCTTGGCATCACTTTCGGTGGCGAATTGATTCTTGACGACAAACGAGCCGTTCCCCTGGTTCTTGACAACAAAAACCAGGTGACTTGTCACGCCCGCGCACCCGACGGCCAGGTCGGGGCGGTTGTCGCCGTCGAGATCACCGGCGGCGAGGTTGTATGAACGTTTGATGTGCTGTTTGTTGTCGGAGGAAACCAGCGGGGTGATGGCACGATGTTGGAAGAGTCCTCGCCCGTTTCCCTCGGCAAGACTCAACAGGCCCAGGTCATGAAATCCAATAGCCAGGTCCCGCTGGCCGTTTCCAGTGAAATCACGTGCAACCAACTTGTAGGGACCGGCAAGTGTCGAAGGTTCCACCGCGAGACACCGAACACTGGCCGCGAACATCAAAAGTGCGAACCCGAGACGAATGGCCATCTGCTTGATCCTGGCTGTGTGAAAAGGGGCAGCTTCTAAGAGCGACGGAATTACATCATAGAATCCTAATCGAATGCCATCGTTTGGAGCCGTACGCGAAGGTTAGAATGCGCTCATGACAGCGAGCCGCGACCATTCCGGAGACAAAGTGACGCTTGAGGTGGCCAGGACGTTTTTCAACAAGCGGTTGGCAGGCCGGATGTCCAGGGGGAAGTGATGTCGCGCCCGGTACTGTGTGTTGTGATGTGGCTCGGATTGATGACCGTGGGGGCGGCGGCGGAGTCGCCCAACGTGATCATCTTTCTCGTTGACGACCTGGGGTGGACCGACCTCGGNTGTTATGGCAGCGATCTCTACCAAACACCTCACATCGACCGGTTGGCCGCGTCCGGAATGCGTTTTACCGACGCGTATTCGGCATGTACGGTCTGCTCTCCGACNCGGGCGGCATTGATGACGGGCCAGTATCCGGCGCGGCTTCACCTGACCGACTGGATCAATGGTATGTGGGAGGGCTTGCCATCTGCTCAACGAAAAAAATACCGTCTCCGGCCGCCCAAGTGGACTCAGCACTTGGAACACCGCCACACCACCCTGGCCGAAGCACTGAGGCAGGGGGGGTACAAGACGGCTCACATCGGCAAGTGGCACTTGACCCCTCGATCGAATGACGCGGATGTCGTTGCCAGGTTCTTTCCGAAACGTCACGGATTCGACGTGAATGTTGCTGGAAACCAGTGGGGCGCTCCGGGCAGTTATTTCTGGCCCTATCGCCGTGCGAGACAAAAAAACAGTACCGTTGCACGAGTCACCAACTTTCCTCCATCCGAGAGCACCCGCGGCAAGTATCTCACCGAAATGTTGNCCGAGCAGGCTGTGGGTGTGATTGAGCGATGGAAGGGAGAGCGTTTCTTTTTGCACCTGGCACACTACGCGGTGCACACCCCGATCCAGGGGCGACGGGATCTGGTCAAGAAGTACCGGGCGAAAATCACACCCACGCACCGGCATCGCAATGCCGAGTATGCGGCCATGGTGGAGAGTGTTGATCGATCGGTCGGGGCAGTGGTCTCGGCGCTGGATCGCCTGAAACTCACCGACAAAACGGTCATCGTGTTTACATCGGACAACGGTGGATTGATCCATGGGAGGAACGGACCGACCGACAATCGGCCGTTGAGAGCAGGAAAGGGGTCGGCTTACGAGGGGGGAGTGCGAGTGCCGGCAATCGTGTCCTGGCCGGGGCGAGTACCTCGCAATATCACGTGTCATGAACCGGTGATCACGTGTGACCTGTATCCGACTGTGCTGGAAATGGCCGGGGTGCCAGGTGATGCCGAGCACAATTCTCGAGTTGACGGAGTGTCGTTGCTTCCGGTTCTGACACGCGACCGTCCGTCGCTGGGACGCTCGGATCTATACTGGCATTATCCCCACTATCATCGAGGAGGAGCGACGCCGTATTCGGCGATTCGGTCGGGAGCGTGGCGACTGGTGGAATTCTACGAGGACAGGCGATTGGAACTGTTTCATCTCGGTCGGGACCCGGGCGAACGAAACAACCTGGCAAAGACTCATTCTCAAAAGGCTGGCGAATTGCGGGAGCGTTTGCACCAGTGGCGCCGCCGCGTCTCGGCGCAGGCACCGGGAGTGAATTCGGAGTTCCGGGGTCCATCGGAATGAGACCTTGCCTGGTCTCAAACACTGCCATAGACTTCCGCCCCAGCAGCCGGACTGCCTGCAACAAAGGATTCCTGTGTTGGAATTGTTTTCAAGGAGCTTTTCATGATGCGTTCAGCGAATCCAACCCTGAAAGCGTCGACATTCGAGCAGTACCGTGGCTTTGAACACTCGACGACGATGACGGTTGCCGGGACGGTCAACAAGACATTCATCATGCTGTTGTTCCTCGCAGCATCGGCCTCGTTCGCCTGGAACCAGACTGATGACTGGCGGGTGGCGGCGATGGCCGAAGTCACTGAGGGGGNCGCGGTGTCGTCCAGTAGCAGCAACGTGGTGAANCCGGTCGTGCTGATGGTGGGAGGANTTGTNGGAGGAGGGATCTTNGCCCTGGTAACGATTTTCAAGAAAAACTGGTCTGCGGTCACCGCGCCGTTGTACGCCGTTTTCGAAGGGGCCTTTCTTGGNNCGCTCTCGGCCCTGGTCGAAGTGNAATTTCCGGGGATTCCNTTCCAGGCTACCTGCCTGACATTTTGCACGCTGGGAGGGTTGTTGGCTGCGTACAAGTCGGGACTGATCAAGGCGACGGAAAACTTCAAGCTGGGTTTGTTTGCAGCAATGTCCGGCCTGTTTTTGATCTACCTGGTCACATTCATCGTGGCGTTGTGTGGTGGAGGGATGCCCTACATCCACGATTCGGGGCCGATTGGCATCGGCTTCAGCCTGTTCGTCGTGGGCATTGCTGCCTTNAACCTCGTGCTCGATTTCGACTTCATCGAACAGGGATCCGAATACGGTGCGCCGAAGTACATGGAATGGTATGCCGCATTCGGGCTGATGGTGACACTGGTTTGGCTCTATGTCGAGTTCTTACGGTTGTTCATAAAACTCAACAGCCGCGATTGAGTCGACGTTTCCACGAACCGGTTCGTTGTCCCCGGGGCGCATCACCGGTCGGCGATCACCTTGATGGTCGGCATGGCCAGGTAAACGATCGGCATCTCGCCGTCCTCGGTGGCGAAGAGCGGGATATGGTAGATGCCACATTCGACCGGGCCGCCTCCCGTTGGGTCGACCTGTTGCCATCGGTTGTCGTCGGTGTAGTATTCGGCCCAGACGTGGCCGCTGGATCCGTAGAGCCAGCCGGCGACCTGCCGCGAGGGGACACCTGCGGCTCGGCAGAGGGTGACGAAGCAGTCGGAGAAATCCCAGCAGTGCCCGAATTTTTGGTGGATGACTTTCAGTGTGCCCCAGCGTGATCCNGNTTGTCCCGAATAATGAATGTTCTTGCCNGGAGTCAGCCAGTCGAGGATCGCTTGGGCNTTGCCCACGTTCGTCGAACTGCCTCGNGTNATCTGATGGGCCAGTGATCTGATGTCCACCGATTGGGAAGGCCATGCCGAGGTCGGGCTNGTCAATTCGGGNCCGGGTGTCACACCAGGTTGGCTCAGTCCAGTGTCGTCAACCGTGACCTCGGCCGTCGTTGTGACAAACGGCACACCATGCCGAACGGATGTGCCAGGGAATGTCACGACCACACGAGCGGCATCGAGGGTTCGATTGTCGTCGGTGGGTTCGAACTGATAGCTGGACAACGTGGGGGCGAGTGTCGGCGAACGTAGGGCCAGGGATTTCGAAAATGTGAAACGAGCGGCCAGTTCCCCAATCTCTTTTGATGTGGATCCTTTCGGGGCGGCGTTGGCGGTCAAGAACTGGTTNGACAGCCTGTTGCAGGCCATATAGTCCGCCGTGTCGATAGTGGCCAACTGTGCGGTGATCCGGTACCTGATTCGTTTTGGCTTGGGCAGGTAGCCCAATTCGTAGGACGTTTTGATCGCCAGGGGTTCATCGACCTGTTGTCCGACGTATTCAACGATCGTCAGGCCATCTCGCAGGCAAAAGGGGGCANNTTTTNTAGCCAGCAACGACTCGTGGATTGCTGAAGCGGCCAGGGCGTCCTCGGCATGGATGATGTTGACCTGGATTGGAGATCCGTGGACCACGAGGTGGGAATTTGTCAGGTCGTTGATCGTTCCGTTCAGCTTGTTGCCGATGGCCTCACGCTCGGCTCGGGTGGCGCGGTGAGACGTCTGGAGAATCACACCTGCTGGGAGCGTGGGAAAAGGGGACCGTNGAAAATCGGTCGTGGCAGGGGCCTGGTCCGGAGGCGGGGCCGGGGCGTTCTCGTGGCAGGAAACGGCCATGCCAACAGCCAACAGGAACACAAGGCCGGAACGCCAACACCGGCTGATCTGGCGGACTGCAAGGACAGTGAAACCCATGCGAGGTATTCTAATCGTTGTAGATCGTGTGGCGAACAGGAGCAGAGCAGATGCGCAGAACAGTGGGAATCGAGGCGGTGATCTTGCGTGTGGTCGTGTGTGGTGTGTTGTTGGGGGCGGTGATCGGTACCGTTCGGCTGTCCGGGGCAGGGAAATCATCCGGATTCACCGAACACCTTCTGGCTGGAAAATTGGGTTACGTGTTTGGAGTGGCCGCAGCGGATCTTGACGGGGACGGTGATGTGGATCTCACGAGTCCTGATATCAAGGACAAGGCGGTTTCAACCCTGTACCTGTTTCGTAACGACGGACACGGGAAGTTCAAACGCGAGGTGCTCTTTGCCGGTGAACCCGGGTGGTTCGAGCGTCACACGATTGCCGACATCGACGGCAACGGTACTCCGGATGTGGCGATCGTGAACAACCAGAAAGGCAACCTGATCTGGCTCTCCAATCCGGGTGGCGATGGCAAAAAAACCTGGAGGAGGCACCTGATCAGCAACAACTGTCCCCGAGCCTATAACGTGGTCCTGGTTGACCTGGATGGGGATGGGGATCTGGATGCGGCGGCCACCACGTACCGTGCGCACGTCGTGGCGTGGTACGAACATCCTGGCCCGGAAGCATTGGACCGAGAATGGACACGACGGATCATCGATGCCGAAATGTATGAGGCCCGGACTCTCAGTGTCGGAGATTTTGATCGAGATGGTCGGCCGGATCTGTTGGCCACCGCCGTGGGAGAGATGCCCCCGGGGGATCCCAATTCTACAAAGCACAAGTCGCGCGTGGCCTGGTACCGGAATCCAGGGAGACCGGCCAGGAAAAAATGGCAACGGCACATCATCGAAGATCGTTTGCCGGCAGCAGTCCATGGACATTCGGTAGACCTGGATGCCGATGGAGATCTGGATGTGGTGATGGCACACGGGATGCGAGTCGAGGCGGATCCGACCATCTCACGACACCAGGTGGTCTGGTACGAGAACACATCGAAGGGGAAGGGGATTCCACAATGGCGGCGACACCATGTTGGGAGACTTCCATTTGCATTTGAGGCAATCGCCGGAGATATCGATGGGGATGGGGATCTCGACATTGCTGCCACGGCGTGGTCAAAAGGCGACCGCGTGGTGTGGTTCGAAAACGGCGGTAGAAACAAGTGGGTGCAACACGTGATCCGCACTGATTTTCGTGCCGCCAACCAGGTCATCCTGGTCGATCTGGACGGTGATAAGCGGTTGGACGTTGTGGCCGGAGCAGATGATGGGTCGCGACGCGTCCAGGGGNCGTTGGAACTGCGTTGGTGGCGAAATGGACTGGCCAAGAAGAAGTGAGTTCCGCGATGCGTTGCGTTGTTGCACGGGGAGTTCTACCGTGTGAGATCCGGTTCTGAGAGTGCTTGGAGTGTGAGGAACACGATGTCCGACGACCAGTTGAAAATTGTTTACACAAAGACCGACGAAGCGCCCGCACTGGCGACGCGNTCGCTGCTGCCGATCCTGAGAGCCTTCACGGCGTCGTCGGGGATCGAATTCGATTTGCAGGACATTTCTCTGGCCGGTCGGATTGTCGCGAATTTTCCCGACAATCTCAGCGATGATCAAAGGCAAAATGACGCGTTGACCGAACTGGGCGAGTTGGCCAAGACTCCGGCTGCAAACATCATCAAGCTGCCCAATATCAGCGCTTCGATTCCGCAGTTGCAGGCCACGATCAAGGAGTTGCAGGAACAGGGTTACGATGTTCCGGACTACCCGGAGGACGCCGAGGGTGAGGCAGATGAGGAAGTCAAGGCGAAGTATGCCAGGGTCCTGGGGAGTGCGGTCAATCCGGTGTTGCGTGAGGGAAACTCGGACCGACGTGTGGCCGCCCCGGTCAAGGCCTACGCGCAGGCCAATCCCCATCCCATGGGAGACTGGACCAGCGAGATTCAGACTCACGTGGCACACATGAGCGAGGGAGATTTCTGTGGCAGCGAACAGTCTCACGTGATGGCTGCCAGTGGAACGGTGCAGATCGTGCTCGAGACCGCGGATGGTCGCACCGTGCTCAAGGACGGGTTGGCACTTCAAGAAGGCGAGGTGATCGATGCATCGGTGATGAACCGGACCGCATTGCGGGAATTCCTTGCTCGTGAGATTGATGACGCTCGTGAACGAGATCAATTGTTCTCGCTGCACATGAAGGCCACGATGATGAAGGTCTCGGACCCCATCATTTTCGGCCACGCTGTCAGCGTGTATTACGCCGACGTGTTCGAGAAGCACGCCGAGGTGCTCGAGGAACTGGGAGTCGATCCGAACAACGGCATTGGTGACTTGTACGCGAAGATCGAGGGCCTGGAAGATGGCCGGGCCGAGTTGGCTGAAGAAATTCGAGCCGATGTGGAAGCGGTCTACCAGGTGCGGCCACGATTGGCGATGGTCAACTCGGACCTGGGGATCACCAATCTGCATGTGCCCAGTGACATCATCATTGATGCCTCGATGCCGGTCGTTGTCCGGGATAGTGGGACGATGTGGGGGCCCGATGGAGGGCAGCACGAGGCGAAGTGCGTGATCCCCGATCGGTGCTACGCTGGCATCTACCAGGCGGTCTTCGATTTTTGTCGTGAACATGGTGCCTTCGACGTGGCGACTATGGGGAATGTCAGCAACGTGGGGTTGATGGCTCAAAAGGCCGAGGAATACGGGTCGCACGACAAGACATTCGAGATGTCCGAGTCCGGTACCGTGCGGGTGGTGGACGAATCCGGCCAGGTCCTTGTCGAACACGAGGTCGAGACAGGCGACATCTGGCGAATGTGCCAGACGAAGGATGTCGCAATTCGTGACTGGGTCCGGCTGGCGGTCAGCCGTGCGCGTGCGACTGGTGCACCGGCGATTTTCTGGTTGAATCCGGACCGGGCACATGATGCCACGTTGATTGCCAAGGTGGACCAGTACCTGCCCGACCACGATACCGAGGGCCTGGATATCCGGGTGCTCGCTCCCGTCGAGGCGACCCGGCTCAGTTGTGAACGTGCACGCGATGGGCTGGATACGATTTCTGTGACCGGTAACGTTCTGCGGGACTATCTCACGGACCTGTTTCCGATCCTGGAACTGGGCACAAGTGCCAAGATGCTCTCGATCGTTCCGTTGCTGGCTGGTGGAGGTCTGTACGAGACCGGGGCTGGTGGTTCGGCACCCAAGCACGTGCAGCAGTTCAATGCCGAAGGCCACCTGCGATGGGATTCTCTTGGCGAATTCCTGGCTGTCGGTGTGTCACTGGAAGATGTTGCCGAAAAGACCGGAAACGCACGGGTCCGCGTTTTGGCCGATGCGCTGAATGCCGCAATCGGGCGGGTGCTGGAAACACGAAAGTCGCCGTCACGCAAGGTGAACGAACTTGATAACCGCGGTAGCCATTTTTACCTGGCCTTGTTCTGGGCACAGGCACTGGCGGCACAGGATGACGAGACTGGATTGCAGGAGCAGTTTCGAGGTTTTGCGCAGTTGCTGGCCGACCAGGAAACAACAATTGTTGACGAAATGAATTCGGCTCAGGGCGACGCGGTGGATATTGGCGGCTATTACCACCCGGACGACAGTCTGGCCGATGCCGCGATGCGACCCAGCGCCACATTCAACCAGGCCATGGCCTCTCTCGCCGCGGAGTGAATTCCATCTGTCGAATTGGCCTTCCGGTCGCGCCGGTCCGCCTGCCGCGGGATGGTCGTGTCAGAGTTGAAAGCACATCAGCACACCGTTCCAGTCCTTGCAGAACAGGCGCCCGTTGGCCAGCACGATGTGGGGCCAGGCGTCACTCTTCATGAGCCGTGGTTTCCTCGCCAGTTCCTTGTAGGCCCCGGGTGATTTGCCGGAGGATTCCACCAGGACCAGATCACCACGGTTGGCCCAGATCACCAGCCGGTGGTCGGAAGTGACAACGCAAGAGGCGGTGAGACCAAACCCCGGAGCCCGCCAGATCAGTTTGCCTGTCTGGTAATCCAGGCAGGACAGGCCCTGGCGGATCAGGTACAGGCGGCCCTGGTGCAAGACTGGTGAACACGCATCGGCAGCATACGGAGCCTTCCACGTCTGGCGAATGCCATGACGTGACACCTCCAGGCGGGCGACTGAATACTGGTTGTAGGCGGAGGTGATGATCACGGATTGTCCATCAACGATGGGAGTGGCGATGTTGTTGGCAAAATCGGTGACCCAGGGAAATGTTGCCAGCGTCTTGCCCAGGTGACCCTTGTCGAGTCGAGCCACGAGCAGGTTGCGGATAGTCAGCACGGCCACACAGGGGATCCCATCGACTGTGATCGGGACCAGTCCGCCGGAATGGCCAGCTGGTTGTTTGCTTTCGGATGCCCAGATTCGGTTTCCTGTCCTGGTGGAGAAGGCCATCAGGTTGCCTTCGTCGTCACCCACTTCCACGATGACCCAGTCGCCATACACCAGAGGGGCAGTCGTGTAGCCGTAGTCCCGGAGTCGTCGTCGTCCCACCAGCGGACGCTGGGCAACGTCGTAGGCCTGGTAGAAGTTGATTCCCCAGACGCGGCGACCTGATCGTTTTGTGTCCCAGCAATTCAGGTCACCATCCGTGCTCAGTGTGAACAGATGGCCTGTCCGCTTGTCATACGATGGACAGGACGAGGGGCCGGAATAGAGGCCCTTGTCGCCTTCGCTTTTCCGACCATACAGCGGGCAGGGATACGACTGTGTCCACAGTCGTTTGCCGGTTCCTGCCTCGATGCAATAGACCCATTCCCGGTTGTCTTTCCAGCCCATCGTGTACAGCCGCCCGTCGGCGACGATCGGCGCACTTCCGCTGAGCCCCAGGGTGTCGGTCCACAGCGGTTTGCCGGGGGGCCATGCTCCGCGGTCGAATCCCGAGTCTTCATGCACAACCCCGCTGCGGGCGGGGCCTCTCCAGTGGGGCCAGTCGTCGCAGCGGGAGGTGGACGTACTGCAGAGGGCCACTGCCAGGGTCGCGACGGCGCAAACGGTGGGATTGCGGAATGAGCGGAACATTGAAGAACTGGCCGGGGGGCTTGAAAAACGTTTGGTGTGAATTGTATCAGGAAACAGTAGAACCGGATGAGAGTGTCAACAGGGGCGATTGGAACCGGAGCCAGATCACGATGCGAATCGCAATCGGCGGCATTTTGCATGAGACAAGCACATTTGTTCAGACCACGACGACGATGTCTGATTTTCAGCACGCGACGGGCATTGCCCGGGGCGCAGAGATGGTCGAACGTTTCCGGGGCACCAATGTCTGCTCGGGAGGATTTATCGATCGGCTCGAACAGGAAGATGGCGTCGAAATTGTCCCGTTGCTTCGAGCCAGTGCCTTTCCGGGAGGCTTGATTGACGCCGTGGATTACAAGGAGATCAAGACAGATCTTCTGGAACGACTTGCCGAAGCGGAACGGGTCGGTGGCCCTGTCGATGGGGTTCTGCTGGACCTGCATGGCGCGATGGTGGTTGAGGGCATCGAAGACGCAGACGGTGATATGACCGCATCAGTTCGTGATGCGATCGGTCCGGATCGACCGATCGTTGTGACCTACGACCTGCACGGCAACCACACGTCGCTGCGGGTGAAGTCGGCAACCGCGGTGGTGGGATTCGATACGTTCCCCCACGTCGACATGTCCGAGCGTGGGCGTGAAGCCGTTGAGATCATGTTGGCAACTGTTCGTGGTGAGATCTCGCCGGTTGGTGCGATCTGCCAACTGCCCTTGTTCTGGGCGACTCGCAAACAAGTGACCGCTCAGCCTCCCATGGTCGACGTGATTCGCCGGGTGCACGAAATCGAACGACGGCCCGGGATCGTGTGTGTGACGATAGCGACCGGTTTCGCATGGTCCGACGTACCTGACGTTGGGGCGTCGGTGATTGTCGTGTCCGACGGCGATGAACAACTGGCGCAGGCCACCGCCGACGAGTTTGGCAGTTGGGTGTGGGACAATCGGCAAACCTGGTTTTCGGCACCGGTTTCAGTCCGCGATGGACTCGATGCGGGACATGAAAATGGTGAATTTCCCATCATGCTGGCCGATCATTGCGACAACACCGGTGGCGGTTCTCCGGGCGATTCAACGGAGGTCCTGAGGACATTTCTGGAATTGGAACTTGAGGACGCTCTGATCCTGTACATGGTTGATCCAGAAGCCGCTCGAACGGCCCACGGGGCCGGGGTGGGGCAGACGATCACCGTCTCGCTGGGTGGCAAGTCGGATCCGATCCAGGGGCCACCGGTTGACTGTGCTGCCGAGGTGATTGCCGTAACGGATGGTGAGTTTGCCTATGACGGGCCGATGTTTGCCGGGCTGACCGGAACGATGGGCCTGTCGGCGTGGCTGAAGGTGCAGGGGGTGAATGTCGTTGTGGTGACAGCGCGTGAACAACCCTTTGACATGGCATTCTGCCGAACACTGGGGATTGATTGCTCGGCGATGAAGTACATCTGCTTGAAGTCTGCGGCACATTTTCGTGCCGCCTTCGAATCGCTGGGAGGGTCGATTCACAATATCGACGCTGCTGGAATTCACACTCACCGCTTCGAGAAACTCGTCTTCGAAAAACGGGCGCGTGAAATGTTTCCGGTTGAGATTGTCCCGGTCACGTCTTGAAGCGTTCGGTGTGATGAGTGGGTGGTTCTTCAGGCCAGTTGTTGGGGCTGGGTCACTTCCTGGTAGATGTCCTTGCCAACAACCTCGCTCCAACGATCGATGATCTTTCGCCACATGGGGCCGGGTTGGCCGTCACCGATGGGCAGGCCGTTGAAGCTGGTGACCGGGCCCAGGCAATAGGGAGTGGTTGGCAACCATGCTTCTTCGGCGTTGACGACGTCGTAGGACTGGATGTCGTCCTCGACCAGCGGGATGTCCATGCTCTCGAGGATCTCGCCGAGTACCGTCAAGCTGATGCCCCACAGAATGTTGTCGCGACGAGGCGAGATGACTCGTCCGTCACGGTAGATCACAAAATTTGATCCTCCCGTCTCAGTGATGTTTCCGTTGATGTCGAGGTACAGCGGCGTGGCCGTGGCGTCGAGTTGCTTGACCTCCTGTTCACCGATCCACATGTGCAGGCGGTTGCGGTTCTTGATCTTTGAGGAAAGGCACTGCGGGGGCCAGTGGCGTGGAGCCGGCGTGACACAGTGCACGCCTTCCTGGAACACCTTGCTGAACATCGAGAATCGGATGGGGAAAGTGTGCTGGACGTACGAGGGAGTGAGTGTCTCGGGCATTCCCGCGGCACCCGCGTAGACCGTGTTTTCACCAGCCGTCATGTAGAAAACCAGGCCGAGTTCGTCGCCCGGAGCGAGTTGGCTGTTTTCGGAAATCAGCTTTTCAGAGATCGCCCGGCTTTCGTCGAGGCTCACCGGTGGGACGATCCTGGCATAACGGCAACTGCGATAGAAACGCTGCAGATGGTCTTCGAGACGGTACGGGACCTGGTGAAACGTGCGAAAGAAGTCGGTGACGGCCGCTCCGATCACGATTCCCAGGTCATAAATTGGGAGGACGCACTGCGAGGCAGGGACGAACTCTCCCTTGAGGTAGGCAATTGGTTCGGACATGGCGCACGACCTTGTGTGAGTGTTGAGGGAAGGGCCATCGTACGATCTGCAGAGGGTATTTGTGTACCATCGGGGATCGTCTCCCGTGTCAAAAAGATGGATACGTATGTTTGACCGGCATTTTTCCTGGTGCGTGTGCGTTGCGGTGCTGCTGCCGTGGACTGTTTTCGACACCGCTGGAATCGCATCGGATTCGGTTCCGGCAAAGTTTGAAGAGCTCGGAAAAACGTTTCAGAACGAGGTCCGCCCGCTACTGGTTCAATTTTGTACGGGCTGTCATTCGACAAAAAAAAAGGAAGGTGAACTCGACCTGCAACGGTTCGCGAAGTTTGCGGCCGTGAGGCGGGACACCACGTCCTGGCTTGGCGTGAGGGAAATGCTCGACAGGGGTGAGATGCCTCCCCGGGGAGCGAAGCAGCCAGACGCCGGACAGCGTCGAATGTTGGTGGACTGGGTGCGCCGTTACTTGCATGCGGAAGCCCTGGCGCAGGCGGGTGACCCGGGGCCAGTGGTTTTGCGGCGGTTGAGCAATGCGGAATACACTTTCACGATTCGTGATCTGACAGGAGTGCCCCTTGATCCGGCTCGCGAGTTTCCCGGCGACAACGCGGCAGGTGAAGGCTTCACCAACACCGGTGCTGGACAGGCGATGTCTCCAGCGCTGCTGCGGAAATATCTCGAGGCGGGCAAACACATCGCCAGCCATGCCGTGTTGTTGCCCGACGGGATCCGATTTTCTACCAAGAATTCGCAACGTGACTGGACCGACGAAAAATTGGTTGAAATCCGGGCGTTTTACCAGCGGTTCACTCGTTCAAACGATCTGGGGGTTGGTGACAAGGTTGGCAATGTCAACGTACACGGCAACACGCGATTGGGGGTTGCCGGTCAGTTGCCAATTGAACGCTACTTGAAGGCGACCCTCGAGGAACGGGAACGGTTGCGGTCGGGGAAAACCACAATCTCGGCAGTGGCCCAGCAGCGCAAGCTGAGTCGGCGGTATCTCCGCCGACTCTGGAATACCTTGAATGGCGGCGGAAAGTCGTTGATCCTCGACCGGGTGCGTCACAGGTGGAAGCAGGCGAAGCCGGACGAAGTGAAGGCGATTGTGACCGAGGTGACGCAGTGGCAACAGGCGCTCTGGATTTTTGGTCCGGTTGGGCTGGTGGGGCGTACCGGTGGCCCGAAGCTCTGGATGTCAGCGGTCGATCCGTTGTTGGAAACGCAGCAGTTGCGTCGTGCATTTCCAACTCCCAAGGCTGGCGAAAAATCCGCCAAGCCGGTCGTCCTGTCACTGTTGATTGGAGATGCGGGTGATGGTTCGGCCGGTGATGTGGTTGTGTTCCAAAAACCAAGACTGGTGAAGAAAGGTCAGCCAGATGTCTTGCTGAAAGATGTCCGAGAAATGACCGGAGACGTAGCCGGTGGCCCGTGGGGGCTGGATCCCGGCCGGTTTGGCAGACATCCCGCAGACGGGAAGGGCGCCACTCCGATTGCCGCTGAGTCGTTGTGCGTGCAGGCCCCTGCGGTGGTCACCTTCCGGTTGCCGGCGTCCCTGGCTGTAGGGCGAGAGTTCGTGACGACGGCGACCATCGAATCGCACGGCGGTGACAACGGTTCGGCACAGGTCGCACTGCTGGATGGCAAGGCGGTGATCGGGTCGGGATTGCGAGTGACTCGTGTGACGACCAGGTTTTCACAGGTGACACACCTGTTTTCCGACACCCGCGTGACCAGCTTCGAGAATGCCGTGCTTGTGGCCGGCCCACCGGCATCGGGTGACGACGCGCCGGTGACATCCAAAGAGAAGTCGGCGACGAAGAAAACGCCGCGATCGACTGCCGGCAAATCCCGGTTCTTGAAAGCTTTTGCTGAGTTTCGCGACCTGTTTCCGATGGCGTTGTGTTACAGCCAGATCGTTCCGGTGGACGAGGTGCTGACGATGACGTTGTTTCATCGTGAGGACGGCCACCTGTCGCGATTGATGCTGACGGCCTCTGAACGTCGTCAACTGGATGACTTGTGGCGCGAGTTGAGGTTTGTCAGCGACTGGCCCTTGAAGAAGGTGACGGCCATGGAATTGCTGATGGAAGTGATGGAGGGTGTCAACCAATCGCAGTACAAGCCACTGATTCCGATCCGCGGGCTGACGTTGAAAGAGGCGGCAATCTTTCAACGGGACAAGCAACGTGCCGAGTCCGGGCACCTGGTGGCCGTATTGGATCTGGCCGGTCGTGCGTATCGCCGACCTTTACGTCGCGACGAGACGGCTGAGCTGAAAGGACTGTATGCCCAGTTGCGGGACCAGGGTGTTTTGCACGACGAGGCGATCCGGATGACGATTGCCAGGGTGTTTGTCTCGCCAGCGTTTCTGTATCGCCTGGAACGTGTTCCCGATGGTCCGGGGGCGGCGGCTGTGACCGGTCACGAGGTCGCCACTCGGTTGAGTTACTTCCTGTGGTCCTCCGGACCCGATGCGGAATTGCGGAAAGCGGCAGCGTCTGGACTGCTCTTGGACGAATCGCAACTGTTGACGCAGGTCCGGAGGATGCAGCGGCATCCCCGGATTCGCCGCCTGGCGACCGAGTTTGGTTGCCAGTGGCTGCATATTCATGACTTCCCCATTGTGTCGCTCAAAAGTGAAAAACATTATCCGGAATTTTCCCGTTTGAAAGACGACATGTATGAGGAAGCGATCAGGTTCCTGTCCGATGCGTTTTCCTCGGACCGGTCACTGATGTCGGTGTTGAATGCGGATCACACTTTCGTCAACAAGCGATTGGCGGCGTTCTACGGGGTGCAGGAATTCGAGGTGCCCGAGGCTGAGGGTGAATGGCAGCGAGTGACGGGAATGCGATCGCGGGGCCGCGGTGGGGTGCTGGGATTGGCTGCCACATTGGCCAGACCATCGGGAGCCGCTCGAACCAGCCCGATCCTTCGCGGCAACTGGATTTCGGAAGTGTTGCTGGGCGAGAAGTTGCCACGTCCACCCAAACAAGTGCCGCAGTTGCCTGCCGATGAAACAGAGACCGACGGTTTGACCATGCGACAGTTGGTTGCCAAACACAGCGAGGTGAAGACATGTGCACGCTGTCACCAGCGGATTGATCCATTTGGATTTGCGCTTGAGGAGTTTGACACGATCGGCCGATCCCGTAAGCGAGATCTCGCCGGACGTGATCTTGATGCCACCTCCCGACTGCCCGATGGTTCGATTGTCCGGGGCCTGCCGGGGTTGCGGACGTACCTGGCAACCAAGCGGCGGGACGATTTTGTGAGGCAATTCAATCGCAAGTTGCTTGGCTATGCCTTGGGCCGGCAGACACAACTCTCAGATCAACCCCTGCTCGACGATATTCACCAGCGGATGAAACAAAACGACTTTCGCCTGTCTGTGGCAATTGAGATGATTGTGCTGTCTCCTCAATTCCGCCAGATTCGTGGGCGAGAAACCCGGGTGACCGAAACATCCCAGCGATAGAACGTCTCCCGTGATCTCTACCGGTCCGGTGACATTACAAAGGGGCTGCCGATGACGCATGAGTACTCACGGCGCACGTTTTTGCGTGGGGCCGGTGGTGTGACACTGGCATTGCCGTGGATGGAATCGCGTCGTGTCTGGGGCGACGAAAAAACATCGAAAGCGCGGGCTCGTCGGGCGGGAAATGTCGGCAGCCAGGCTCCCACGCGGCTGGCCGTGCTGTTCTCTGGTAACGGATTTCACTCGGGTGAATTCAACGCCAAGGGGGCTGGATCGGCGATGGAACTGGGAAAGGTGTTGACGCCGCTCGTTGAGTTTCGTGAACGCCTCACCTTCATCCGCGGCCTGTTCAATGCCGAAGCGCTCAAAGGCAATATTCACAGTTCACAGACCGGCAACCTGTTGTCGGGTGCCAGCCTCGCCTCGGGTGGAGCAATTCGGTCGGGCACGAGTTTTGACCAGGTCATCGCCCAGCGGTATGGGCGTTCGACTAAGGTGCCGAGCCTGGTACTGGGGTGCGAGCGGTCCAACCCGGGGATCCACAAGGATTACTCGATGTTGTACAGTTCGCACATCTCGTGGAGTTCGCCAACGAATCCAACTCCGTTGGAGGTGTATCCCGCACTGGCGTTCGATCGGCTGTTCAACAACCGGATCAGTCGTGGTGACCGGAGCGTCCTGGATGCGGTGTTGGCCGAGGCGCGTCGTTTCCGACAGGGAATCAGTCGAGTCGATCAAAGAAAATTTGACGAGTACCTGAATTCGATTCGCGAGGTGGAGCGCCGGATCGAGCGTTCGGGAAAGAAAGGCGAATTGCAGGGATGGAGACCGGCGCTGGAGAAACCCAATATTCCTCGCCCGCCCGATGGAATTCCACAGGATTTGCCCGAGCACATGAAGTTGATGTGTGACATTGTCGTGCTTGCATTCCTGACCGATTCGACTCGCGTGTGTACCCTGAAACTCAATAACGATCACAGTTATCTTCGATTTCCACACCTGGGAATCGAAGTGGGCCATCACGAGTTGTCTCACCGAAACAACGCGAATTATTTGAAGGTCAACCAGTTCATGTTCAGCCAGATGGCCTACATCGCAAAGAAACTCGACGCGGTGCAGGAGGGGGGGCGGACTGCGTTGGACAACACCATCATGATGTATTGCTCGAGCATGATGTCGGGCGCTCACAATGCGTCGCAGTTGCCCGTGGTCTTGCTGGGCGGTGGTGGTGGAAAATTGGCAGGTGGTCGAATTTTGGATTACCAGGGCAAATCGCATCGCCAGATGTGTAGCCTGTTCCTGTCGCTGATGGACAAGTTCAATATTCAGTTGGACCGTTTCGGAGATTCGGCCACGCGGTTGGCCGAGGTGTGAGTGTTTGTGTGGATGGTGTTTTGACGTCCCCTGGTAGAGGAAGTGAACTCGTGCGAGCGTTGTCTTTGACTGGGTTGTTGTTTTTGTTTCTTGGTGCCGGATGTGGCTCGGATAAGAGTTCTTCCAACCAGGCCCAAACGCCTCCCGTGGGGGATTCGGCCGCAAAGGTCAAGAAGGTGGTTTCCGATGACGAGGCCACCGTGTCTGCGCTGAAAGATTTGGGAGCGGTGTTCAAGCGTGGGGGTGACGGACGGATAACGGAAGTCAGCCTGCGTGGAGCCACTCTCAAGGATGCTGACCTGGCCGCCCTGGAGTCGCTGTCCAATCTTCAGTCGGTACTGTTGAACGATACCGGGGTGACGGACAAGGGGCTGGAGACACTTGTCAAGATC
>PBOU01000160.1 GCA_002724415.1 Planctomycetaceae bacterium
GTCGCGGTCTGACGCTGAGCTCCCCGGAGTCGTGCGGTTCGCCCGCCGCATCCGAACGCAGGGATTGTTTTGGGCATTCGGTGCGGTGTGCCCTGGAACTGGCCATCTTGGACGCAGCCACGCGGTGGGCCGGCGTTTCCTTCTCGCGGATCACGGAATTGTTTGCCCCGGCAATGGGGATTCGTGATGCTTCGGACCGAGCTCGTTACAGCCTGGCGTTCACGCCGACACGCCGCTGGAAGATCCGCGTTCGTGGATGGTTGCTGCGTTTGTTTGGTTTCCACCAGGCCAAGGTCAAGGTTGGCGTTGCCGGAATTGATGACCACGGTCTGCTGTCGTTGGTCAGGCGGACTGTAGGCCCTGGTGTCGATCTCAGGCTTGATGCGAACGAAGCGTGGAGTTGTGAGGAAGTTGTCCAGAAGATGGCCCCTTTGATGTCGCTTGGTGTGTCCTCGCTAGAACAACCCGTGCCGCACTCCGATGTGTCGGGGTTGGCGGCCGTCCGCCAGGAACTCGACGTTCCAATTATGCTGGACGAGTCTTTGTGCAGCCTGGGGGATGCGAGACTGGCCATCGAATCGGGCACCTGCGACCTGTTTAATATTCGCTTGTCCAAGTGCGGTGGATTTCTGAATTCGCTGGAAATTGCATCGGCAGCGCACCAGGCGGGGCTCGGTTACCAACTGGGCTGCCAGGTTGGCGAAACGGGAATTCTTTCGGCAGCGGGCCGGCATTTTGCGACATCCGTCGGCGGTATTCGTTATCTCGAGGGGAGTTTCGACCGTTACCTCGTGGCGGAGCGGTTGACGGTGGAGGATCTGACATTCGGGCGCGGAGGGTATGCGCCGGCGCTCTCCGGGCCGGGGCTGGGGGTCACGATCGATCGGACTGCGTTGCGGCGTGTGGAGGTGTCGCGTCGCGACTGGCAGGTGACGGCATGAGCGGACCCCGGTTGCCGTCGTCATGTTCCGAAGGCATCTCAAGCCATTCCGGTGCGCCGGCTGCGATCCGTTGTGTTGCTATTGATGCCGTGGGAACGCTGATTGAAGCCGATCCACCGGTGGTGGACGCATACGTTGAAATTGGCCGCCGACATGGCAGTGACCTGGGGCGAGACCAGGTGGCCAGGCGTTTGTCCGAGGCATTCACCATCTGTGCTGAAACCGATATGGCAAGTGGTGAAAACGGATTGAGGACAAGCGAGAAAATGGAACGGGAACGGTGGAGATGGATTGTTGGGGAAGTGTTTGCGTGTCTTGNGGATCAGNTTGNCGTGNGGCGATGTTTTGATGAACTGTTTGAACATTTTGGAANAGCTTCGGCGTGGCGATGNTACGAGGACGTNGAGCAGACGATCNCAAAAATCGAGAGCCGAGGGCTGGACATNGTGATNGCGTCCAATTTCGATCACCGTTTGCACACCGTCTGTTTGGGCTGGTCGCCTTTGCAGCGTGCGCGGGCGGTGATTGTCTCTTCGGAGGTGGGCTGGCGAAAACCCGGGGCATTGTTTTTTGACGCGTTGGTGACAGCGTGTGGTTGTCGGGCTGACGAAGTCCTGATGGTCGGAGACGATCCCGTCAACGACTTCCAGGGGGCCCTGGNGGCGGGATTGCAGGCCGTGTTACTGGATCGAGGGAAAAACCCGGNCGGCGTAACGGACGATGCACCGGGGACGGGGCGGCCTAGCGAGATTGCCGCGTTGGACGAATTGGAGGCGTGGCTTTCGTGACTGTCGTGATGGAAAAACCCTGGGTGGCCATCCAACGCAACCCGCGTTCAGGGTCTGGGCGTCGTCGTCGGGAACTGGTCGAGCTGTGTTGCGCGNTGCGTCGACACAGCATNGTCCCCCGCATCTTTCGCGACCGCGACGAGTTGGATGTGCGGGTGGGAGAACCTGTTTCACGTCAAAATTTNCTGGCTGTTGTGGCAGCAGGNGGGGACGGGACNGTGGTNGATGTCGTCAATCGACATCCGGAAGTTCCAATCGCCGTGCTGCCTCTGGGAACCGAAAACCTGTTGGCCAGGTTTCTTTGCTTGCCTCAAGAAGGCAAGGGGCTGGGAGAACTGATTGCGCAGGGTTGCACGCGGAAAATCGATGTTGGCAGAGCCGATGGCCAATTGTTTACCTTGGTGGCCAGCGCTGGATTCGATGCCTTTATTGCTCATGAACTTGATCGGGTTCGGTCCGGACACATCACACACCTGTCCTATGTTCAGCCGATCTGGACTGCTTTGCGGAAATACAAGCACCCGGCGTTGAATGTCTACCTGGATGACAACCCGGATCCCATCCGCGGTGTTGAGGTGATGGTGTCAAATCTTCCGGCCTACGGGATGGGGTTGAAGGTGGGGCAAACGGCCCGGGAGGACGACGGCCGATTTGTAGTGACAGTGTTGCAGCGTGGATCGGCGTTCCAAATGATCCGGTACTCAATTAAGTTGTGGCGCGGAACGCACGAACAGGCAGGGGATGTACAAGTTGTGAGGGCCCGGCGGGTGCGAATCGTGCCGGTTGAGCCAGACCAGGGGACGGTGCCCTTTCAGGTCGATGGCGATCCTGCTGGTGAGGTGCCGGTCGAGTTGGAGTGCCTGCCGGGGGCGTTACGGGTTTTTGTGCCTGGTGAATGAAGGAAACGTCAGCGTGGTTGAGAATCCGTTGCCCCTGGGCGAGGCGTCGTGTGGAGCGGGTGAGCAACTGGTTTTGATTGCAGGCCCGTGCGTGATCGAATCGGACGAATTGACTCGGGAAATTGCCATGCAGTTGGCGAGGATGGCCGAGCGAGTCGGTGCTCCCCTGGTGTTCAAGGCCAGTTTCGACAAGGCGAATCGAACCAGTATCGACAGTTTTCGCGGGCCGGGTTTGGACGCGGGTCTAGCCACATTGGAACGTGTGCGCGATGAGACCGGGCTTGTTGTGACAACCGACATCCATTTGCCCGAACAAGCTGAACCCGCAGCGGAAGTGTGTGGAGTGCTTCAGATTCCAGCATTTCTTTCTCGCCAGACTGATCTCGTCGTCGCTGCCGCCGCGGCCACGGCCAAGCACGGTGGGGTCGTGAATGTTAAGAAACCTCAGTTTTTGGCGCCCGAGGACACGGGACATATCGTCGCCAAGTGTGTGGATGCCGGGAATCACCGCGTGTTGCTGACCGAAAGAGGCACCACGTTTGGGTATGGACGGTTGGTGAATGACATGCGGGCGATCCCGGTGATGCAGCAGACCGGGGCCCCCGTGATATTTGATGCCACCCACAGCGTTCAGTTGCCGGGGGGGGCCACGACGGGTGGGCAACGGGACATGGTTCCGTTGCTGGCGAGGGCGGCGGTCGCGGCTGGATGTGATGGCGTTTTTGCCGAAACACATCCGGAACCCGACACGGCCCGTAGTGATGGCCCGAACATGATTCCGCTCGCGGAACTCGAAAAAATGTGGGTGAATTTGCTGCGGATTCGTGACGTGGTGCTGGATCCGGTGGTGTGACAGGTTCCCCTGGCACGGGGTGGTTGACAGGGAGTGGTTTGGGAAACAGGGTGAAACGAATGCGGTTTGTTCAGGGGTGTTTGAGAGGGGATAGATCGGTGTGGAACCATCGCGGAAGAACGCCAGGGGTGTTGATCCAACGGTCAATCATCGGATTCCTGCTCCTGGGGGTTTGCTGGGGTTGCTCTGGTGAGAGCGTAGTTCAGCCAAACGGAGGCAACTCCGAGACGGCCGCAGGGCGCAAGAACCGTCGTGACGATGTGTTGAAAACCCTGGTGGAAATGTCTCAGCCAGAGAGCCTGCTGATTGTCACAAAGCATGCAACCGTCGTCAGCTTGCTGAATGACTGGGTGTCGATGGGAGGCGAATTGGTTCAGCAGGAGGAGCCTGTTGACAAGGTGTATGTCGATCGACTCGACAAAGCACTTCTCGGCCGCATCACGGCGACACGGTTCTCCAAGCGGGATGTCACGCATATTCGCGACGGCTTGTGGTACGCGAGAATTTCCAGCCTGGTGGCAGCGGCAGCCGATACCGATCTCGAACGCGCGACACGTTTGTTTTTTTACGTCACCCGCAACATCGTGTTGCGGTCCGAGGAAGACTCGACCCTGCCGTTGGCGCCTTTTGGGGTGGCAATGTTTGGAGAGGGGAATGCACGTGACCGTGCCTGGTTGTTCATCAATTTGTTGCGGCAATTGAGGATTGATGCGGTCGTGTTGCAAGCCAAGGAGTCGCCGAAGAACGTGCTGGTCGGTGTCCTGCTTGGTGGAGAGGTGTATCTTTATGATCCCGAGTTGGGGTTGCCGGTGTTGACGCTGGAGGGGGATCTCGCCGCGGGCGCCATCGACCGCCCTGCGACACTTTCGGAGGCGGTGAAAAATCCCAAGGTGTTGGCTGCGATGTCCGTCTCACCCGACACCCCCTACCCTTTCACGGCCGCGTCCTTGAGTGAGGCTCGCGTGTTGCTGGTTGGTGCGACGAGTTTTTGGTCTGCCCGGATGCGACGTCTTCAGTTGGCTCTCTCGAGCGAGAACGACGTTTTGTTGTGGCAGCCACTGGAAAAAAGCGACATTGTGCCCGAGGGCGTGTTGGCGCGAGTGGCCAAGGTGGAAGCCGAAGGGTTCCAGGAGGCATCAATTGGTATCTGGGAGTATCCGGAACAACGGCTCGACGGAAACGTGTCATTGAACACCAGCCAACTTCAGGTGTTTGCGTTGCGGTCACGGGCGTTTGAGTCACCGATACCGATTCGCAACATCCTGTCGGACCGTGAGACGCAAGATGTTCGACTTGATATTGCCGAAAGGGGAGAATTTCGTCACCGGAAGGCGAGGAATCGGCAACTGTTGGGCGAATGGAAGTCGGTTGTGACCACGTACTTGAAGGTGCGGATGTGGCGGGATATTCCCCCGCTGCCCAAGGAGATGCGGTTCATCGAACGGCATGAACAGCGGGCGTTCAAAGCGCTGTTGCCGACGCGTGTGCGATTGGTGCACGCCGAGGCAGCCGATGACGCTGCGTTCTGGGCTGCGGTGTGCCAGTATGAACAGGGGCGGGTAGAATCCGCCGCCAAGGCGTTGCAGGATTACATGGAACGCACCGGAGCTCATGAGTGGGAGTCGGGAGCCGTGTGGTTGGAAGGGCTGTGGCGAGGAGAACTCAAGCAGTGGGCTAAGGCGGTGAAGCTGTTGCAGGCGATTCCCGATGATGACCCTCATTGGTTCGGAGCCCAGGTGCTGGTGGCACGTTGGTCACCCCTGGCGAAGAAGGCGGAGAAGGCCGCCACGCCGCCGGATGAGGCCAAGTGAGGTGACGACAGTGCGGGCAGTCGCTAACGTGTCCGTCTATGCCGATCGCCTTTTTAAAGAAACACTGGTTCCTGGTGGGGCTGGTCGCACTGGTCACCGGTGGGTTGTCTGTCGGGATGGCTATTCCGGCCGACGTCCTGGCGGAATGGGAAAGCGGTAACGGTTTCGGTGCCGTGGTGGCCGACGCGCCCCGTTGGATCACTCGCATCGTCCTGTTCCTGATGGCCTTCAGCCTGGACAGCGGGAAATTGCGTGAGTCCTTGAGATTTCCGTTGCCGGTGCTCTGGGCGTCGCTTGTCAACTCCGTCGCCATTCCCTTGGCCGGCTGGGGACTGATGGGGATTCAAGGCGACCAGAGTTTTCAGGTGGGGTTGATGATCGCTGCGAGTGTTCCCTGCACACTGGCCGCCGTCTCGGTCTGGACACGCAAAGCCGGGGGCAACGATGCCGTTAGCCTGTTGACCACATTGCTGACCAACACCCTCTGTTTTCTGATTACCCCATTCTGGCTCAACCTGGCGACAAGCAAGCTGTCGGGTGGGCAAGCGGAACTGGAGGTGGTGCAGATGATGGAGCGATTGCTCTATGTTGTGCTGGTGCCGACGATTCTGGGCCAAGCCGCCAGGCTGATCCCCGCAGCGGGGCGATTTGCCACAGAGCACAAACCACGAATTGGGATCACCGCCCAGGGGTTGATCCTGGTGTTGGTCTTTGCGGCCGCATCACTGAAAGCGGGACCCCAATTGCGCACAGGCGGAGTTGCTGCCGGAGCGATCGCGATTGTTTGGGGGTGCTGCCTGGTGATTCACCTGGCGGCGATGACAGTGGGAGGGTTGGGGGCACGTTTGATGGGGTTTTCTCGGGAAGACCGGATCGCGGTGTTGTTTGGCAGTAGCCAGAAGACTCTTCCCATCGGTGTCTACCTGGCCACGAGTCCAGAAATCGGAATTGCCGCCATGAATCCGTTCGCGGTCTTCCCGATGTTGATGTTCCACGCGTCGCAGTTGTTTGTCGACACGATTATCGCGGGACGGATTGCAGAGAAAGCATCAGAAGAAGACGAGGCGGCCTAGAACTTGGGCACCTTGATCCGCTTGCCCACTTCCTTGTAACGGGGGTCGTGAAAACCCTCGTTGATCGTCATTCCGTAGCCCGCGTCGAGTTCCCAGCGAGCGCGACGGGCCCAGGGTGTTCCGGAGTGTTCCGACAGGACGAGTTCAAACAACTGCGTGGCCCGGGATTGTTGCTCCTTCATCTCCGCCAGGAAGCTCTCTCGCTTGGCCTTGGTTTTTAGTTGCACCTGGACTCGCCGGTACTGAGTGTCGTTGGGCGTTGTCATCTTGCGGGACCGGTTGAAGTGCCACCTGTTGTTCTTGGGATTCTTGAGCGGTGGGAATTCTACCGCGTGCCGGTCGAGCGTAAGCAGGAACTGGAAAAGCCGAACCCGGTAGGCGTAACACTGGGCCCGGATGAGGTCAAAATTGGCCCGCCATCTTTGTGAACTCTCGCCATCGCGTAACGGATCGTTCTTGTCCAGGATCGCGATCGCCTCGCTCATCAAGGTCATCGCCCGGAATGCCCGTTGTCCGGCTTCAACCGCCTGGCGTTGAAATTCGGCTTTCTCGATCGAATAGTGAGTTTGCTGGATGTTCAATTTCGGATCATGCGTGGGGATCAGTGGGTAGTCGTTGGGGTTGAGGCGGGCGATGATGTTGGAGATCGCAACGCGGAAAGGCCGCGACGTGACCTGTTGGGCGTATTCCCGGCGAGCCAACAGCAATGGCTCGTATTCCTTCATCGCCAGTGCTGCAAACTTTCGATTTTCATGGGCTCCGGCGCCGGTGAGTTGTTCTTCTTCACCCGGCAACATGAAGAAAATGCCACCGCTGTGTTTTGCCAGCCGGACCTGGGTGTAAGGCCCAAAGCCGCTGGAGAAGGAATCCCAGCGGCGGTGCATGCCATCGTACTGGAGACACTCGGGGAAGGCTGTTTCCGGGCCCCTGTCGATTGTGACCCAGTGATTGAGCCCGTAAACCGGGTCTTTCCATCTCAGCCGAGCGTAGGGGTACCCGAAAATGGCCTCCCGGCCCAGGATGTAGATCGGGGCCCCGGCTTTTTTGGCTCTCTGTATGGCCTGTTCGATCTGCACGTGATCCGTGGGGGATTCGTCACTGACGACAATCACCACCAGTTGGCGTTTTTGTTTGCGTGCCAGCGGCGTGAATTGATCGAGTACCCTGGCGATGGAACTGCACATGTTTTCTTTGCCGGTGCGATCGATCCCGATCTGCTGGATCGCCTGCTGGATTTTTTTCACGTCGCCGGTGGGTGTCTTGGTCAAGACGTTGATCTGGTTGCCGAACCCCAGGATCGAGGTCATCAGGACCTCTCCCTTCTTTTTGATCTCCTGGTCCTGCTTTTGCTGGATGCCGAGTTCCTCATAGACCTTGTGGAACTCCGTGGCAATCTCCTTCTGGTCATCCTTCATGCTTTCGGATTCGTCGAAGAGCCAGACGGCCATCACCTTGCGTTCCCGCATCATGCGGATCAATTCCTGGGTGATTCTCGACAAGGCGGCCCCGTAACCCTCGACAACCGCACCGACCTCTCCGTTGACCTCTCCGACACCGAGATCGTCGCCGAGAAACTCCTGGCCCGGCAGGTTGACATCCGAGATGTTGACCTGGATGTCGGGTTCCTTGAGGGATTCAGAAGCTTCGATCTTGGTCTGGGCCACCTGGACGGTTCCGGCTCCTCCGATGGTCGTTGAGACGACCCCGCCGGCGTTGACGTTCTGTGTTTCGGAGATTTCTGTTTGTTCGTCGAGTTCTTTGACGAAGCGTTCTTGGGTCTGCTCGTCGTTGAAGAAGGTTTCGACCACGACGTCGGGAATGGCCGGGAGCAAGTCGATCCGGAGGAGCCACAGCACCACGATCACGGTGCCGTGGACGAGGATCGATGTAGAGAGTGCAGAAAGATTTCGGGTCTGCGTTTGCATTTGACATTCGAAAGATGGGCTAGAGTGGTGGCCGCGGTCTCTTCTTGTCTTTGACCATGACGCGTTTTTTCTTACCGGTCTTGGGGTCGGTGACAAACAGAACTCGCGGTTGGTTGTTGTTCGCGCCCCGGTTGCCGCTAGTTGTTGCGGCACGATGAGCCTCCAGCCACCCCCAACCCATGGGGGCGCTGAGTTCGCGCTCGGCCAGGAGTGCCCACGGTGTTCCGGCGTGATCATCGACGACGCGGTTCAGGTACTCGAGAGCCTTTTTGTGCAGTCGTTTGACGGCTCCACCGGAGGTGATGTCACGGTTTGGAGTGAGCCGCCACAGGTTGCTGTCTTTTTTCTTGAATGACTTCGGCTGGCTTTTCATCTGGGCGAGGACAACATTGTAGCCGTACGCCCGGACACGCATGGCCAACACGCGTCCCATTGCCAGGTCGTAACCGGCCTGCCAGCGGGGCTCGGAGAGCTTCTCTCGATCGTCTTCACCGGTCTCGAGTTCGGCCTGGAGTTCGCGAAGCCGGAAATCGAGTTCGGCGACCGGTTTCTGCGCGTCGTTGAGTCCTGTGCGGAGGACGTTGTCATTGGGGGCGTCGAATGAGAGCGACAGGACTGGAATCTGTCGCTCGCGAGTGAGCACCGCCGCTCGCAACAAACTCCGCTTTGCGTCGTTGGTTTCAACATCCTTGAGGTAGGTGCGGATTGGCCGGTAGTCGGGGCGGTAACCACGCATCACAGCGGGATTGAATTTCTGGCCACGTCCCTCGTCAGCAATCAGGTAAATTCCCTTGGATTCCGAACAGAGGCGGTTCAATGCGTAAGGACCGTATCCGGATGACATCTGGAACCGCCCGAAACCTCGTGTGCCCCAGAAGGGCAGGTTCAACCGCTCCATCATCACTGTCTCAGGCCCCTGGTCGACATCCCATTCCTGGCTGTAACCATCCGGGTACGTATAGAGAACCCAGCCCTTCTCGCGTCCGAACACCGCTGCGTTGCCAATGCAGTAGACACGGATTCCGTTGGAACGGGTGAGGTGAATGACTTTTTCCAGGGCGGCTCCGTCCTGGCCGTAGTCACTGCCCCGTTCGTCGGTGACGATGACGACCATCACGTCGTATCGCATGCGGCGACGGTAGTTGAGCCACTTGCGGGTGACCTGGCTCACGGCAGTGAAAACATTTTCGTCCGGCGATTGTGCTGCCTTGATGTTTCTGATCTTGGTGACGATCTCGTTGACATCGTCGACTGGTTGTGGGGTGTAGAAGTTCGTCTTGTCGCTGAAACCGACCACAGCCGTTTTCAATGGCCGACGTTGAGTTTTTTCGTCCGCAGATTTCAATCCGCCCAGTTGCTTGTAGATGCTCTCGAAACGATCGGCGATCGCGTTGCGCCTCGCTTCCATTGATCCAGATTCATCGAAAAGCCAGATGACCAGCGTCTTGCGATTTTGGAGTGATCGGTCGATCTCGACCGCCATTCGGTCCACCGCCCCTTCGATACCACCGGGATTCTCAGTCTGCCCCTGGATGTCGATGACATCGGCAAACTCGTTCTCGGGTGGCAGGGCAATTTCCGCGGTTTGTGGTGATTCAATTTTGAGCACCTTTTCGTCGAGGCGTTTCTGGACCTCCTGCTGCGGCGTGGTGCTCAGGCTGGTGGAGGCGGCTTGCGACGGAGAGGGCTCATCGAGGTCACTCTTGTTGCCCATCGTCTCGACAACGACCGAATCGAAGCTGTAGTTCTCGGGGTCGAACTCCTGAAACAGGCTGTCCAACACCGTGGAATCTTGGCCCGAGTAGGTCACCTGGGTGATGCTGTACAGCGCCACCAGGATAGCGATATGAAAAACCAGGCTCATGGCCCAGGCTGGACGTTCCTTGGGAGTTACGATGCCAGCTGTTCCATCGGCTTCGTGCCCGGGAACGGTCGGTTGATGCGGCTTTTGGACTCTGTTCACGTCCAAATTCCTTTTCAGGCCCGTAGTGGAGGTGGCCGCCATAATATGGCTTTCGACGGCCTTTCCGAGAAGGGAGGTGTCACACTCCTTGCCTTTAGTTTACTTCGGCTCTCGAGGGTGGACAACTGCGGTTCTGCTGTGTGATGGCAGAGTTCACAATTGGCCGTTGCCACTCTTTTGGCTTACGTGACTGGAGTTTTGGGGATCGACCTTGTTGCCGGTTACCGTGAATACTCGATCAAGACTCCACCTCCCAAGCTCTGCTGGTCGGAGGGCCGGAAATTGTCGTGGCACGATACGATCCTCGCACCGGCGTTCAGGTGAAATGCGAGAGTTTTGTCTGAACCGCGAGCGGTGAGTTGGATGGCGACGTACGACTCGAGCGAGAGTTCGGGGGTGAGGTGGCGCGCCGCGGGACGCGTGAAACCCATGACACGCCGAACGCCGTCAAGTTTCCACGCGCAAGCGATTTGCAGGTCGATGAGTTGTCGTGCGATCCGGCGACCGCGGAATTCTGGAGCGGTCGAGACGCCGACAAGTTGGTAGATCTCGCCGTCGTTGGCGTGCGTGGTGGTGAAGCGGTCGTTGTCGGTGACGGTGTTGTACTGGAGCGGATCGTTTGTGATCAGTTCGGCATGGATGCGTTGGGCGGAACTGTAGCCGACAAGTTGTTCTCCGATTTGGGCCACCAGTTGCCCACGGTGAAAAGTGGCAATCCTGGCGGACAGTTGGTCGTGTTTCGCCGCGAGTGGCGTTGGCCAACAGGCGGCTTCCAGCTTGACCAAGTCGGCGAGGTCGTCGTGCCGGGCCCGTCTCAGCGTGAGTCGTCCATGAGCCATTGGCTGAGGATCTCCTGGTGGTGTTCGTCGAGATCCGGCGTGGTTGGTGACAGCGGTGGTGCTGTGTCGTTCATGCGGAACGGGGATCCGGCGGTCAGGAGTTCTCCTCCGTGGCCGTCGTTCATCGTGTGCCACATCTCACGGCTGGCGAGATGGGGGTCGGCAACAACGTCTTCAATCGAACGGATTGGCGCGGAGGGAATGCCGGCCGTGGCCAATCGACGCAACCATTCCGTGGCGGGACGCTGTGAAAAGGCCTGGGTGAGTTCTGCATCGAGTTCCTCGTGGTGCCCTGTCCGGTCAGCATTGCTGACAAACCGCGGGTCGGTGGCGAGGTCTTCACGATCCAGGCAGCGGCACAGTGCAGTCCAGAGTGAGTCGTTGCCGGCAGCGACGACAATCGGCACGTCGGCCGTGGGGAACGACTGGAAAGGTGTGATCGATGGGTGCCTGGTCCCCAGCGGAGCCGGGGAGACTCCGGAGGTTGTGAACCGGCTGATGGCGTTTTCGAGCGCGGCGACGGTGCAATCGAGCATTGCCAGGTCGATGACGGTGCCCTCTCCGGAGGTTGTTCGGCCGTGCACGGCTGAGACAATAGCCACGGCACCGAAAATGCCGGTCAGGATGTCGCTGATCGAAGTGCCGACACGGACGGATTGCCCCGGTCCGGCTCCGGTGATACTCATGAGTCCACTGAGCGCCTGAACCACGATGTCGTAGGCCGCGCGGTCCGTGTCACTTCCGGACTGCCCAAATCCGGAGAGCGAGGCGTAGATCAGCCTGGGGTTGTGTTTGCAGAGACTCTCGGAATCCAACCCCAACTTGAGCATTGTGCCAGCACGATAATTCTCGACCAGAATGTCGGCCCGCGTGACAAGTTGCAGGAAAGTGGCCCGGTCGGCGTCATCCTTGAGGTCCAGGGCGATACTTTTCTTGCCGCGGTTGATACTGGCGAAATACGCGCTGTGTCCGTTCTCGAGAAATGGTCCGAAAGAGCGGGCATCGTCGCCGGTTTCTGGACGCTCGACTTTCACCACGTCGGCGCCCAGGTCGGCCAGGAGGAGCGTGCAATAAGGCCCCGCAAGTACACGGGTGAGGTCCAGGACCCGCAGGCCCGAAAGGGGTCGAGGGTGCACCGAAGAAGGTCTCCTGCCAGACGGAACTGGCATATCTCGTAAAAAACCTGGGGGCTAGCCGTAAAGGTCGTGAGCTTCCTTGTAACCGATCTTGCGAGCCTGGATCAGGCCACCCTTGAGCTTTTTTCCGTTGGGGTCGACGTAAATGCGGCCGGTCTTCTTCGCCCCAGGTGTGACGTCCAGCACGTGGATATTGAAGATGAAGGCTTTCTCACTTTGTGCCTTGAACCAGTGGACATTGTCCTTGTAGTCACTGATCGAGGAATGGCCGCCGGCGGCAAACATCTTGTCGATCGTGGGGCGGATGATGTACTCCTTCTCACGGTCTTCGACCCGGTCGTAATGGCGACCGCGGAGTTTTCCGTCGAGAATGAGAAAGGCGGTGGCCATGTTGTTGTGACCGTGAGGCACGACCGAACGATTCTTTTTCAGGGCGAAGATCTGGCGTCCAAAGACGTACTGCGTTGGCAAACCTTCAATCTTGGGGAACTCGAACCTGAGGCTTCGGGCGCCACTCTCCACGAACTTGGTGCTCTTGGCGAGTTTTTCAAAGTCAACCATCTTCAACAGGTCAGCAAGTTCGACCTTCTCGAAGAGGGCCTCGACCTGCTTCTGCCAGGCAACCTGTTTGATCTTCTTGTTTTTGACCGAACGCGCGAGGTCATTGACGTCGGTCAGCCATTTTCGAGTGATCGGTTTGACCTCGGCAGCGAAGAGATCCTGGTTGGCCAAGTCTTCCAGCAATGTGTAGGTCAGAAGTGCCCCGAGTGTCTTGGTGGTAAAACCGCGACGCGTCAGTTGTTCGGTCATGAGTTCGGCGTCCAGGAAGGTCTTGGAGTCCCGGTCATACTAATCCTCGGCCCCCCTGCCCTGCAAACTCGTTCTGTTGGAACGCTCGAGGAATTGTCGGCCGGTTGTTGCGGTGTGGCCTGTGTCGGGTGTCGCCTCGCGTTGAGACGCCACGCTCTGGAGGGTTGATGGTTACCGTGTCGCAGTTCAGAGTCTCTGGAAGCGAAAACCGAGGCCTTTTTGGTGGAGTTGTGTTTCCGTGCTGCGAATTTGTGTTTTTTGCGGTTCCAAGACCGGGGAAGATCCGTCCTATGCGGAGGGGGCTCGGAGCCTGGGACGTGAGATGGCCGATCGCGGGGTTGGCCTGGTGTACGGAGGGGGTGGGATCGGGTTGATGGGGGTCGTGGCCGACGCGGTGCTGGAGGCGGGTGGGGACGTGATTGGCGTGATCCCGGATGGCTTGGCGATTGATGAAGTGATGCACTCGGGTGTGGACGATATGCGTGTTGTTCCGGACATGCATTTGCGCAAGGCCGAGATGCACGAGTTGGCGGATGCCTACATCGCGTTGCCCGGTGGAGTGGGGACATTTGAAGAGCTTTTCGAGGTCCTCGCCTGGCGGCAACTGAAAATCCACTCCAGGCCGATTGGCGTGCTCGATATGGGCGGTTTCTTCGATCCATTTCGCCAACTGATCGAATTGTCGATCAGCGAGGGTTTCATGGCACCCAGGAACCGGCACTTGTTTATCCGGGAAACAGACCCCGTGATCTTGCTGGACCGGTTGCTGGCAACCATCGAGGCCGTTTGACATGGCACGATCGTTGTAATCCGAATCCCAGCCGGTTGGCCTCTGGTTACTACACCGGTCTCGCGGCCCTGTGCGGGCTAGTGTTGGGGTGGAGATGCCCGGTAGCGGTGTTTCCGAGGGACACCACTCCGGAGATGAACCGATGCTCGTGTTGAGCCGTAAGAGAGACGAACGAATCATGATCGGCGAAGAAATATCATTGCTGGTCGTCGACATTCGAGGTGACAAGGTCAGGTTGGGGATCGAGGCTCCCCCCAACGTGTCAGTGCATCGCCAGGAAGTTTTTGAAGCAATCCAGCGCGAGCAGGCGCTTCAGGGGGAAGCGGTGGCCGTTGAGTGACGGCGAGCAAGTGGCCGGGGCGGGGGCGGCTTTATGCCTCGTTCAGGGCTTTCGCGGTCGGAACGCCAGGGACGTCTGGATGGCGAAGTTGCAGGTGCATCCAGAACTCGCCTCGGGGACAAGCAACAACCCGCCGGCGGGGATCATGTTGATCCAGCAGCCTGGACGCGTGGTTGTGGTCACCTTGCGATAGGTGTTGGATTCGAGATCGAACATGCTGGCTGTCCCGTCCCTGAAAAAGACGGTTGAGGCCGACGCGGTGAGAGTGCCGCAGCCGCGGCGATGTTGGTTCTTCCAGCCGAAGCCGGCCACCCGTTTGCCGGTGAGGAGATCCCACGCGAACGGCTCGCAGTACAGCATCGACCCAACAATGACCGGGTGATGGTCCTGTTCACCGTGTGAACCACCGATCGAAGTCGTCTGCTTTTGGGTGCCCTTCCACAGCCGGTCCCCCTCGGTGTCGTCGAAGACCTGGATGTCGTACCAGACACGAGATTTCTTGGGGTCCTCGCCGTCGTTGCGTGATCCGACGACCACAAGTCGGCCCGGCGAGGCGGCCAAGTAGACCGAATGCTCTATTGCCGAGAAGTCGTGCGGCCGACTGAAACGGACACTTCCTGTCTTGAGGTCAAGCGAGACCAGCCGGGCACCTTGTGAGAAGAGGTCCTTGGGGGTGGCGCGGCCGACGGCTTTTGTGACGGTTTGCTTGTTGTCACTTTCAATCAAGCTCACCGCGCCGTTGCCGATCGCGATGGTGGGGTTGGGCAAAAGGCCGGCGCCGGTGTGGTAACTCCACAAGTGACGGCCGGTCTTTCGGTCGAAGGCGAATAGGTATTCGCTCCCCACGATGGGGCGACGGTCGTAATAGGTGCCCTCCTCGATGGCTTCTCGTGAGTGTTTCCGTCGGGACGCGCCGGGTGAGACAGCCGACCCGACAAGGGTGTCGCCGACAACGGCCAGGTAGCCCCATTCCCGGGGTTTTTCGTCAGCGGCGGAGGGAACGGTGAAAGTCGTGAGGGTGCGGCCCGTGTCGCCATCAAATCGGAGACACCGGTTTCCGCTGGCCACGTAAACCGCGTCATCGGTCGCAGCCAGGTAGCTGCAGTCCCGGAAGGCCCCGATCCGGCGTGAATCCGGCACGGCGTTGTTCCACAACACCGTACCATTGTAGCCATCCACGGCGATCACACGGTCATCGCCGGGAACGAACAAGCGACCAGCGACAAACAGCGGCGCAACGGTACGATGATGCCTGTCGATCATCTGCCGGGGACCGGGCGGGCCAAACCATTGCAGGTCCAAGGGGCCGGTGACGTGCCGGTCATCGCTGCAGACGGTGTTGGCTGCATTGGCGTACATGTGAGACCAGTGGCCGGCTCCTTCCAGGGGGCCACGTCGGGACAGGATTTTGCCACTGCCGAATTCCACAACCAGTCCGCCCCAGGGGCGGACCAGGCGGGCCGCGGTCGCAATACGCGCCGGGGTCGCTTTCGGGGGGACTAGTGCGAGATTGAACAACGAGTCAACGTATGTTTCTGCCCGGGGGGATTTCGAATGAACCGGGGTCACTCGGCCGGCGAGTCCGTGCTGCCACACGGTCTTGCGGGCGCGGGTGACGGCCTGCGGACTGTTGAGCAGTACGTGAACCTGCAAGGCCGTGTGTCGCGCCAGGTTGATTCCCTCTTGAGCATTCGAATCGCCCAACACGATGGCGTATCCTCGGCGGTGAGGCAGAGCCTTCAGGATGGCGGTCGTCGAAGCTGACGGTGAGGCAGTGGATGGGGTGGGCCGAGAGTCGTGCGAGATGGGCCTGTCGACAGGCCGTGGCCCAAAGGCTGTCACCTCGCCAGTGTCGGTGCTGGCCAGCAGGTACCCGCCGGCGATTGCCAGTGACCAGGCGCGACCGGAGACCGGGGCCGACCATGTCTTGGTTCCGGATCGACGGTCGAAGGCCGCCACGTGTCCATCGGCACCACCGATTCGCAGGTCACCTGCACCAACGAAAGAGAAACGGTAGTCGTCGGCGAGAGTCGAGGTTTCGCGGCCGACTCCCTTGCCCCGACGCTTGAGTTCCGCGAGAAACCCGCCGGCTGGATCCCGGCCCGTGTCCACAAACAGGCGGCCGGATCGCCGGGTGAGATAACCTTGTGCCGAGACGGTCACCCGGTTGGCGGCAAGACGGTGTCCGTCGCTGACCCGGAACGCGACCTGGTGGACACCCTGCGTCGGGAAGATTCCTGCGCAACAGTAGGCGACACCGGCTTCGACCAGCACGCCGGTGCGGATCGGCCAGGCACTGATGAGTCTTTGGTTGCCGGCGATCCACCTGACGCCAGGAGCTGCGGGGCGTTTCCAGAGACGGCGGCCGTCGTCAAGCCGGACGCAATAGACGTGTCCGTCGTCGGATCCAAATAGCACGCGGTCATCCGAAATTGTCGGTGCGAGGCGAACAGGGCCACCCGCGGTGAAGGCCCACAACAATCGGCCGGTGGACAATTCGAGGCAACGGACGGTGTCGTCGGCGGAGTGGCCCAGGATCACTCGTCCGCCGGCGGCCACGATGTGCGGGGCCCTGTCGTAGTTCACACGACCTCGAAGTGCTTGCTTTCGGTGCCAGAAATCCTGGCGTGCAGGGTCGGGCCAGGCTGGTGCCGGCGAGGGGACGTGGTGCGTCCATTGTTTTACCAGCGGGAGCTTGAGCGGTTGTTCCGAGATTCCAGTTCGCTGGTTGTCTCGATTGAAGGTGGGCCAGTCGACCACGCTGGGAGGCTGGGCGAGGATTCCCGGGAAGCGGTCGGCGCGGCTTCGGAACAGGGCCTGGATGTCCGCGGCCGAAAGCGCCTTGTGCCAGATGCTGGTCCGCTCGAGCAAGCCTGTCAGGGGGTAATACTCGTTGTCGTCTTCGTAGGCACCAATGGCGAGTACCCCCTTGGGTGGGTAGTCAATGGGGCCGGATTGCGTTGTGGATTCGGCCTCCAGGCTTCCGTCGACGTACAGCCGTTGACTCTGTCCGTCGTAGGTTCCGACGACGTGATACCAGTGGCCGGTTTCAAAGAGCCGGGGGGATTCGAGATACGTCAAACGCCCGGTCTTGCGGCTGCACAAGGCGAAGGCAAAGTGAGATCTGTGTTGGCCGAGCAGCCAGCCTTTTTCGTAGTTGCCGTTGTCCTGGACGGCGCTGATGAATCCTGTCCATTCTCCGGCTGAGTCGATTCGGATCCAGGTCGAGACGGTCATCTGGGTCGTGGGGAGTACCGCGGCCGCATCGGTGATGGTTTTGCCAACGTGGAGTCTCTGCCTCGGAGATGCTTTTCCGGTCAGCCGGATTGCGGCGGGTGGGCCCGGGGCCTTGGCCGGGCTGAACTGGGGCTGGCCGGTAAGACGCGCCGGAAGCGGGCCGGCCAATGCGTTGAAAGTGCGGCCAGAGAGATGTTCTCGGTCGAATTGCCAACTCGCGTTCGGTGGTGTTGCGGCAGTTGTTGTCGACGCGACGAGGACGAGAGCCAGGCCAGTGGTCAAAAGTTTGTGCACGGTGTGGTGTTTTTCCGGGCCGAGTGGAATGATGATCCTCGACAAGTAATGGTACCGCAGCCGGGCCGGGTGTGGCCAGATTGGTGGGCGTGAGAGGCTGGGATGTGATGCCATGAAAATGTCTGTGATCGTGCCCGCGGTGAATGAGGAGTCTCGTGTTGCGGGAGCTGTTTCATCAGCCTGGGCGGCTGGCGCGGTTGAAGTGATCGTTGTCGATGGTGGTAGCTGCGACGAAACGTGTCGACTTGCCGTGGAGGCTGGCGCACGGCTGATTTCGAGTCGGCCGGGACGGGCCCTTCAACAGAATGCGGGGGCCCGAGCAACACGTGGGGACGTGTTGCTGTTCCTGCACGCCGATTGCCGGTTGCCGGTCGACGCAGGAAAACAGGTTGAGGAGGCCTTGGACGACACGAGCGTGGTGGGAGGCGCCTTTTGCCAGGCGATTGATGCCCGTGGTCGGTTGTTTCGGTGGCTGGAGCGAGGGAATGCGTGGAGAGCCGGTCGGCGACAGGTGCCTTACGGTGACCAGGGGGTGTTCGTCAGACGGAACTGCTTCGAAGCCGTCGGTGGCTTTCCCGAGGTTCCACTGATGGACGACGTGATGTTGGCTCGCAAATTGCGGAGGGTCGGTCGGTTGGCGGTGGTCCGGGGGCCGTTGCAGGTTGACGCGCGTCGGTGGCGGCAACGCGGGCTCATCCGGCAGACCCTGTTGAACTGGTGTCTGCTGGTGGCTTGGACGTGCGGTGTGTCGCCTGATCGGTTGGCCGACTTTTATCGCCGACATGACCGGAAGTGAGGTCGAGACCTGGTCTGGAATGCCACCAGTACGGCAATCACACCAGGCGTCGAAACGACCCTGGCTGGTAATGCCGGTCCGTGAAGTAGATCTCCCGGACCTCCCGACCCTTGATGTTGATCTCCAGGATGAGCCTTCGCTTTCCCGCACTGCGACTGTCACCCGGGTGCGCGTGACCCACTCGGAATTCCCGATACTCGCAGCCCTGGTTGGGGCGAGGAAGCTGGTGTTGTTCGTTTCGGAACACCGTGGGAGGAAGTGATGCCTTGATCCGTGTTTTCACGAGCGGAAGTGCGCGGCGAATATCCGCCGGCAGGTGACTGATACGTAGTGTGGGGATGGAGGCCTTTTGTTTGGCCATGGGACTGGTCTCGTTCTGGTGGCAGAGGCTTGGGGGCGACCTTCAAGCTGTTTTCGTGAAAAACAGAACGTTGTTGCGTCGATTCTTGAGAAATAGTGCGGACGTGACCGAATTCGAATGGAACGGAAACGTGAATTGGTGTCCTCCATGGGTCATCCAGCCCGTTGTGCGGTGACGACGACGCAGGAAACTCGGCCATCGGCTTCACGGCGAAGGGTCCCGGTCGTGATGCTGTTGGCTTTCAGGTTGGCCGTGGCCAGGGAGGCTTCCACGTAATTGAGCGTGTGACAATAGCGGCCGCTCTGCATCAAGCGGAAACCCTCTGCGGTGTCGGAATGGACCTGGTCAAGTTCGATCGTGCAGATGAGGAACCCCTTGGGGGACAATGCATGTTGGGCGGCCGAGAATGCTGGTTCGAGGTCACCGAAGTAGCCAAAAGTGTCTGTGACAACAATGAGATCGAAAGCGGATGGCTGGGACCGCAGCACCTCGACTAGATCGCCTTCGATCAGGTCGTCGTAGAGTTCAAGTTCCCTGGCGCGGTCCAGCATTTTTGTGGACAGGTCGACGCCCACCAGGGTGTTGGCCAAAGGTCTCAGCAGGTGGGCACACAATCCGGACCCGCAACCGGCGTCGAGAATGTCGACCGGGGCGGATTCTGCCAACCGGCAGGCAGACAGCGCCTGTCCGATGAGTTGGGGGCCCTGGTAGTCGAGTTCCTGCAGATGCTGGTCAAAGGTTGCGGCGAATTCATCAAATACTTCGCGGACGTAGGCCGGTGCTGCTCGAGCCGGGACGTTTTCCGGTGTGCAGGTCGCATGAAGATGGGCGGCTATTGGATTGTCCGGATCGTGGGACAGCCATTGGGCAAAGATCTCGGACGCTTGATCTAGCCTGTTGCGTCTCCGGAGAACCGCAGCGAGTCTGGGATACAGATGCAGCGAGGCAGGGTTGATGCGGAGTGCTTCGCGGTAGGCCGTTTCGGCTTCGGCCAGTTTTTCGCACGACTTGTACGCGTTTCCAAGGTTGGCGCGAGAATCGACATGTCCGGCATCAAGGTGGGCTGCTTTTTTGAACGCGGAAATGGCCCGCTCGATATGCCCCATCTCCTTGAGGACAATCCCGTGATTGTTCCATGCCTGGGCGTCTTGAGGATTGATGTCGATGAGATGCTGAAAACAGTTCGCGGATTCATCGAGGTTCCCAGTTTCCTGAAGGACCAACGCCAGGTCATTGATGACCTGGCTGTCGTCCGGGGAGATCTCCAGCGATAAACGAAGAGATTCAATGGCCTCGCTGCTTCGATTTTGTTCGTGGAGGAGGCGGCCCAGCAGGTGGTGGACACGAGAGGCGTCCGGGGCGGTCGCGAGCAAGTCGCGGTAAGCCGTCTCGGCTTCGGTTGCTTGGCCCTGGATGTGCAATTGCAGTGCGGCATCGAATGCTGTGGATTGTTCAATCGGTCCAGGCATGGGAAGTCATCGTCGATCTGATGTGGTGAATAGTGGGGGCGTCGGATTGCGGTTGGCCGGCGGGAGAGCTGTCCCGGAGACATGGTTTTGCAGCGAATGGCTTCGGCCCCGTGACAGATCTGCAGCCGGGAACTGTCGGGTGCGGTTACCAAAGAAAGTGTATCGACACGTGCCGTTTGGTCCGGCCAGCAATAGGTGAAGGAGACATCGTCCTCGGCTGGTTCATCGAAGTCGCTTCCGGTGGTCACGATTGCATTGTGTGAGCAAGGGGTTGTGTGTGGCGCCACCCTGTATCATGTTCTCCAAGGCACAGCAACGACGGGTGAGGGGTGATGATGCGGGATTGCGCAGACGACTCGATGCAAAGCGATCTGTTTGACCTGGCATGGAGTTTAGTGATTGTTGTGCTGTGTTTGTCACACAATCTTGTCGGCCAAACTACGAGCCGGGATTGGAAATATGATGTCGAGGTGATCAGCAGTTCCCGGTACGTCGTCAACAATTTTCAGACGTGGTGTGACAGTGCAGACCGGATCTGGGTCCGGGCGGGACTGAATTTCTCGGAGAATACCGATGCGTATCAGGCTCGCGAGGCCCGGGTCGTCCTGGTCTCGGACGACCTGGCCGCCAACTGGAAAATCGCGTCCCGGCCTTGGCCAGGTCCGCGTGACAACCGTTCCCTTTTGCCCGACGGCACTATCGTGGAATCGGGCACCCATCACTGGATGCGGCATCCGCGATCAGAAATCGCATCGCTTGTGCAACGGGGGTACTACGTTTGGGACCTGGGCAAGCGGGCCAACTACTGCGCGATCCTGGGAAGCATGTGGATTCGACGTTCGAGAGACCGGGGAAAGACCTGGATGGAGTTTCCCGTGCACCAGCAGTTCGGCCTGTTTGCCCGGCTGGCCGTCAATTCGCCGCCTGGACAGCGTTTGCTGGACGATGGAACGATCGTCAATTTCTTGCATGGTTACAGGCCGGCCGGCCGGGATCCCAAAAGTGATCTGGGGGGGCTCAACCACCCCTTTGTCATCCGTTCCCGCGATGGGGGGCGGACCTGGAAGATGATCCGCATGGCCGACGGTGGACTCTCTCCCTCGCCACGTGGGTTCAACGAGGTGTACCCGGTGGTGTGGCCTGACGGACGGATCTTCGCGATGTTGCGTACCGCTGCCGGGGGTGTGGCCTATTCGGTCGCTTCAACTGATGGTGGTTTGACCTGGTCGAATCCCCGGGCGACTCCCATACGGGCCAAGCACCCCAACTCCACCCTGCTTGCTGACGGCTCACTCGTGTGCAGTTACCAACGCCGCTTTGCGGCTCCCTTTGGAGTGAGAGCCCGTTTCACACGCGACCTTGGCGTGACATGGGGGGCGGAAATGGTGTTGCGAGACGACGTTCCTGTCGCAGACGGGCTCGTGCAACCGCAGACCGTGGAACTCTCGGACGGCACCTTGTTCACCCTGTTCACGGGCACCAAGGTCCTCAAGACCGGAGGCCGAAGGTCGTTCATTGGTGGAACACGGTGGACACGCGATCGGAAACGCCTGGAAGGGATTGAAGAGAAACGGCGGTTGATCCGCGAGCGAGGTGTGTGGAGTCCGGAGGTCCCGTTGCCACCACTGACGCCGCGGTACAATTTCCTCACCGCTGACCAGAGTCCGTGGTCGAAGCCCAAGGCGCGGTGAGGATGGTGGCGTCGCGGATTCCTTGGCCCTGGCGGGAGACGTTATGCCACCACGGGAGCGATCACGTGACCATCACCGGCCGGGCCGATCAGTCTCTGGTCGAGTCCCTGGTAACGGTATGAGAGCTGATGGGGGTCGAATCCCAACAGGTGCAGCACCGTGGCCTGGAGGTCATGCACCCCAACCTTGTCGCGGGCGACGAAATAGCCCAGGTCGTCGGTTTCACCATGAGTCACACCGCCACGGATGCCTCCGCCTGCCATCCACATCGAGAAGCAGTGCGGATGGTGGTCTCGGCCCAGGAATTTCGACCCGTTGCGTTCCTCGTTCATCGAGGTCCGGCCAAATTCACCGCTCCAGATCACCAGTGTCTCATCCAGCAGGCCTCTTTGCTTGAGATCGCCGAGCAGTGCGGCGATGGGTTGGTCGACCTCTTTGCACTTCTTGGGCATTGCGGTCACCAGGTCGTTGCTCTTTGCGGTGCCGTGCATATCCCAGCCCCAGTCGAACAGTTGCACGTAGCGGACTCCTTGTTCAACCAGGCGGCGGGCCAGCAGGCAGTTGTTGGCAAACGACGCTTTGCCAGGCGTCGTTCCGTAGGATTCCTGGATGTGTTTGGGTTCTTTGGTCACATCCATCACCTCGGGGACCGACATCTGCATCCGGAAGGCCAGTTCGTACTGGCTGATTCGTGTGCGGGTTTCGGGGTCTCCGATTCGTTTGAGTTCCAGTTCGTTCAGTTTGCGGAGCGCGTCCAGGCTGCGACGACGAACGTTTCGGTCGAGTCCCTTGGGGTTGGAGACGAAGAGAATCGGGTCGCCGGCGCTCCGGCATTGCACTCCCTGGAACATTGATGGCAGGAATCCGCTTCCCCACAGGCTCTTGCCTCCACTGGGGTCGGTGCCGCCGGAGATGAGGACGACAAATCCTGGAAGATTGGCATTTTCTGTCCCCAATCCCCAGGTGGCCCAGGATCCCATGGAGGCGCCGCCAAATCTCGCGGCTCCGGTATAAAGCAGCAACTGGGCCGGAGCGTGGTTGAACTGGTCGGTGTGCATCGAGCGAATGATGGCCATGTCGTCCGCGTGGTGGGACAGCTTCGGCAACAGTTCGCTGATCATCAGGCCGCTGTCCCCCCGGGGCTGGAATCTGTAGGGGGTTCCCAGGAGCTTGGGGCGACGTGCTTTGAGATTGATGAACGGAAGTCGTTCTTTCTGGAGCACCTTGAGAAGGTCATCGGGGCACGGCTGCATGTTGTGACGCAGAAGGGCCGGCTTGAAATCGAAAAGCTCATGTTGAGGTGGCGAACCGGCCATGTGCAGGTAGATGACGTGCTTGGCTCGTCCCGGCAACGGTGGGCTCTGAGAATGGCGTGCGGCGTCCGTGGCGGCGTTGGCCGTTCCGGTGAGACTCCCGAGGGCCAGCGCGCCGAGCCCGACATTGGAGTCGCGAAGAAAGTGGCGACGGGTGATGGTCTGCAGATATTGCTGGCGGGGGTCCATGTCGTGGTCCCAATGAAGTTGGGGAGAGTCCGGGCCGGTTAGGGCCGGGTCAGTGATTGGTCGAGGTTCAACAGGACGTTGGCGACGACGGTCCACGCGGCCATTGTCGCGGTGTCGGCATCGACCGAAATCGCATTGGGCGGTGTGGAGGCCAATTGGCGGGCCGCCATCGTGTGTTTTCGGTAATGTTGCAGTTCGGTTTCAAACAGTTCTGTGAGCACCTTTTGTTGGGCAGCCGCGGGTTGCTGGCCAGTTGCCAGTCGCAGCCCGAAAGCAACCCGTGACTCCACGGTGTTTCCCCCCTCCGTGACGATCCTGTGGCCGAGTGCCTGTGAGATTTCCACATACACGGGGTCGTTGAGCGTGACAAATGCCTGGAGTGGAGTGTTGGTGCGAATGCGGCGCGGCATGCAGATTTCTCGGCTTGGCGCGTCAAAAGTGGCCATCGACGGATAGGGCACGGTTCGCCGCCAGAAGGTGTACAGGCCACGGCGGTGTTTCTGGGACCCCATGCTGACGGGCCACTTGCGTTGGCCGTTGAAAGCCGCTTGCCAGAGTCCGGGAGGTTGGAATGGGTAGACGCTGGCTCCTCCCATTCGGCGATCGAGGAGTCCGGAAATTGCCAGCCCCTGGTCACGGATGGTCTCGGCCGCGAGGCGGAAGCGGGGGGCTCGTGACAGCCACCTGTTGGTCGGATCTGTCTCGAGGCCACGTGGCGTGATGCGAGCCGCCTGCTGGTAGGTGTGGGATGAGACAATGGTCCGCAGCAATCCCTTGACGTTCCATCCGGAACGGATGAATTCCGTGGCCAACCAGTCCAGCAACAACGGGTGACTGGGCGGGCTGCCCTGTGTGCCAAAGTCCTCCTCGGTCAGGACAAGGCCCCGGCCAAAGAGGTGGCTCCAGAACCGGTTGGCGGCCACGCGGGCCGTCAGTGGATTGGCGGGGTCGATGATCCAGTTGGCCACTCCGAGTCGAGAACGTGGGAGTTGCTTGGCGGCCGGATGGAAGCCGGCAGGGAATTCGGCCGTGACCTTCTTCCCCTTTTGGAGAAAACTTCCACGGATCATCACGTGCGTTTCGCGGTGCTTGTCGCCGGGAAGGTCTTGCATCACCGGGAGCGTGGGGAATTTTGGGCGGTCTTTCTTGAGAGTCGCAAGTCGGTCGGCCAGGCGGGCAGCCTCCTCGGCGATCGGCCCGGGACGGCTGGTGCGGTGTTGGTGGCTTGCGGTCGGCTTGCTTTTCAGGGTGTCTTCCCAGACGGTGCGGCGCTTGGAGTCGAGTAGTCGAACGACCAGCCCGGCCTGCCTGGCGAACAGTCCCGAGTCGGTGCGGTTGTGAATGCGGATCAGGGACACGGGGACGTCGGTCCCCAGGTCGACCTCCCACCACGGGGTGTCCTGGCTCTCGGTATGAGTTGTGGACTTTGATGCGAAGTACTGGCCGTCAGTGTTGCCGTCGACGGCGAGTTTTGCCGGGCCGTCATAGGCCGTGCTGGACTGGCGGGCGGACTTTTTCAAGGCCAGGTTGTTGGGTGTGCCGGTGGCGGCGGCAAAGACCTGGACTTCGGCCAGAGAGAGATGCCTGGCTTTTCCGGGCAACTCGATACGGACAAACCGTCCGATGACAGGACGGTTGGCGGCATTCTTCTTCTCGGCCGCCAATTTTTTGTTGAGCGCGGCGCGGCGGGTCTCCAACGCGGCGATTTGGGCGTCGCGTCCTGCGACATCGCGTAGCATTTGTGGGGTCGGTGCTTCGATGACCGGGGCTTCGTCACCGCGGTCGGCATCGGCCGACTGGTTGAACATGTCGTAAAAGCGGTAGTACTCCTCCTGTGTGATCGGGTCGTACTTGTGATCATGACACTTTGCGCAGCCCATCGTGAGACCCATCCAGACCTGCAGCGTCGTGTCGACCCGGTCTTTCACGGCAGCAACGCGGAATTCCTCGTCGTCGGTGCCGCCCTCGGTGTTGGTCATGGTGTTTCGGTGGAAGGCGGTCGCGATTTTCTGTTCGAGACTGGCGTCGGGCCGGAGGTCGCCAGCCAGTTGGTCGACGGTGAATTGATCAAAGGGTTGGTTGTTGTTGAAGGCTGCGATCACCCAGGTGCGGAACCTCCACGCGTTGGGCCGCAAGGGGTCGGATCCATAGCCCCGCGAATCGGCGTAGCGAGCCATGTCTAGCCAAACCCTCGCCCAACGCTCTCCGTAGGCCGGGTCGGCCAGGTAGTGGTCGACCAGACGGCCCCAGGCTCCCGGCGAGCGATCGGAGACAAATCCATCGATTTCATCGGTGGTGGCCGGCAAGCCTCGGAGGTCGAGACTCAGGCGTCGCGCCAGTGTCTCGCGATCGGCCAGTGGTGCTGGTCGCAGGCCGTGTTGCGGGAGTCGGGCCTGAATGAACCTGTCGATGGGGTTGGAGATCGCAGCCTGGCTGGGCGTGTCCGGTGGGCTCGGCCTGGTGGGAGTGATGAAAGACCAGTGCCTGGCGTAATGGGCTCCCTGTTGGATCCAGGCCGAGAGGGTCGCGACCTGTTTGCCTGACAGTGGGGTGCCTTCGTCAGCCGGGGGCATCCTGAGATCCGGGTCACGACTGGTGATTCGGGCCACGAGCGTGCTCTTGCCGGGCTGGCCCGGGACGATGGCAATGCGACCGCTTTCGAGCGTGGCCGTGCTGGAATCGCGGAGGTCGAGACGTAGCCCGGCCCGGCGAGCGTCCCGGTCGCGGCCGTGGCACTTCAGGCAATGCACCGACAGGATCGAACGGACGTCGCGGTTGAAATCCACGGGTGGGGGCGTGGGAGGCGCCGCTGTTGCCGGTGAGGCTGACAGCAAGGCCATCGCGACCAGGCTGGTGATCGGGCCGGCAACAAGCGAGGGAGTGAAATGTGGCATGGTGTCTGGCGGGTGCGGTCAGGCAAGAATGTCGTGGATGACGTGTCCGTGGACATCGGTGAGTCTGCGATCGATGCCATTGTGTCGGACGGTGAGTTGTTCGTGGTCTATTCCGAGCAAGTGCAGGATGGTGGCGTGTACGTCGTAAACGTGCGTCGGATTGTTTCGATCGGCCGGCTTGTAGCCCCATTCGTCGCTGGGACCGTACGTGGTGCCGCCCTTGATTCCCCCTCCCGCAAGCCAGTTGGTGAAGACGTAGGGGTTGTGGTCCCTTCCCTTGGTGCCCTGGGTCGATGGCATCCGGCCAAACTCGGTTGTCCACAGGATGATAGTGTCGTCCAGAAGGCCGCGTTGCTTGAGGTCCGCGATCAGGCCCGCGGTGCCAACCGCCATGCCCTCAGCCAGGGGGCCGTGATCCCTGGAGATGTCCTCGTGCGAGTCCCAGTTCCGGCGAGGGAATCCGTTGTCGCAGCCGGACCAGATCTGAACGAAGCGGACGCCTCGCTCGAGCAAGCGTCGGGCCACCAAGCATTTGCGGCCAAAGTAGTTGATTTCCTCGGGGACGTTGATTTGAGAAGGGAACGTCTCGGGCTGGTGGTCCAGGCCGTAGAGTTTCAGCACATGGCGTGGTTCGCCGTTGATGTCGAGTGCCTCGGGAGCAGCCAGTTGAAGCTGGGCGGCCAGTTCGTAACTGCGGATTCGAGCTTCAAGGCGAGAGTCGCTCTGGTTGGCCTGCTGGTGTTTGCGATTGAGCGTTCGGAGCAGGTTGAGGCCCTCGCGATCTCCCTCGTCGGTGACGAAGCTGTTGCGGTCGGCCCGGAGGTCCGAGATGGGGTTGGGGAGGCCAGGCCGGATGATGGTTCCCTGGTGTTGGGCCGGGAGGAAAGCCGTGTCCCAGTTCTTGGGGCCGTTGGAGGCGAATCCCCGGTGATCGGGCAGTACCACGAAACTGGGGAGGTTGTCAGCCTCGGAACCCAGTGCGTAACTGACCCAGGCCCCGGCTCCGGGGAAGCCGGGGCGTTGAAACCCGGTGGCTTGCAGCAGCGTGGCCTGGCTGTGGACTCCGGTCTTGCCGACCATGGAATGAATGAAGGCCATTTCGTCGGCCACGCGACCAAGGGCCCTGACCGGGTGGCTGAGCATTTTGCCGCACTCGCCATACGGCCGGAAGGCGAAAGGCGACTTCATCCAGGGCCCCAGGCCGTTCTGGAATGCTTCGACCGGTTCGCCGAAGTCCGAGGATGTGCCGTGGTGTTTTTCGAGAGCGGGTTTGTGGTCGAAGAGGTCGACATGGCTGGCTGCCCCGGCCATGAAGAGTTGGATCACCCGCTTGGCCCGTGGGCGGTGGTGCAGTTGGCCAGAGAGCACGCCGGAATCGTCGGCTGCGGGAAGCCTTTGTGTGTCCAGCAGGTGAGACAAGGCGATGCCGCCGAGGCCCCCGCCGGATTGCCAGAGGAAGTCTCGGCGAGACGGGGCGCGGGCCGCCGTGTGGGGGGCTGGTGCTGGGGAGGAAATGGTCATTCGACGAACACGAATTCATTGAGGTTGAGTATCAGCCGGCAGGCGTTTGGCAGCCCGTGGCGGCGTGAGTAGGCGGTCAACAGGATGAGTTCGCTGGTCCGGGCCGGACGCGCCAGTGCCAGTTGGATCCCCGCCTGGATCTGCTCGGTCGGGTCGTTGGACACACGATTGATGCGGCGCGCGAAATGATCAGCCATCGTGGTCATGAACTGGTTGTTGAGCATCGCGAGAGCTTGCAGGGGGGAAATGGTCTCGTCCCGACGGGCAACCATGCGGGACGGGTCGGCGCAGTCCAAGACTGTCATGAAGGGTTGCTGTTGGCTTCGCACGAGGAATCGGTACACGCTGCGACGATGGGTGCGCGGGTCGTTGTGGTCGTGCTTGTGGTACTGGTAGTGCGGTGAGTGTTGTGGTTTTTCAATCACGAAGTCCTGGAAGCCGGGGCCATACATCTGGTTGTCGAGACGGCCTGCAACCGAGAGCACCGCATCACGGACGACCTCGGCCTCAATCCGCCTCCGGTTCATTCGCCACAACAGTCGATTGTCGGCGTCAATCTCGCTGGCGGGACCCCGGTGTGAAGAGGTTTGTTGGTAGGTGGCACTCAGAAGGATTTGGCGATGCAGATCCTTGAAAGACCCATTGCCGTCGCGGAGCCGGGCTGCGAGCCAGTCGAGCAGTTGCGGGTGTGACGGTTCCTCGCCCATCCGTCCGAAGTCGTTTGGGGTGGAGACCAGCGGGCGGCCGAAATGGTATTGCCAGATGCGATTGGCCATCGACCGCCATGTCAGCGGGTTGCGCGAATCAGTCAGCCAGCGTGCGAGCGCGACCCTGCGATCACCCTCGTGATGGTCTGGCGGAAGGTCAAAACGTTTCGGTAGATTGTTTCCCAGGTCGGCAGTTCCCGGAGAAACCAGTCGCCCCCGACGGCGAATGTCTCCGCGGGTCAGCAAGTGGATCGGCCGTGGCCGTCCCTTGTCGTGCCCGGTTCCCCGGAAAGCGCCCGATCCGGTGTGGACTGTTCCGGCATAGACCATGGCGGGCTTGGGGATTCGGGCCTCGCGGGCGACGATCGAGGCCAGTTCCTTTTCGATTGCTGCCCGTTTCGCTCGGTAGGCCGGTGTCAGCAGTTGGGCTCGCAGGCGTGACCAGGTGCGGTTGAGTACGACCAGCCTGGCCAGAATGCTCGGCGTCAATCTCACCCTGTCGTAGTGTCCATCCACCAGGTTGCGGCGAGACCATCGGGGAGGAGCTTCGATCGAGTCGTGCGAGGTGACGGGGCGGCCGGCCGCGAGATTGTTGTGGTCGGGCCCGATCGCCGCGAGTTCGGCCAGCGCGAAAATGTAGTCGTTTTGACGGGGGGCAAGCTTGGTGGCTGTGACCCTGATGTAACGGGCGCGTCGGCCCTTGGCGGGGAACGCCAACGGCCGCGTGCCTGGGTTGGCGTGGTCGGCGTTCGCGTGGTCGGCCAGTGCCGTGACTCCAGATTTGAAGGTGGCGTCGTCGGAGACCTCGATGCGAAAACGAAGAGGGAACCCGAAGCCGGCACCGATGTTGTTGAAGTCGTCATGACAGCCAACGATCAAGACATGCGACAGTGACCGGCTGGTTCCCAGGTCGACCTGAACCCACTTCGTGGTGTTCTGCTGTGCGGCGATGGAGCTGTGGTAACCGAATTCCGTCCGCCGGGGAGAGGTTCGTCCGAGTTCGTCGAGTTGCTTGCGCACCCGGTTGAGCCCGTCGCCGCCACGGCCCGTGAGCGTCGCCTGGAGAGCCTGGAGTCGCTGTTCGGCACCCCGGCGGTGCTCCTTCAGACGGGCACGGCGTGCCGCCGCGGTCGGGTCCGGGTCGAAGGGGCGGTCGGCTCGATCGATGGCAGCAAATACCGCCTGGAGGCTGTAGTAATCCTCCATGGAGACATCGTCAAACTTGTGGTCATGGCAACGAGCACACTGTACCGTCAGGCTGGTGAAGGAATTGATCACAGTTCGGACCATGTCGTCACGGTCCAGGTTGCGGGCGACCTGTCCGTCGAGTTTCGTTTCGGGGACTTCGGCGTGGCCGATGTAGTCCCACGGTCCCGCCGATAGCAGGCCGGTGGCAACGATCCCGTCAACCGTGTCACCAAAAAGGACGTCACCGGCCACCTGTTCGAGAATGAAACGGGTGAAAGGTTTGTCATCGTTCAGGGCGCGAACAACGTAGTCGCGGAACGGCCAGGCATTGGGGCGGGGCTTGTCCTTGTCATAGCCGTGCGTGTCGCCGTAGTGCACAACGTCGAGCCAGTGCCTGGCCCATCGTTCGCCATACCGGGGACTGTGCAGCAACCTCTCCACAAGTTTGGGGTAAGCCTCCGGGGACCGGTCAGCGAGAAAGGTGGCGACCTGTTCTGGGGTGGGCGGCAATCCCGTGACATCAATGGTCACGCGACGGATCAGCGAGCGGCGGTCGGCTCGTGGTGACGGACTCAGCCCATTCTGGCTGTGCACGCGAGAAATGAAGGCGTCAACGGGCGTTTGCTGCCAGGCGAGATTCGTGCTGGCCGGCACCGGAGGAGAATTCAACGGCCTCAGTGACCACCATGTGTCGTTGGAGGAGTTCGGTTCGGAGCCGGATATTCGCGAACCGGAAATCACCAGGCCCAGTGTCACCACGGTGACGATTAGCCTGCCCGGTGAAGACTGTGGCCACAGTGTAGGACGTGAAGGCATGGCCCAAGTTTAGCAACCTGTCGTAGAGGCACCAAATCGAACCCTTCGCTCGTTGGAGGAGCGAGGCCGAGTATCTGCTGCTTGTGCCGGTTGAGGTCGTCGTGAGAGAATGGGGCAATTGTCTCTGGAAAAGAAAAACACAAATGGCGGACCAGCAACTTGTCGACCTCGTTCGCGAGGGGCGGAAGGCCGTGGCAATGTGGCGTCGGGAGAATCCGGACGTCGTGTTGGACCTGGTCGACGCGGATCTTTCGGAGACCGATCTGGCCGGTGTGAATCTCAGGCGGAGCCAGATGGTCGGGGCGAAGTTGGTCCGGTCCCGGTTGACGGGAGGCAATTTCGCGGGCGCCGACTTGACTCGCGCGGATCTGACGGGGGCGGAGGTCAGCCGGGTGAATTTCGTGGGGGCCCGTTTGTTTCGAGCGACGTTGAAATCCCTGAGAGGGGAAAACAGTGACTTTTCTCGATCGGTACTCCAGGGAGCGGATCTCTCGGAATCGGTTCTCAGCGAGGCGAACTTTTGTGATGCCGATTTGCGAGAGGTGGATTTTGCCAGGGCCGAGATGCTGGGCGTTAACTTTTCTCACGCGGCATTGGATCGGTCCAATTTCCAGGAGGTTCGCTGCGGGTGGTTGACCTGGAACGATGTGGATCTCTCGCGGGTGACCGGGCTGGGTTCCATGACGCATCTCGGGCCTGGGTCGATTGGCCTGGACACACTGGAACGGTCTGGAGGCCGAATTGGGACTGCGTTTCTACGAGGAAATGGGGTTGGACAGGAGTGGGTTGAGATGCACGAGGGGCACGCCGAACCGGCGGCCGCCTCGGATTCGTTTTATATCGTCTACAGTGCAAGTGAAGAGTCGTTTGCCGAACGGTTGCACAACACGCTGCAGAAACACGGTGTCCGTTGCTGGTTGGATCCGCGTGGCGATGCAGACGACAACGGCGTGACGGGGCAGATTGCTCCCCGTGGTTTCCGTGTGTGGGATCGGGTTTTACTGTGCGCCACCAGGTCGACCCTGTCGTCCGACTGGATGAGTTCGTTGATCGATTCGGTCAAGCGGCGAGAGGACGCTGCGAGGCAGGAGATGGGGCGGGCGGTGACGCTGATGTGGCCACTGAATCTTGATGGTTTTCTTTTCAGTGGCAGTTGGGAACATCCGGACGCGACGGAAGTCGCAGGTCGAGTTTTGGCCGATTTCACCGGTTGGCGCCGCAACAAGACAAAGTTTTTGAAGGAACTGCAGGGGGTGATCGAGAAATTGAAAGAAGAGGCCGGTGGTCGTGCGGCAAAACGGGGGCAGCGTTTCGAGAAAAAGGAAAAATCGGGGGAAGAGCAATGAGCACTTCAGAGGCTCTCGACACACTCCGTTCCCGTGTCCTTTCGCGGTACACGATGCTGTTTCTCAAGACGTGGGAGGAAGATCGCTGGGAGAGCTTGTTGTCGGAATTGGCGCTGGAAATCGAACGGGGATTGGTGACCTGGTCGTCAACTTCCGGTTGGCAACCNCCCCTCTCGNGTGAGGCTGCNCNGGATGATCCGGTNGCGTTTTTGGACGACATCACNGNCTACCCGTCCAACCACGTGTTCCTGTTGAAGGACTTCCACCCATTCCTGGAGGATCCGGCGATCGTACGGCGTTTGAGAGATCTTGCGCCGGTCCTGACCGAACAAGGCAAAACAGTNTTGTTCGTNGGGCCGGTGTGCCAGATTCCGGTTGAATTGCAGACCGAGGCCGTGGCGATGGAATTGCCCTTGCCGGGACTGGAAGAAATGCGCGAACAGTTGGTCGCGGTCCTGTCGGATCGCCGGGAGCAGGGCGAGGCGGTTCTCGAGTTTGATCCGGCATCGGAGGAACGCCTGTTGAAGGCGGTGCTCGGCCTCACCGCTCGCGAGGGGCGNAAGGCGCTGGCCCGCGCTCTGCTGGGNCGTGACGAGGTCGATGACGACATGTTCCGGCAGCTNGTTTCGGAAAAGAAGCACCTGGTGCAGGGNTCGGACCTGCTGGAGTTTCATGACCTCGANGAAGGGNTGGCCGATGTGGGGGGNCTGGAGGGNCTCAAGGAGTGGATCGGCCAACGGGCCAATGCTTTCAGTACCCGGGCCCAGGAGCAGGGAGTGCCGACTCCGAAAGGCGTGTTCCTGCTGGGGGTTCAGGGGTGTGGCAAGTCATTGATTTCTCGAGCGATTGCTCAACTTCTCAGTTTCCCGCTAGTGCGGTTGGATGTGTCGAACCTGTTGGCTTCCGACCAGGGGCAATCCGAACAGAACATGCGGTACGTGTTGAANCTGGTGGAAACGATCGCACCGGCGGTTCTGTGGATCGACGAGATCGACAAGGGTTTTTCCGGCAGTGGTGAAATGGCGCAGGAAACGACCATGACCCGGTTGCTCGGGCGTTTCCTGACATGGATGCAGGAGCACCGTTCGCAGGTGTTTGTCGTGGCCACGGCCAACTCGATNCATCGNCTGCCACCGGAGATGCTGAGNCGCGGCCGGTTCGATGAGTTGTTTTTNGTCAACNTGCCCAACTTCCACGAACGGAAGCCGATTTTTGATATTCACCTCGCCAAGCGAGGCTGGAAACCGGCCAAGTACGACGTGGAAACATTGGCCCGCCAAACAGAAGGTTACAGCGGCGCTGAGATCGAGCAGATCGTCGTGACGGCACTGGTGGAGTGTTACAACCAGGGGCGGGTGCTGACCCAGAAAGACCTGGAGAATTCTCGCGAGGAAACAGTCCCGTTGTCGGTGACGATGGAGGAGCAGATTTTCGAACTCCGCGAGTGGGCGAGGGACCGTTGCCGTCCGGCGACACCNGACAGTCGAGTCGTCCAGATGTTGGAGGAGGAGCAGGGACACNCCGAAGAGTTGCAATTCGAAGCCGACACGGAGACGGACGATGGTGATGCGGAGTGGTTGGCGTTGGCCGAGCACGGCCAGGTTCCGGCCGCCCTGGTGGAATATGTTCGTCGTCGAGGTGAAGTGGCGTTCGCTGAACTGACCAGTGATTTCGAGCCGTTTGTGGAGACNGAGGGAGACCAGGGACTGGCGTTGCGAAGCGATCCCAATGTCGTGCTGTGGTACGGAATCCCGCAGGAACTCGCTGCCACGCTCGCCAAGCTCGTGTCGTCCCGAAAGTTGTTTCTGTACCCGGCTCCGGTTGAGCAATTGCGTGCCGAAAACGCGCCAGGCGATTTGCCGATGATCGATCGATTGCCCGAGGAACGGGTTGACAGGCCGATGTGGTTGCCGGTGATGATCGGCGACGTTGCCCCGGAAGGCGGGGTGGGACGGTTNGGTCGTGTGGCGAGGATGGCGCTGAGTCGTTAGCGCTGTGTTGCCCGGGCTTGTTCCACCTGGCGGCGCANGGCCTGCAGTTGACCGATGTCGATCACGTCGGTCTGGTTCTCGAGGAGCCAGTCGATATCGGCCAGTGCAGCGTCGTACAGGCCGCTTCGCAGTGACAACTGGATTCTCATGCCACGCTGGGTCCAGTTCTTGGGGTCGACTGTCAGGATCACGTCGGCGTAACGCCGGACGGCCGGCTCGTCGGATCGTTGGCGGGCGCTGCTGCTGAGGTTGCTGAGCATGCGGACCAGGATGGCCTTGCGTTTGGCAGGCTTGAGGAAATCGGCGACGACCTGCTTTCGTTGCTCAGGTGTCGGTGGCTGCTGGAAGGATTCGGTGATTCGCTGTTCGGCCTCATCGGCCGGCATCCTGCGGCCGCCGTCAAACACGTCGACCAGGCGGCCGGGGCCGTCCTTGTCGGCTGGCACTCGGACCACGAAGTGGCCGGGCAGGCCGACTCCCTCCACTTTCAACCCGATCCGTCGGCCCAGTTCCATGTAGACGACCGACAGGGAAATCGGGAGTCCTTCACGGTCGTCAATGACCTCGTTGAGATAGCTGTTTGATTTGCTGTAGTAGTCGATTCGGCTGCCGTGAAATCCCTGCTCCTTGAAAAAGAACTTGTCCAGGGCGTTGGACGTGGCCTGCGGCGTGGCGTCCTTGGGGAGCGTGGCCTTNAGTGTGTTGGCCATTCGGTCGAATTGTTGCCTGTAGGCGGCCACGTCGACCTCGTCATTGTCCAGCCACGCGATCAGAAGTGCGGCGTGCAGGAGGTCAATCTTCTCGTCGGGCCGGTTGAGTGCCTTCTGGATTTCCTGCAGGGCTCTGCTGTGGTGCACCTGGCCGGCCAATTCACGGAGACGCGACGCCTGTTTCTCGAGCGTTCGGGCGCGGTCTCTGAGCACTTGTGGTGCGGAATCTCCTTGTGGAGTCAACTTGTCGACAAGGTCCGTGGAAAAAGTCCCTTCCTCGGGTAGGCTCTTGACGAGATCGACAATTGTCTCGATTGCTTTTTGAGTCGGACCGGTTGCCGGCAATGTCCGGGCGACCCGGAACGAGCGGAATTCGGCCCGGGTGTGACGGAATTTCGCCAGCCCGACGGTCCGTGTTCGATAGCGGGTGTCCTTGGTTTCGATGACCAGTTTGTCGTTGAGAAAACAGGAGATGGTCTCCGGAGTGACACGGACCTTGAGCGTGTTCCAGTCTCCTGGCCGGTAAGTGGGGATCGGTAATGTTTTGAGGATGGCCCACGAGTTGACGGTCGGCCCGTCAAATCGGGTGAGACGCATCTGGCCACTGGTGGGATAGAACCCGTAATGCCGATCTGCTCCATCGGCACAGAAAATCAGTCCGGCGGCTCCGTCGGCGTCGTGAAGTTTGACCCGGGCCTGCACCTCGTAAGTGCCTTCGGGGGTTTGTTGTTGAGAGAAACACAGCGCGCGGCCACCGAAACCACTTCCCGGGTCTTCAACATGGATCCGGCCCGCACGTTGCCTCCAGCGGGCTCCGTGGTGAATTCGCCATTCGGCTTTGTCGAGTGTGCCGATGGTCAGCCAACGGTCCATTGGAATCGGGTTGGGTTTCTTTATCAGCGGTTTCAGGGCGTTGATTGCCACGGCGAANCCGAGGTTGTCAGTGAAACGGTGTTTCATTGTCAGGATGCCAATCACACGGCCCTGGGCGTCCAGTGCCGGGCCGCCGCTGTTGCCCTCCTCGATCGGCACGGCCAACTGGATCATCGGCTTGCCTTCGATGTCGCGAGAACCGGAGACAATTCCGCGAACGACGCTGAGTTTCAGCCCCAGCGGATTGCCCAGGGCCACAATGGGCTGGCCCTGACGAATTGCGTCTGAGTCGGCCAGTGGGAGTGGGGCGAGTCCCCGTGCGTCGATCTTGAGGATGGCCAGGTCCATTGCACGCTCGGTGGCGTGGATGGCTGTGACATTGTGTTTTTTGCCGTCGGAGGTGGTGACGGTGATCGGGCGAGCCTCTCCGATGACATGCATGTTCGTGGCTATGAGGCCGTTCGCATCGATGATGAAACCGGTGCCGAGACCGCGGTTGCGTCCATCGCGGCCAGCAAATTGGACGACCACAATCGATTTCATGGCCTTCTTGGCGAGTTCCTCGGGCGAGAGTGTCGATTCGTCGGGTGTTTTCTTTTTGTCGGAAGCCTCTGGTGTGTCGGATGTTGGAGTGTTCGCAGCAGGGGCACCCTGGGCCGAGTGCAGGCTGGGTGGGGAAGCGAAGGCCGCCAGTGTTAGCAGAAGCGGTACGAGACAGGTGATGCGCATGGATGGTTCCCCACGGTACGGACAACTGTGGGCCATCGTATCCGAATCGTGGCAACCTGTCATCGGGCGACTACCGCGTGGCCTCCCGACGGACCAGCGCCATCCCCTGCCCTCGCCACAACACGCCGAGATCCTGGGGGAACCACGTTTCGCCACGAATTTCCGGTGCCGGATCGACGATCTGGAGGAGGCCTTTTTGATTGATCCCGAGAAGTATCACCGAATGTTCCTCGCCCGGGTTCCAGATCCACTTGGTGCGGTAGTACGAGTCGGGTGCCACGTCGTGAGGAAGTCCGACGGAAACGATGACTGGGCCTCGCAGGTCTTTCAGTGAACCCGACAGGACCACGACGTCCCAGGGTGTGTCCCGCGTCTTGGCTTTCAGGCCATGGTAGAGGCCAGCCCAGTTGGTTCCATTCCTGCTGGTCAGGCAGAGGCGGGCCATTTCGGCCTCGGTCGTGTCAATGCCGTAGAGTCCCAGCAGCGTGGCCGCACAGGCAGGCGTGCACGTCGCCGGTGTGGTCTGGATGCAAACCCGCACTCCGAAATCGTCAATAGTTTCCCAGTTGGCGCTGCAAGCCGGGGTGTTTGCCAGCAACGGGGAAGCGAGCGCGTAAAGCCCGGCGAACCACAGGGCTGTCACGGCGACAAATCGCCGCCAATGTCGAATCCGCCTCCAGACAATTCCCGCCAGAAACGTCGACATCAATGGCAGGCCGTTGCCGACAATGATCAGGTTGGAAACGGGCACGAGCCGGGCAAGACGGATGTCGTCCCAGAAAAATCGGACGTAGAGGATTGTCAGCAGCACGGTCGCGATTGCCAGGCCGTTGCCGATCCAATGATGGCCTCGTGCCAAACGGGTGCCCAGTCCGAAGGTGCCGACGGACACCAGTGTCATCAGTGCCAGTCCGAGATACAAATCTTGCAAGATGTTGCCCCAATGAGACGCAGCTATTCTGACGACTCGGGGCAACGTTTCCAGCAAGTCGGCTGGTTCTCTGTGGAGCCTGCCGCTCCGCATGCCGAGAGAGACGGGCGGGGCCGACCGTTGACGGGCCAGTCGGTTTCCATTGACGACAATGGCGAGGGACTGTCACATAATCGGCGAGCAGTAATTCCGTTGGTCGTATTCAGGGGCGGTGTCCCATGTCTGTGGTGCTGAACGAAACCGTGGTTTCCCAGGTCCAGGAAGCCGTCGATGAGGCGAGGTTGTTGGACACGGCCGTGGCGCTGGTGGGGATTCCCAGTCCGACACGATCGGCCGGTGAGGTGGCCGACAAGTTGGCAAGTGTCCTGCGAGCCGATGGTTTCGACGTTGAGAGGCCGGTGGCCGGATTCGAGGCGTCCCCGGCCGTTGTTGCCCGGTTCGATACGGGACGGGCCGGACGGGTTCTGCAATTCAACGGCCACCTCGACACGGTTCACCTGCCTTTTGTGCCACCACGAGTTGAGAACGGGGTCATGTACGGCAGTGGCGTGTCGGATATGAAAGGTGGAATTGCTGCTGCGGTGGAGGCAATTCGTGTGTTGCGTGACGGCGACTTTTTGCCGGCCGGTGGAGTGATGCTGACTGCCCATGACCTGCACGAGGTTCCGTGGGGAGATGGTTCGCAGGTGAATTCGTTGATCGCGGACGGGTACGTTGGTGATGCGGTTCTGTTGCCCGAATACCATTGCCACAATTGTCCGGTGGTGGGGCGCGGCCAGGCAATGTTCCAGGTGCGAGTGACACGGGACGGTGAGGCCTGCCACGAAGTTCTCGGAGGTATCGATCAGCCCAGCGTGATTTCAGCCGGTGCGAAACTCATCGAACGTTTTGCAACGCTGGACGCTGAACTCGAGAAACTGGTGCATCCCCTGGCCGGTCGTGAGAGTTTGTTTGTCGGCCAGGTGCATTCCGGCGAAATGTTCAACCAGTCGCCAACACAGTTGATGCTGGAAGGGACCCGGAGATGGTTGCCGGGAAACACGATTGAAGCGGTGCGAGGGCAGTTCGAAGAAATGCTCTCGGCAGTGGCGACCGAGACGGGGACTCGCATTGACGCCGATTTTCGTGTGTCACGGGATGCGTACGAGATCGCGGAAGGCGGGGCGTTGGTTCGATCGTTTCAGGCGGCCTTCAGCGGTACCACCGGAGCGGAATTGCCGGTTGGGGCCAAACCCTTTGTTGACGATGGCAATGCTTTTGTCGCCGCCGGTGGTGTCCCTGCGATCACTCACGGCCCCGGGGCCCTGGGGGCACATACGGTCAATGAAGAATGTCCCGTTGCGGAACTGGTTCGTGTTGCTGCGGTGTATGCCCTGACGGCGATCGCGTTTTGCGCTAACGTCGGTGATTGAGAGAATTGTTCCAGGTGGAGTTGGGCGATGCAGAGTGGCGATTGGCTGAGTCGGCGCGACGTGTTCAGGGCAGCCGGGGGGGGCGTCGTGTTGGGAGCCGGGGCTTCCGCGGGGCTGGCTCGCGGACGTGACCGGAAAGGGCGGATTCGTCAGTCGATTGTCCACTGGTGTTTCAAGTCCGCGTGGTCGACCAGCGAGATGTGCCGGGTGGCGACGAAACTGGGCTGTGCGAGTGTGGAGTTGTGCCCAGCATCGGAATGGCCAGTGCTTCGGAAACATGGCCTGGCTTGTGCTCTCGCGGGGATCGATATGGGAAAGGGGCCGCCCTTTGTTCGCGGGTTCAACAATCCACGGTTTCACGACCAGGTGATTGCCGCGACTCGAAAGTCGATCGACGCGGCGTCGGAGTTTGGCACACCGTGCGTGATCAGTTTTACCGGCTTTTCGGCAGTGGATCCTGATGACAAGAAGAGTCCCCGGATCTCCCGGTCAGACGGGGTGCGGAATTGTGTGGCTGGCTACAAGCAGATCGTCGGTTACGCGGAAAAGAAAAACGTGACGCTCGCCCTGGAGATGTTGAACACCCGCGATACCAGCCACCCGATGAAGGGGCATCCCGGTTACCAGGGGGATCATCTCGACTATGTGATGGAGGTCATCAACCGCGTGGGGTCACCGAGTTTGAAACTGCTTTTTGACGTTTATCACGTGCAGATCATGGACGGAGACGTGATTCGTCGGATTGGCCAGTTGAAGGATGCGATTGCTCATGTCCACACGGCGGGCAATCCGGGGCGTGGTGAATTGGACGATCAGCAGGAGATCAACTATCCACCAATCATGCGGGCGTTGCTCGCCAACGGATACACAGGCTATGTCGGACAGGAATTTATCCCAACCGGCGATCCGTGGAAGGGCTTGCAGCAGGCGGTCACCACGTGTGACGTGTGATGCGGCAACGGTCGTGGTTCGCGCGAGGCGGCGGGTTGTGGCTACGCGATCAACTGTCGAACCACATTGCCGTGGACATCTGTGAGTCTGAAGTCGCGGCCAGCGAATCTGTAGGTCAGCCGCTCGTGGTCGAACCCCAGCAGGTGCAGCATGGTGGCATGCAAGTCGTGGACATGAACCGGTTTGTCCACGGCACGGAAACCGAAATCGTCCGTGGCCCCATAGGCCTGGCCGCCCCGCACGCCCCCTCCGGCCAGCCAGCAGGTGAAACCATAGTGATTGTGGTCTCGTCCGTTCAGTGCCGGGAATTCGGCCACCGGTGTTCGGCCGAATTCGCCACCCCATAGGACCAGGGTGGAGTCGAAAAGGCCACGCTGCTTGAGGTCCGTTAGGAAGGCCGCGATGGGTTGGTCCCAGTCCCGGGCCAGTTTGCCATGGTTCTTCTTGAGTTGATTGTGGTTGTCCCAGGGTTGTCCCGCGCCGGTCCAGACCTGGACGCAGCGGACTCCTCGTTCGATCAATCGGCGAGTGATCAGCATCTGCCGGCCGTGAAGGGTTTCGCCGTAGAGTTGCTGGATGTGTTTTGGTTCACGGGAAATGTCGAAGGCATCGGTTCCCGCCGTCTGCATCCGAAAGGCCAACTCAAAACTCTGCAATCGAGCCTCCAGTCGCCCGTCCCCCTCGCGGCGGTCACGGTGAAGGCGGTTGAGCCGTCCGAGAAGGTCGATCTGTTGCCGCTGCCCGGTTCGCGAGAACCGGGAGTGGGAGATGTTTGCGATCAGTTTGCGGACGTCAGTTTGCTTGGTGTCGATGTGTGTGCCCTGGTAGGCACCCGGCAGGAAGGCGCTTCGCCAATTGCGAGTCTCAAAAATCGGATAGCCACCCGGGCAGAGGACGAGGAATCCTGGCAGATCCTGGTTTTCCGATCCGAGTCCATAGGTGAGCCAGGATCCGAGGCTGGGCCGGGGCAGCCTCGCGTCTCCACAGTTCATGAGCATCAGCGAAGGTTCGTGGTTGGGCACGTCGGCCTGCATCGACCGGATGATGCACATGTCGTCGATGTGGGCTGCCGTCTTGGTGAACAATTCGCTGACGGGCAGTCCGGAGTCACCGTGGGGCCGGAACCGGAATGGAGACCCCATCGCGGCCCCGGTCTTGCGCTCGGTTCTCAGGTTGCGAGTGGGAAGGGGTTGGCCATGTCGCTTGGTCAGTTCGGGCTTGGGGTCAAACGTGTCTACCTGTGATGGCCCGCCGTTCATGAACAGGTGGACGACCCGGGAGGCCGGTCCAGGGAAGTGTGGCGGCCGCGGGGCCAACGGATGGGTGGACCGGTTGGCGGATGGTGGGATGACGCGAGGTTGGGCTACGAGTTCGCCGGATTGCTGGAGTACGGTGGCCAGGCCGAGCATGCCCAGGCCGGTGCCCGCGCGTTCGAGCAAGGCCCGGCGCGACAGCGGGTTGGCGGGGTTCGGAAAATGGGCTGGTGTGGGCATGGGAGTGCTGGTCAGTCGATGAAATGGGCTTCATTGGACATCAGGAGAGCGTGCGAAACGGCGACCCACGAATCGGTGGCCGTGCCGTCGAACTTTGCGACAAAGTCGAGGATGGCTGACAGTTCCGAATCTTCGGGAGGACGGGAGAGGACAATCCGGAACAGCGCTCGTGTTCTCTGGGAGGCAGTTCCCGAGGTGCGGGCGGCGAGCCTGGCGGCGAGTTCGTGCAGGGTCGCGTGATTCATCATATGCAACGCCTGCGGGGCGACGGTGGTTTCGTCCCGACGACCACAACTGGCCTGTGGGCTGGGGACGTCAAAAGTCCGGAGGAGCGAGGCGGGGTTCATGCGGTCGATGTGGCCGTATATGGAACGACGCGTTGTCAGTCCGCCGCCTGTGAACATGTTGCCGAGCGGTGTCCCGCCAATCTGTGAGTTCAGGCTGTTGGCGTAGAAGAGTTGGGAGTCCCGCATCGCTTCGAAACCCAGGCGGCGCCGCGACATGCGCCACAGCAAACGATTTTCCGGGTCCCTGGCAAAGGAGGCGGGACGATGGTCGCTGCGCTGCCTGTAAGTGGCCGAAGTCATGATCAAGCGGTGCAGGGCCTTGATGGACCAACCGGCATCTGTTGAAAACCAGTCGGCGAGGTAGTCGAGCAATTCGGGGTGAGTTGGCGGAGCCCCTCGCGTTCCAAAATCGCTGGGTGTGCGAACCAGCCCCTGGCCAAAATGATGAAGCCAGATGCGGTTGACCAGGACCCGCGCGGTCAACGGGTTGGTTGGCGAGGCAATCGCGCGAGCCAGTTCCAAGCGGCCGCTTCGGTGTTGGAATGGAGTCCGTGAAGCGGGCGCGATGGCTGCAGGGAGCTGCCGAGGCACCGGGTCGCCCAGTCGATTGGGATTGCCCCGCTGAAAGATCCGCGGCTGAAATGGCGAGTCGTCTTCGGCCAGTGTCATGGCTCGGGGGGGCGCATCGTCACCCTTGATGAGCCAGGTCTCGAGTTCCTTGCGGAGTTTCTTGTACGCTCCCTGGGCGGGCCGGTCGGGAAGAAGAGCCAAGGCCCCCCAGCCAAAGAGTCGTGGGATGTTGGCTGGAGCGTCGGGAGCGTGGAAGATGAGACGGAGTTGTTCGCGAGCAGGATCCTTGAATCCGCTAGGTGGCGGGGACCCTGTTTTGAGGGCGTCGTTGGTCACAGCCTGCCATTGGGTTTCAACGGCCGAAAGCAATTTCCCGTAAACGGTGGCGGCGTCATCAAGAGAAGCGGGGGGATTGGCTTTGAATGCTGCCAGTACGAGAGGATTGGTTGGAGGAGATGGGGCCGGGGTGGTGGCGAGGCGTGCAATCAGTTTGGGAAGTGCCTGGGTGAAGGTCTCCGGGGTGGCCCCATCAAGACGGGCCAATTCGTGCCAGGCACCCCAAACAGGGTCGCGCGTGTTTTCGACGAGCGTCGTGGCTTCGAGTTCCTCAAGGTAGACTCGCCATCTCAGCACGATCGTGGGGTTCAGGCCGCCGGCTTCGGTCAGCAACATGAAATTGTCTGTCGGTGGTTGAGAGAGCGTTCTCTGGGCCTGCAGCAGGTACTCGGCAGACCGTTTTCGGGCGGCCACTTGCATGTCGGCGTGCGTTTTGATGATGAACTGGCGAATCGCGTTGGATCGTTTTTCGAGTTCGGCCTGGAACTTGTGTTGTTGTTCTGTTTCCGGAGGCTGTGCCACTTCGGGGGGGACGAGAGGTTCCGATGAACTCCGAAAGACTCCGTAAAGCGAGTAGTAGTCGGCCTGGGGGATCGGATCGTATTTGTGGTCGTGGCAACGTGCACAAGTGACCGTCAGGCCGATCAGGCCACGAGTGACCACGTCGATTTGATCGTCGATTTGGTCGTGGAGGTTGTTCATGAAACGAGGGCTCAGTGTCAGAAAACCCATGGCAGCGCGGGATTCGGGCCGATGGTCCAGGTCGAGTTGGTCTGCAGCGAGTTGCTCGAGGACGAAGCGGTTGTAGGGGAGGTCCTCGTTGAAGGATCGGACGACGTAGTCGCGGTATGTCCACGCCCAAGGGAATTTGCGGTCCTCGAAGAACACGTAACCCTTGGTGTCGGCGTACCGGGCGACGTCCAGCCAGTGTCGGCCCCAGCGTTCGCCGTAATGTGGGCTGGCCAACAGGCGGTCGACAACGGTTGCCCATTGGCTGCGGTTCAACGAGGACACGTCGGTGGGCCGTTCGTAATCCGGCGGCAATCCCAGCAGGTCAAACGATCCCCGTCGCAGCAGCGTGTGGCCGTCGGCCGCAGGCGATGGCGCGAGGCCGGCCTGGCTCAGTTTCCGCCAGACGAAGGCGTCGATCGGATTGCGGGCCCATCCGTTGGAGTCCACGGTGGGGATGTCCGGACGCGTGACCGGCTTCAATGCCCAGTGAGTTGATTCCGGAGCCGCCGCAATGGCGAGGCATGGAGCCAGCACGAGTGTTGAAAGAAGACGGGCGGCGTGAAACATTTTGGCACGTGCGAAAATACGAAGTTCGTGGTTAACACTTGTAACCGAATGGTGGTGGAATCGGAGCGCAACGACGGGATTGCCGTTGTGTTCCGGGGCAGATGTTTGGAACCCTGCCCACCGGAACACCGATCGAGTATTCTGCTGTTTCCAGTTCGTTTCCACAGTGGGGCTCCGACGTGTCACAAAAAATTTGCCTGATTGGTTTCGGAACGGTCGGTCGCGGCCTGGTGGAGATCTTGCGGGACAAGCGAGACCTGTTGGCAGAACAGTTCGAGTATCAGCCGACGGTGGTTGCCGTGTCGGATGTGTTTCACGGCACTTGCCATGATCCCGCTGGCCTGGATCTCGATCGTGTTCTGGATCTGGTTTCTCGCAAGGGCGCCGAACCGGGCGCACTGACCGGATATTCGGACACCGTGTGCGAATGGGACAGTCTCGAGACGATCCGCCAATGTGGTGCCGATGCGATGGTGGAAGTCACCCTGACAAACATCGAAACGGGTGAGCCGGCGTTGTCGCATTGCCAGGCGGCGCTCGAGGCCGGGGCCCACGTGGTGACGACCAACAAGGGGCCCGTGGCGCTGGCCTGGCGGGACCTGTCGCGACTGGCGAGGTCGCGGGACCTTCAGTTTCGATTTGAAGGGACCGTGATGAGCGGCACACCAGTGCTTTCGACGGCGACCGAAGCGTTGGCGGGGTGCGATTTTGGCCGGATCCGTGGCATTCTCAACGGAACGACGAATTACATACTCTCGGAAATGGAACAGGGGCGGCCCTACGAAGAGGCCTTGTCGACGGCCCAGGAGCTGGGTTACGCCGAGGCGGATCCCACCGCGGACGTCGAGGGGTATGACGTTGTCGCCAAAGTGGTGATCCTGGCCAATGTGGTGATGGGAGCGGACATGAACGTAGCCGATGTGGTTCGAGAGGGGATCACCGGGCTGGATGCGGATTCCGTGTCGTCGGCTCCCGGCCGGGGCGGGCGTTGGAAACTGATCGGCCAGGTGGAACGGGTGGGCGAGGAGGTGGTCGCAAGTGTCACGCCGGTGGAATTGCCACTGGAAGATCCGCTCGCGTCGGTGGGGGGCGTGACCAATGCCGTGACATTGGAAAGCGACCTGGTCGGTCCGGTGACCATTGTGGGGGCTGGTGCCGGGAAGGAAGCCACCGGGATGGCATTGCTGAGTGACCTGGTGGCAATCCAGCGAGCTGGTTAGGCACCGGTTCCAGGCAGTGCGAGGCTCAGTCGCCCGTGTAGAGGCCGCCGTTGACCCCCAGGCTCTGGCCGGTCAGGTAGCCGGCCCCTGGCGAGGCCAGGAACAACACGGTGGCTGCGACGTCCTCGGGGGTTCCGGGCCGGCCCAGCGGAATCCGTTCGAGGTACTTTTGGAGCACCTCGTCGGGGATCGACCGGGTCATGTCGGTGTCTATGAATCCCGGGCAGACCGCATTGACCGTGATTCGGCGCGGTGCGAGTTCCAGGGCCAGGCTCTTGGTCAAGCCCAGGATGCCGGCCTTGCTGGCGGCGTAATTGGCGACCCCGAAATTCCCCGTTTGGGCGACCATCGAGGAAATGTTGATGATCCGTCCGCCGTCGGTGATCAGCGGTAGGACTCCGCGGCAGTTGAAGAATGTTCCGTCGAGATTGACTGCGATGACAGCTCGCCACTCCTCGTCGGTCATCTTGGCCAGCGTGTGGTCACGATTGATGCCGGCATTGTTGACCAGGACGTCAACATGGCCGAAATGTTTTTGCACCGTGTCGTAGAACTCGGTGACGTCGTCGGTCTGTGACACGTCGGCTGTGACTGGGGCGACCCGTTCGGGAGGGAGACCCGCCTCTTCTCTCCAGTTGGCGACCGCCTGGCGATGCGATTCTGCGTCGTGGGTGGGGCACCCGGCCACGACGGTGGCGCCGGCTTTGGCGAATGCCAGGGCTGTCGCGGCACCGATGCCCTGCGAGGCACCGGTGACCACGACGACGCGATCCGAGAATTCTCCGATGGGTTCAGGCATTACATTTTCTCCACGACCCAGATGTTGCGGAATCGCACGGGGTTGCCGTGGTTTTGTAGCCGCAGGCGTCCCGGGAGATGATTCCGGTTGGGAAGTGTTTTTGAGGAGGCGGGAGTGGGAGGGACGATGTAGCGGTCGTGGATCAGGACACCATTGTGACGGACGCTCAGTACGGCGGGTCGTGATTGTACACCGTTGTCGTCGACCCGAGCCGCGGTGTGGACTATGTCGTAGGTCTGCCAGGTGAGTGGTGGCAGGCACATGTTGACTGTCGGCATCACGAGTTCATGGATGCCGCCACATCGTCCGACGTGTGAAAGTCGTTCGTACTTCCGGTTCTCGGTCGTCCATCCAAACGAGTCGACCACCTGGATCTCCCAGAGTTCTTGCAGGTAGACACCGCTGTTTCCCCGTTGCATTCCCCGGGCGGTTGGCATGAACGGTGTTCGAAATTCGAGGTGCATTCGGTAGTTCTGGAAAAGTCGCTTGCTGCGAGTCCCCTCGGTCAGCAGGTTGCCATCGACAACCTTTCCGTCAATCCATTGGTCGGTTGTCGTGCCATCAAAGAGAACTGTCGCCGAGGGAGGTGGTTTGGCACCGAGAGTCGGCGAGGTGCGGAGTGTTCGGCGACCGGTGACGGTGCTGCTCTTGGCCTGGTTGAGAAACATCATCGCGTGTCCGGTGAGTTGGCCGTCACGGATCGTGATCTTCACGTTCTGGTTGGCGAACATCAGTCGTTCTCCGTGGACACCGTTGAGTGTCGTTGTGTCACCGTTGCGTTTTCCCTTGAGGTAGTATCGGGAGTGTCCGTCCCAGCCAGCCCCGGGGAGTCCGCCGCCGTGAATGATGCCCTCGAAAAGGCCCTGGCCCAACGCGATCACCTGGACTCCCACGGGGTACGTCCCGCCAACCCGGCCTGTGTATTCACCCTGGACGGTGAAATCGACGCCGGCGGCCTTTGGGCTGGTGTAGGTTGGTAACGGGTCAGCCGCTGGCAGGCTGGCGACTTGGAAAGTCAGTGCCACGGCGACGGCGGCGATCGCGTTGTGAACAGTTGTCATGGCGAGTGGCTTCAGTCGGAACCGTATGGGAAATGGTCGTCGAGTTCGGCGGCGGCCAGTTCGACCAGGAATCGGGAGAGTCGTTCGACAAGGGTCTCCATCAGTCTTTTTCCCGACTCGGCCGTGGCTGGGTGTGGGTTGCCGACGCCCGTGTTGGTTGTGAGCAGGTGCCAGGGGCGGGTGATCGAGATCCAGCCGCGATTGATGGCTTCGAATCTTGTCGATCGCACTTCTCCGGAGTCAGCCGTCATTTTGCCGGTCTGCGGGTCATGGTCGACAAGATCCGGGAAGTAAGCCAGTGCCAGGGCGGTCTCCATCTCACCGGCATGGTCACCGGGGTCGGTGAACAACTCGGCCTGGACATCTGCCGAGATGCTCCGAAACCAGTCGCACAGGAACAGGTGCACCGGTCCGCCGACGAGTTCTCGAAGCGTACTCTTGATCTCGTTGCCCCCGTGGCTGTTGAGGATAAGGACCTTGGAAATGCCGGCACGGTGGACCGATTCAACCAGGTCTGAGATGACCCGGCACAGTGTCGAGGGGTAGAGGTTCATTGCCAGTGGAAAGGCGTGCTGGTTGGTTTGGGTTCCAAAGGGGATCGTGGGCAGAACGACGACACGTGCGCCGAGATTCCAGGCCGCTTCACCAACGCGAGCCGCAATCTGGTCCGCTTCGAAAATGTCGGTGCCGTAGGGAAGGTGCAGGTTGTGTGGTTCGGTGGCTCCCAGTGGGAGCACGGCCACGTCGTATGCCTGGTCACGGACATGCCCGTAATTGGTTTCGGCGAGAATCCAGTGACGCATGGGGGATCAGTCTGAAGGGATCGATTCGTAAAGTTGTTCGACCACACCGTCGAGAAACTTGGCGAGTCGTTCTGCTGCATAAATCGCTTGTTCCCGCAATCGCCAGAGATCCTTGTAGCTGGCGGGCCGTTTCCACAGCGAGCCCAGGGCGGCTCCAATCCGGCGGCCAGGTGTGGCCGCCAATACCGAATGGATTTCCGGTGGCAGGTCTGTCTGCAGGTCGTCACTGATGACCCGGACGGCCATGAAGCCCACACCCTGGTCCCGGCACACCTGGGCAACCGCCAGGCTCTCCATGTCGACAGCCATCGCGTCGTGACGTTCACCGAGGATCTGTTTCTCTTCGGACGTGCGGACGATTTCGTCGACGACCACCAGGCGGCCGGCGTGGACGCCGGAGGGGAGTTGCGCTGGCGGGGTGAAAGACAGTGGCATGTCGTGCCCATGCGTGTCAGTGATGGCTGTGGCCATGACGATGTGGCCGAGTTGAAGTTCCGGTTGGAGCCCGCCGGAGAAGCCACAGGACACCACGTATGCGGGAGTGTGCGCTTCGATCAGTGCTTGTGTGGCTCGCCGAGCCCTGGCGAACCCGGGGCCGGATTCCACGACGGCGACGCGTGCGTCATCGTAGCGGCCGCCTCGAAACGTGAATTCACCACCGGTGTATTTCTTGGGGGTCAGGCAGCGGAGGAGAAAGGGGGCCAGTTCGATGTTCAATGCCGAAACGAGCCCGATGTCGGCATGGGCCATGTCGTCTGCGTGCTCCGGCGTGGAACTGGCTGGTCCGGTGTCGTTGCTCACGCGGTTGCCTCTGCCTCGAAGGCGTCGATGACCTCCAGCAGCCGGTCGATGGCTGCGTCCGTTTGTGCATTGTACAGGCTGGCCCGCAGGCCTCCCACGCTGCGGTGTCCCTTGAGACCAACGACACCGGCAGCCTGGCAATGCGAGAGGAAGTTCTGGTCGGTCTCGGGGCTGCCGGTGGAGAAGACAACGTTCATTGCAGACCGTGCGGCAGGATCGCACCGACACTCCAATACGTCGCTGGTGTCAATCCGGTCGTAGAGCCGTGCGGCCTGGTCCCGGTTTCGTTGGGCCACAACGTCCAGTCCGCCCTGCTCTTCCAGCCATTCCAGGACCAGTTCGGTGACGTAGATCGAAAAGGCTGGTGGTGTGTGGTAGAGCGACCCGGCAGCGGCGTGCGTGGCGTATCGCAACACCGGAGGGAGTTGTGTGGGGCCACGTTGCAACAGGTCCCGTCGTACGAGGACCAGGGTCAGTCCCGCTGGTCCCAGGTTTTTCTGGGCTCCGGCGTAAACCAGGTCGTGCTGGTTGAGGTCCAGTGGGCGCGAGAGGATGTCGCTGCTCGCGTCACAAACGAGAGGGACTCCGGGGGGACGTGATGGCGGTATGGGGAACTGGGTTCCGGCGATTGTGTTGTTGGATGTGTAGTGCAGGTAGGCCGGCGCATCAGAGAGAACTGGAGGTCCTGGCAGATCGCGGAATTGGGTGGATTCGGATGAGGCTGCAACATGGACACGCCCGGTCGCAGACGCGGCTTCGATGGCTTTTGTTGACCATGTGCCACTGTTGATGTAGTTGGCAATGTGCTGATCGTCTCGCAGGTTGGCAGGCACCATGGCGAATTGCAGGGACGCGCCACCTTGTAGAAAAAGCACTTCAACGTCATCGGGAAGGGCTGCCAGGCGGCGGATGCGTGCTTCTGCGGAGGTGATGACTTCAGCGAAGGCATCGCCTCGGTGCGAATGTTCCAGGACGCCGATGCCGGTTTCGCCTAACGACAACAGTTGTTCGCTGGCCTGTGCCAGGACGGATTCCGGGAGGACGGCGGGCCCGGCTGCAAAGTTGAAGAGTCGTTCCACGTCGACGACTTCCCGTGCGGAAAAAACCTGTTAGGCGACCCAGCAAGTGTGATAGATGTCACGCCGTGGGGCGTCAATCCTCTGGTGGACGACTTTCGAGTTCCGTTGGGCTTGTATATCATGCGCCGAATGAACGCCGCTTCTGACCACTCACCTGTGCGGTCCGGTCCACGGGCCGAACCCTTTCAGGCGCCCCAGGGTGACCTGGCCGTTGTGCCTGGCTCGGGCAATCCGATCCTGGCTCAGGCCATTGCGGACTGCCTGGACGTGCCGCTGGTCCCCTGCCACTCGCACGTTTTCAGCGAGGGCAACGTGTTCGTTCGCGTCAAGGAGAACGTTCGTGGACGGGACGTGTATGTGGTCCAGGGAGTTCACTATCCGGTGAACGACAATTTCATGGAATTGTTGTTCTGGATTGACGCATTGAAGCGGGCCAGTGCGCAGTCGGTGACCGCCGTCATACCGTTCTTTAGTTACGCCAAGGGCGATAAGAAGGATGAACCACGGGTGTCGATTCGGGCTCGCGTGTGTGCCGACGCCATCGAGGCGGCCGGGGCGGATCGTGTTCTGACGATGGACCTGCACAGCCCGCAGATCCAGGGGTTCTTTCGAATTCCCGTCGACCATCTCTATGGGCGACACACGCTGTGTGAGCGGGTGAGTGCCATGGAGATTCCGGACCTGGTCGTGTGCAGTCCGGATACCGGTTTTGCCAAGGATGCTGTCGATTACGCGCGAGTGTTGGATGTTCCGGCAGTTTTTGGCAGCAAGCAGCGGACCAGTCACGACGAGCAAGCTGAGGTGCTTGAGGTCGTCGGTGACGTCGAAGGCAAGAACGTGCTGGTGGTCGATGATTTCACGATCAGTGGTGGTTCGTTGATCAGTGCAGCTGACGTGCTCAAGCAACGAGGGGCCGGTGAGATCTATGCCGCGGTGAGCCACGGCGTGTTTTCCTCGGGGGCTGCCGAACGGATTGGGGGCAGCGTGATCAAGAAAATGTTGATCACCGACACGATCGAAACAGCGTTTGAGCCGCTTCCGGAGAACGTCGAGGTGGTCAGCGTGGCACCCCTGTTCGCGTCAGCAATCCAATCGGTTCACGAGCGGACCAGTGTGAGCGAGTTGTTCCCGGATCCTCGAAGTTGATGTCTGGCATTTCTCTCCTTCATTGATCCCCTCCCTCTTGTGGCACCGGCGTCATGGCGGATTCCGGAAAACCCGAACAGGTTGATTCACAGGCGAGCGACGACGTGTCGCCGGCGAACGGGGTGACGGGCAAGACGGCGAAAAAGAGTCTCGCCAAAAAGTCCGGCGGTGGCGGCAAGTTGACGCCGATGATGCAGCGCTACACCGAGGTCAAGTCGCAGAATCCCGAGGCGTTGCTGCTGTTTCGGATGGGCGATTTTTACGAACTGTTCTTTGAGGATGCCCAGTTGGCCTCCCCCGTGCTGGGACTGACTCTCACCAGCCGTGACAAGAACTCTGACAATCCGGTGCCGATGGCCGGGTTCCCCTATCACGCTTTGGATGGGTATCTCCACAAGCTGATCCGGGCCGGTTATCGAGTGGCCATCTGTGACCAGGTGGAAGACCCCAAAACGGCCAAGGGGCTGGTGCGACGTGAAGTGACCCAGACGGTGACTCCGGGGACACTGACCGATCCGGCTCTGCTGGACCCCCGGAGTTACAACTACCTGGCAGCGGTGGCATCGACTCGCGACGGGGTGGGCTTGGCGTGGTTGGAGTTGTCAACAGGACGGTTCCAGGCAACCACGGTGTCTTTGACGGAACTGTCTGACGAGTTGGCGCGGTTGTCACCCGCCGAGTGCCTGGTGGCCGAGGATGCTGTCGAAGACCTGGGGGTGGGGTGGCTGGCCGACCAGTTGGGGATCAGTCTCGCCTGCCGTGCTCCGTGGCAGTTCGGGGTGGAGACGTGTCGACGGACTCTGCTGGAGCACTTTGGGACACGGACCCTGGAGGGGTTTGATTTCAGTGACGACGACACCTCGGCGGTGACCGCTGCCGGGGCGTTGCTGAGTTATGCCGCTGAAAATCATCTGAGCGCACTGCCGCACGTTTCGAAACTGGAGCCTCATTCGGGCAACGGTTTCTTGATGATCGATGAAGCGACACGGCGTAGCCTGGAATTGACTCGAACGCTGCTGGGGGGCGACCGCGAGGGAAGCCTGTTGTCGGTGATTGACGAGACGGTCACGTCGATGGGGGCGCGATTGTTGGGTGAATGGCTGTCCAATCCGTTGAGGGATGCCGGTCGAATCGCCGGACGCCTGGATGCGGTGGAGGAATTCCGGGGGCTGCCTGCGGTCTGTCGGGATATCAGTGAACAGTTGCGGGGGATCTACGACCTGGAACGGTTGACATCCCGCGTGGCTACTGGACGGGCGTCTCCTCGCGACCTGGGGTGCCTGGCGGGCACGCTGGCACGGTTGCCGGCGATCAAGAGCCTGCTCGAGGGACGGCAGGCGAGCGTCCTGCAGGAGATGCACGGAAGCCTCGACCTGTGTTCCGACCTGCTTGACGCCATTTCCACCACGTTGGTCGACGAACCACCGTTGCTGGTTTCCGACGGCGGCATGATCCGGGATGGGTTTGATGAGGATCTGGATCGCTTGCGTGACCTGGCCCGAGGGGGCAAGGAGTGGATCGCGGCGTACCAGGCAAGCGAGAGTGAACGGACGGGAATTCCGAGCCTGAAAGTGGGCTTCAACAAGGTCTTTGGCTACTACCTGGAAGTGACAACCGCGCAGTTGGACAAAGTGCCCCCCGAGTACATTCGCAAGCAAACGTTGAAGAACCAGGAACGGTATGTGACTCCGGAGTTGAAGGAGCACGAAGAGAAAGTGTTGCGAGCCGAGGAGCAGGCGGTGGCCCTCGAACAGGGGTTCTTTGGGGCGTTGCGCGAGGCGTTGGGAGCGGAATGCCTGCGGTTCCAGGCGACAGCTGGAGTCCTGGCAAAGCTGGATGTCCTGAATGGTTTGGGTGTGTTGGCGTCGTCGCGTGGTTATTGCCGCCCGGAATTGACCGAAGAGCCCGTTCTGGATCTGCGAGAGAGTCGGCATCCGGTTCTGGACCGGATTCAACCGACCGGTGAGTTCGTGCCCAATGATGTGCGGGTGGGCGGGGCGACGGGACACGTCCAGATAATTACCGGGCCGAACATGGCCGGGAAAAGCACTTACATTCGGCAGGCGGCGCTGGTGACAATCCTGGCGCAGATGGGGTCGTTTGTGCCCGCCAGCGAGGCGCGAGTGGGTGTGGTGGACCGAGTGTTTGCGCGCGTGGGAGCCAGCGACGAGTTGAGCAAGGGGCAGAGCACGTTCATGGTCGAGATGACCGAGACAGCCAGGATTCTCAACGCCGCCACCGGTCACAGCCTGGTTGTGCTGGACGAAATCGGTCGAGGCACCAGCACCTACGATGGGATCTCGTTGGCCTGGGCCATCACCGAGCATCTTCATGACCGGGTCGGCTGTCGGACGCTCTTTGCGACGCATTACCACGAGTTGACCGAATTGACACGGACGTTGACCGGTGCGGTGAATCTCAACGTTGTGGTTCACGAGCAGGACGAGGAGGTGGTGTTTCTGCACAAGATCGTCGAAGGGTCTGCAGACAAGAGTTACGGGATCCACGTCGCGCGGTTGGCTGGAGTGCCCGGTGATGTGATTGATCGCGCTCGCGTGATCCTGGAGACTCTCGAGGCCGACCATCTCGATGAGGACGGACGGCCCCGGATGCCGATGCGGTCGACGGACCCGACTTCCAGTCGGCAACTGTCACTCTTTGAGACGCCGCCTCATCCGTTGCTGGAAGAACTCCGCGGCATGGATATTGAATCCATGACCCCGCTGGCGGCGCTCGAGAAACTCGATAGCATCCGGAAGTCGTTGATGGATCCGAAGTGACGCGGATTGCGCCGGTCGTGGCTCAGGAAACCGCGCTGCCCACAAACCGTTGCTGCACTGGAAGGACCTGGTCGAGGACTCGGCCAAGCACCTCTCCGGGCAGACCGATGGGGTCCACGTTGACGAGCAATTCGTCCGGATAGTAATCGAGGACGGGTGTCGAATCGGACTCGTAGACCGTGAAGCGGTGCCTCACGACCGACTCATCCGCGTCGTCGGGGCGTCCCTGCTGAAGGCCGCGGTCGAGAATTCGCTGCACCAGCGGTTCGAAGTCGGAGCCGGCCAGGTGCAGGACAAGTTGGACATCAACATCCGGCGAGATCAACTCGCATTGCGCGATATTTCGCGGAATGCCATCCAGCAGCAAGATCTGTCGGGTTGGATCAAACGTGCCTTCCGCGATGCAGGATGCGAGTTTTTTTCGCCACAACGCGATTGTGAATTCGTCGGGTACGAGGTTTCCGCCGGAAGTGTGTTCGGCGACGGCCCGTCCGTCTTCGGAGTCGGGGTCCAGGCTGCGGAAGATCTCTCCACTGGAGAGATGAAAAAAACCTGGCAGTCCGCCAAGAACAACCCCCTGTGTGCCCTTGCCACTGCCGGGCGCGCCGAAAAACAGTATCGTGGTGGGGCGTGAATCTGTCATCGTTTCGGGCCGGTTGGCCGGTCGCGTTGACGAGTTGGGGAGTGTTCTACCGAGACAGGAAGGCCACAACCTTTCCCACGTCGACTGGCAAGCTGACGTCTTCGGAGGTTGGGAGTGCGGTGACCGTCGCCGACAGGCCGTCGGTGTCGACCTCGATCCAGTCGGTGTCGTTGGCTGGGCCAGAATCGATCAGGGACGAATAGAGGGATTTCAGGTTGGGGCGGTTGCGTACCGAGATGACGTCGCCGGCGTTGATCCGGATGGATGGCACGGTGACGGTACGTCCGTTGATCTGGAAATGTCCGTGGGCGGCGCCCTGACGTGCCTGTGGCCGCGTGTCGGCAAATCCGGCGCGACGAATCACGTTGTCGAGTCGGCGTTCGCAGAGGATCAGCAGTTGTTCACCGGTGTTTCCCTGCAGTCGTTTCGCCGCATCAAAATACCGCCGCAGTTGCCGCTCTCGCAGTCCGTAGTAGTACTTGATCTTCTGCTTCTCGAGCAGGCCGAGTGCGTAGTTGGAGGGTTTGCGGCGACGTTGCGACATGCCCGGTGGGTAGTCACGCCGTTCGGCCGCGCGGACCGCTCCGGAACTCTCGAAAATCATCGCGCCCAGGCGCCGGTTGATGCGTGCTTTTGGTCCGGTGTGCCGACCCATTCCGTATTTCTCCGAGGACAATCCGCCGCTACTGCAATCCCTGAATTTAGGACGGTGCCCGGTTGATTTCAAGGCTCAGGGGGTCGTCGGGGGCGGTCATGGGTTGGGAACTGGGGTTGGATCCGGGCTGGCTCCGGTGGCCGCTGCTGCCGCCTCGGCCTCAGACGCTGCTGCGGCCTCCGCTGCCGCTTCTGCCGCCGCTGCTTTTCCGTCATCATCGACCACAATTGAGTCGACGAACAGTTTGGAGTTTGGGACGTAAACGATCCTGTTGTTGTAATCCAGCACGGTGTAACGGAGGTCGATTGAGCGGACCCGGCCCTCGTACTTGCCCACGAGGATGATGTCGCCCTGGTCGAACGGCTTGTAGATGATGACCATGATTCCGGCCAGGAGGTTGGAAATTGTGTCCTTGAGTGCAAAACCTAGCGCGAAACCGGTGAGGCCCAGGCCGGCGATCAGGGCACCGACGTCGATGCCCAGCGTGCCCAGCGCTGAGACGGCCCCGAATAGCATCATGCCGACCTTCACTGAGCGGCCGAGGAAATTCGACAACTCGTCGTCGATCTTGTTGCTTTGCCCCATGCGGCAGATGATCTTCATCAGCAATTTTCCGCCGATCAGGAATAGCACGTAGACCCCGATCGCCGCACCAAGTTTCGGTGCGAATTCGACAGTCATTTCCTGGACCTGGGCGAACAAGTCGTAGGCCGTGGTGGCGGATTGCGCGGTGGCGGGTGCGTGTGATTCGGCGGCGGACTGAAGCATCGGGTTGTCTCCTCATCCGGCGATGGGCGTGGAAAGAACGGACGGCGGGCTTTTGATGGGGGCGGACTATAGTTTGGGGTGGGAGTCGTGCACAGAGAGCTTTTGTTGGTTTCGGCTGGGCTTGGTGTTGGGACTTGGGTATGCTACGGCGGCTTCGTAAAAGAGGATTGGGACATGGCCTCGCTGGGGCGGCATTTGCTGGTGGAAATGTGGGGTTGCGATTCCCGGATCGACGATGTGGACCTCGTCGAACGGGCCATTGACGAGGCGGTGATGGCGATTGGTGCGACGCTGGTGCAATCGCATGTCCACCGGTATAGCCCGCAGGGAGTGACCGGACTGGCAGTGTTGGCCGAGAGCCATCTGTCGCTGCACAGTTGGCCCGAGTACGGTTACATGGCTGCAGACGTCTTCACCTGTGGTACGCTCACGATTCCACGTCGCGCGGTGGCCGTCTTTGAGGAGATCTTTGCACCCGGTCGAATTGAGGTGCGGGAGATCGAACGCGGCGTGCAGGTCGGAGATGCTGCGGTGCCCCGTGCAACCGGCAGCCTGGTTGCACATCCAACCGTCTGATTCGTTAGGAGTAATTGCATCGTGGTGGCTTCAACCAACTGCCCGTCCTGTGGGGCCGCGGTCGAGTTTTCCATTGGGACGTCGTTGGTGGCGGTTTGTGGGAGTTGTCAGTCGTTGGTGGGCCGAGGTGACGGGGCCCTGGAGAGATACGGCAAGGTCAGTGATATTGCCCCCACACGCACACCGCT
>PBOU01000161.1 GCA_002724415.1 Planctomycetaceae bacterium
TCCACACGCAGCACCTCGCTCACGTGCAGGTCCCACGTCTTTCCAACCACCGTGCAAACCGGCGCCAGCGAATCGCGGAGCGCCTGCATCCCCGTGTCATCCTCTGCCGAGACCCCACGTCGACGGGTCATTCCAAAGGCGGCAATCCGGACGTTTTCCAGCCCCAGGTCCCTCACAGCCTGGAAGTACTCCGCATCCTTGGGATTCGACAGAGGGTACCCTCCTTCGACGAAATCGAAACCGAGAGCATCCAGTCGCTGCGTGATCTGCAACTTGTCCTGTAGCGAGAAATTGACTCCCTCGCCCTGGCTGCCGTCACGCAACGTGGTGTCGTAAATTTCGATCCGTGGCATCGGGCCGTCCCGTGCACTGCGAAGAAACAAAAATACCCCAGGCGATCAGCGGCCTGGGGCGAAATCCATGATAGGTCAGCAACCGGGGACCGTCAAACCTCGCTCAAACCGACCGGAACCCCGTCCTCGTGAACCGTTTCCTCGCCCCGTTGATACGCCTCCCACTCCTCTGAGGTGTACATCACCTCGCGAGCCTGTGAGCCATTGTAGTCGCCCACGATGCCGTCCTCGGCCATGAAATCCACCAGTCGAGCAGCCCGACCATAACCGATCCCCAGGCAACGCTGCAGCAATGAAACGCTACCGCGTCCTTCACGAATCACCACCTCAATCGCCTGCTCATACAACTCGTCACGATCCTTGAGTCGGCCCAGGGCCTCACCGTCGCCCCCCTCGGACGAATTGATCTGGTTGAGTTCATCGGAATAGCGTGGTTCGACCTCGCTGAAGAAGTCGATCACCGCGTTGACCTCGTCGTCGCTGACAAACGTGCCCTGGGCACGGACCAGGTGACTGGTGCCTGGCGTGAGATAGAGCATGTCACCATTGCCCAGCAACTTGTCGGCCCCGATTTCATCCAGCACCACCCGACTGTCGGTCCGGCTCGCCACCTGGAAAGACACCCGGGCCGGCAGATTCGACTTGATCAAGCCGGTGATCACATCGACTGTCGGTTTTTGCGTCGCCAGCACCAGGTGGATGCCCACAGCGCGGGATTTTTGTGCCAGCCGGATGATATGACGTTCGACATCCTTGCCTGCAGACATCATCAGATCGGCCATCTCGTCGGCGACAATCACGATGTATGGCATGGATTCGGGCACCTCCTCGGCCTCGAGATCCTCCTCCTCCAACCCCAGACGATCGAGCACGGTGTCACGGTCCAGGGCGTTGAAACTGTCCAGGTGTCGGACGCCAGAACGTGCCAGCAAGTCGTAGCGTTCCTCCATCTTGTCGACCGCCCAGGCCAACACCGCCTCGGCTTTTTTCATGTCCGTGATCACAGGATGCATCAGGTGGGGAATCCGGCGATACGGACTCAGTTCGACCATCTTCGGGTCGATCATCAGCATCCGCACTTCGTCTGGGCGGCGCGTCATCAGCAACGAGAGAATCAGTGAGTTCAGGCACACGCTCTTGCCAGTCCCGGTTCGGCCGGCAATCAACAGGTGCGGCATCCGGGCCAGGTCAATCGCCAACGGACGTCCGCTGACATCCTTGCCCAGGAACACTGGCAACCGCTGCCCCTCTGCCTCGCGACTGCCCGACTCGATCAATTCTCGCAACCGCACCATCACCCGTTGTTCATTGGGCACCTCGATCCCGACGGTGTTTTTTCCGGGAATCGGAGCCACGACACGGACCGTGGGCACCCGCAACGCGATGGCCAGGTCATCAGCCAGGCGGCTCACCTTCGAGAGCCTCAACCCCGCCTCCAATTCGAGTTCGAACTGGGTGATCACCGGACCGGTATCGATCGCAACCACCCGGACGCTGAGACCAAATTCACGAAAAGATTGTTCGAGCATGATCGCGGCGACCTGGGCCTTCTTGGCCAGCAGGCTGTAGGGAACATCTTCGGCTTCGTCCAACAAATCGAGATCGGGAAGAACATGTTCATCGTCATCCTCGAACCCGGCCGCCTCGAGTCGCTCGTAGACCTCCTCGCGTTCACTGGGCGTCACCGCCGCCGGCGCGTTCACCTGGAGAGGCTGCCGAGGCGTTGCCTCGACCTCCTGATCGTCAATGCGATGCACAATCGGTGTCTCCACCGCCGGCGCCAACTCGTCTCCGGGGACTTCCATCCCGCCCACACGAACAAACGGTGCCTCGTCGGCCAGGGCGGCCTCGACTTCAATCGCCAGGGAATCCGACACCGAAGACCGGTCAATCACCGCCACTTCGGCACGAGCCAGATCCCGTTCCTGGATCTGGACCAGGACCCGCCCGGCCCAGACCACAGGCCTGGTAACGACACAGACACACCACCAAACGCGAGGGACCTCGCCGGTGAGCAACACCCCCGAGGCCATCATGCAACCAACAAGCAACTGGCAACCCGATACGGACAATTGTCCGGAGAGCCAGATCATCGACCAGGCACCGACATGACCACCACTGCCCACGACCAGCCCGCCCGCCAACCCCGGGGCCAGTCCATGCAAAGACGCACAAACCGACACCAGCAACAGGCTCCAGCCGAGCAACCATTGCCAGGCGGGCACGAGAGCATCACGGCGAATGAGGCTGAACGCCAGTGACCCGATGGCCGCAGCAACCAGCCAACCGGCCAATCCAAAAGCCGACAGCAACCCATAGGCCACGTGAGCCCCGGGTTGGCCCGCGAGATTCTCAACCGGGACATTGGGCGGATACACTCCCAGGGCAGGGGCGTCAGCCAGGTTGGCCGAGGCAAGACTGACCACCAGGCCAACGGCCAGCATCAGCACAAGCAGTGCCGTCATGCGATTGGTCAAAAGTCTTGCCACGTCTCCCCCCTCATCGGGTCCGTCGAACTCGCCGGTGCGGCTTTCGCGACAACCGAAAAACCACTCCTGCCGGAAGACTAGCACCAGCAACGGTTTTGGGAACCTGGTCGCCGCCATCGGGTGTCGACTTTTGTCAACGCGGCGGCATGACCCGGGGAGTTGTGACGATTGAACCGGCTCTTCGGCCAACGGCCAGCACTTCGGCTCAATCAGCAGCCCATTGTCGGTCGATCCACTCGACCAGCCGGGTCGCCAATTCCTCCTTGAGGCCCTTCCAGGTGGCCACAACCGCACCACTGGGGTCGATCAACTCAACCGAATTCTCCGCCGCCCCGATCGCCTCGGGGCCATTCAACACGATCACGTCACAGTTCTTTGCCCGCAATTTCTGCAGGGCTCGTTCTCGTGGATTGCTGGCTTCCAGGGCAAAACCAACCACGAATCGCCTGGCTTTCACAGCTCCCAGCATGGCCAGCACATCATCGGTCTCGATCATTTCGATCGAGACAACGTCACCGGTTTTGCTCATCTTGCCCTCGTGACGATGCAGCGGCTTGTAGTCACACACGGCCGCGGCTGCCACCACACCATCGCAGTTCTCGAAGGCCTCGCGACACGCCCGGCCCATCTGTTCGGTCGTCTCGACAGGCACCACGGTGCACCCGGCCGGAGGCGACAATGCCACCGGCCCGGTGACCAGCACGACCTCGTGACCGGAGGCCACCGCAGCCGCAGCCACGGCATAACCCATCCGGCCGCTGCTGGCATTGGAGAGATAGCGGACCTCGTCGAGGTATTCCCTGGTCGGGCCCGCCGTGATCAAGACCCGCATCCGTCATCCCCTGCAGCACCGTCGGTGCCAGGCGACAGCGACTCACAAAGTGCCGCCACCCGCTGAAGAATCTCTTCGGGTTCGGCCATTCTTCCGGCCCCGACCTGGCCGCAACTCAGCCATCCGTCGCCCGGACCGATCATCTCGTAACCATCCTCGGTCAATGTCGTGACATTCCGCTGCACCGAAGCCTTGGCCCACATTTCACAGTTCATCGCCGGGGCCAACAGGACCGGGCCAGTGAAGCACAGCAGGGTGGTCGCGAGCAGATCGTCGGCCAGGCCGTGTGCCAGTCTCGCCAGGGTCTGTGCCGTCGCCGGCGCGACGATCGCCAACTCAGCCCGCCTCGACAACCCGATGTGTTCCCCCTGGTGATGCTCACTTGGCGAGAACTGCCCGGTGTGCACCGGTCGCCCGGTGAGCGCTGCAAAGGTGGTCGCACCAATAAAACGCTCGGCCGACGGCGTCATGATCACCGAGACCGACGCCCCGGCCTGGACCAGGCCGCTGGCAACCGCGGCNGCCTTGTAGGCAGCCACGCCGCCACTGACCCCCAGCAGTATCTCGCGGCCACGCATCGCCCCATCTCCAGCACCCGGCCTACAGTTCGCTGAACTCTGGACCCGAATCCTGCAAAATCTGGTCGAGATCCGGAGCCCCGTCGGCAAATGCCACGTTGCCGGCGTTGTCCAGATAAATCTTGTCGTTGAGAATCTCCTCGACGACGATCACCATGTGACTGTTGGTGATCACGTCGACCAGCGGACGGGCACCACGATTGAGCGCCACCATCCGCTTTTGAATCAGGGCCGAAAGTTTGAATCGACCACCGACCTTGTTGACAATCGCTTCTTCTCTGAACGCATCAAGCATGGCTCTGTTCCTCCCACGCTGACAGGATATTGATTATTTCCAGTACCGCCCGGTCCAGATCATCGTTGACGACCCGGTACCGGTAGAGTTCCGCTTTTTGGATCTCGGCGGTGGCCGTGGCGATCCGACGAGAGATCGCCTCGGGAGATTCGGTCCCCCGTGACTCCAACCGACTCCGGTATTCCTCCATTGACGGGGCTAGCAGGAAGATCGTCAAGGCATCGGGGTAACGTTCCATCACCGCCAGGGCCCCTTCGACGTCAATTTCCAGCAACGCCCAGGCGGATTCAAGCTGGGCACGCTGGATTTCCGAGGCCAACGTCCCGTACCAATCACCCACCCCGTGCACTTCAGCGCACTCGATAAACTCNCCGNGTTGACGTTTCTCGGCAAACTCCTCGTGGCTCAAAAAAAAATAGTCCTTGCCGTCAATCTCGTCCGGACGAGGCTGTCGCGTTGTCGCCGAGACCGCCTCCCGGACCGGAACCTCGATGCCGGCCATCAATCGATCCACGACCGTTGACTTGCCACTGCCGCTGGGCCCCGAGAGGACCAAAACACGACTGACTTTGTCAGGAACCTCGACAGTCACCGCGATTCACTCCACGTTTTGAATGTTTTCCCGAATCCGATCAATGGCCAGCTTGATCTCGACCACCCGGTGAGCAATTTCCACGTCGTTGGCCTTCGAGCCGATCGTGTTGGTTTCCCGAAACATCTCCTGGCCCAAAAAGTCGAGCTTCCGCCCCTGCGACGAATCGCTGTCGAGAATCTGTTCAAATTGTTCGAGATGAGCATCCATTCTCGAGACCTCCTCGTTGATATCGCAACGGTCGGCAAACACGCTCACCTCGCGAATCACGTCCGACTCGGACACTGTCGCTGCCGTTCCATTCAACACGTCCCCCACCCGGTCCAGCAACTTCTGGCGATACGAGTCGGCCACCCGTGGAGCCTGTGCCCGGATCGCCTCAAGTTCCGTCGCAATCACACCACACTGGCGTCTGAGATCCGACTCGATCGTCGCCCCCTCCTGCAACCGAAACCCAGCCAACTGTTCCAGGGCCCCGTGCAAGGCTCGCTCCAGGCACGGCCACAACTCCTCCACATCGGACAGCCGGGATCGACCATCCCGAATCACGCCGGGCACCGCCAGCAACGTCTCCAGGGTCACGTCACCGGACAATTCCAGCCGTTCGGCAATCTCGCGAAACTGAGTGGCGTACTCGGCCATCAATCGCTCATCCGTCAACGTGGTCGCCACTCCCGGGGGCGTGTTGATCCTCGCAAAAACGCTGACTGTGCCTCGCCCGATCCGTTCNCGCACGGCACGCTCAACCTGCCCTTCCAGTGGCCCACACGCATCGGGGAGCTTCGAGACAATCTTCAGGTACCGGTTGTTGACGCTACGCACCTCGACGGTGAACAGCACATCATCCGATTGATGCGTCGCAGCACCAAATCCCGTCATGCTCAACAGCACAATTGTCTCGCCTGTTGACTCACTCGGAACATCAGTCGCTCGACTTCGCAGCCGGCTTCTTCTCGACAGGTTTCTTCTCGGCCGGTTTCTTCACCGCCGATTTCTTTTCA
>PBOU01000162.1 GCA_002724415.1 Planctomycetaceae bacterium
CCCCGGCAGCACGAANCGAAGTCCTTTGTCGAGNCGGATCACGTCTTTGACCGCTATGTGACCCACGTGGGGCAGTGACGTTTGGATGGTTCCCTCGAGTGTCATGTCNCGNAAATCGTANTGGGAATAGTCGTAGCACATGCGGATCCGTTTGGGGTGCCCCAGTTTCTTGAGCAATTCCGCGGCTTCATCGGGTCGGCTGAAGGCTCCTCCCCGGTGAGGCTTGACGGCAATCACCAGGTCGTGCTTCCTGGCGACTTGTTCCCACTGTTGGAGTTCTGCGATGTAGNCGTCACGTTTGTCGGCCCATTNGCCTCCGCCACCAATGGTTGTCTGTAGTATCGGTGGTTNTTTGGNAGACAGGTCGTGGGCCAGTTCGGCAGCCAATCTGAGGCGTTCGAGACGCTGGGCGGTCGATCGCTGGTCGTCGTCAATATGCAAGTGTTCCATCAGGCTGGTGAGTCGTAGGCCACGATCACGAAGTCGTTTTCGGATGGCCTTGCGTCGCGAACGCGGCATCGTTTCGGGGTTTGCGTCCCAGCCGGGCCAGATGGTGATCTCGATGGAGTCGAAGCCGATTTGGGCAATCGTGTCGATTGCAGTTTCGGTGGTNAGTGTCTTGCTTCCGTAGGTGCTGAAGCCGAGCGTCATTCCNTTTTTTGGNCGAGTNGGCTTGGCTGGAAGATCGACCAGTCCGANAGAGGACACGAGTCCGGCGGTCGTCGTGGACATGATGAACTGTCGGCGGTCCATGNCNGGTCCTCTTGGTGANAAATGNTNTTGAGTTACCTGGGNCAAGTTTCGAAGACGGCATNAAGAGCGATCTGGCGTGTTGTTCCGCGAANACGGTCNGNTCGAGGATACAGGCCCCGGAAGATCCCCTTGACCGTTTGTACCTCGGGNGCGTCGCGGGTGTAAGTCAACACGAGGTCGAGNTTCCCNGAGTAGGAGAAGTCGTCGTCNGAGGAATCTCCGAGGCGTACNCGTCCGCTGGCAACTGCATANCGTTCGCCNCCGTAGGGCGTCTGGGGCGNTAGTGACAGCGTGCCGGAGACCCGGGTNATGGCAAACGGACGTTTGGTNACCTTGTCGACACGTTCCATGACGCCCGGTGGATACACTTGCGACAGCCATTTTGCCANGAGCGNCGCATCGACGTCCCGTTTTTTCTCTGGCCACGTGAGGGGGAGCCAATCTTGACGATTGAGAGGGACAAATTCGACGACGGGTCGGCGGTAGGCCGGCATCAGGTGGTCATCAAACGTGACGAANANCCTGAGTCCTGNTTGNCCAGTCCNGGATCCAGGCAAACGGAACAGNGAGAGNTTTNGTGACGAAATGCGAGGANGGGAAGACGGCAAATGGCTCGTNGCGTACCGAATCTGCGTGAGTGTCCGATTGACCATTTCGGGGGCACGACCGTAACCCGCNTTGCCGACAGCATCGAAACTGTGAACGAGTTCTCCCCGGGGCGACAANATNGCTATATCGACATTGCTCTGCTGGNTTGGCTGNTTCTGTNGGCNCGGTCGAAACTTGCGGGCCCACACTTCNCGNATGGGTTTGGGAATGTCCGCGTCGCCGCGGTGGCCGGACCACGCGGTGATGATGTAGGGCTTCAGGGCTGCGACGACACGCGGATCGCTCAATGAGGTCCCACGGACCTGAGTTGCTGTTGCTCAGCAATGTCCCGAGGCGATATCTCCGTACCNGGCATGAATTNCCAACAGGNANACGGGACGACCTTCCGCCNGNGCCCTTTCTTGTGCCGTGTTCAGCGANGCCTCCCAATCGAGTTGGTAGACCGACAGTTCGCTGGGAAGAGGCTTCAACAAGTGGAACCATGTCAGGATTCGTTCCGGAGCCATGTCCGCGGCGAACAGTGGTGCGNTNTTTGCCAGCAGCAGTGCCAGTGTGANGGCGGCGTGTCTCATCGAGGGGGCCTTTGAATANGTTTGTCGNCGTACGGGNGTGGTCGATGGTGTCCACCAGTTAGTACACCGAACAGACGCGGACCTTTCAGTTTTTTTTATTCTGTGGGAAAAGGCACAATCACACGCTCCCGGTTGAAGGTGGGGCCATGTCGGCAGGTGCACTGTNCGCCGCGTTGAAGAGTTCGTTGAGTCGAGCCGTNCGGAACGAAAAAATNCGCCTCAGGTCACGTCTGACAAACAGGCGGTCGACNATTCGNCCTCCCGGGGGGCAGTAATCGACTTCGTCATCCACCAGTGTTCCTCCGTTGGATTCACTGAAGGAATGTCGGTGGTGCCAGTAACGGTAGGGGCCGTTGAGTTGCGTGTCGACGAACTCGAATGGTGGCGACCAGTCACGGATCTCGGATTTCCAGGTTATGGGGAGGCCGTGGACCCGAAGGCGGTAACTGATCGTCGTGCCGTTGGTCATTTCAATCGGGATCGGTGTCACGATGCGGAATCGTAGCCACGCCGGTGTGAGTTTTTCGAGGTTGGAGGCGTCCGCGAAGAAGCCGAAAATCGTTTCAATGGGTGCCGGAAGCCAGGTCTGAGCGACTAGCCGGGACACTGCTCGGTCGTGTGGCGAACGGGAAAAACGGAGTTGGGGTTTCATTGCCAGGGATTCTGCAAAGCTGGAAATTCAGGACCACGAATCCGAATGCGAGCCATCGTCCGGGATGTACATCGTGTCGGGCTGGGGTGAGTCTGCTCCAAAAGCCCTGCGGAGGTTTTGATTGAACAGCATAAAGCCCAACAGAATCCCCGGGTAAATAAGACTGCCACATCCACCCAACGCCCCGCCGATCAATCCACTCATTGCTTCGGCGGTCACTTGCGGGTTGGCTTGCTGTTGCGCTTTGTCGAGTTCAGGCGCGAACACTGCCACGTTGATGACGACGCTGGCGATGGCCAACAGGACAGTGTAACTGCCGTAAACGATGCACAGCGTGCGGCCCCACGGTCTGAGTTTCAGGAGACCAATTCCGGAAACGGCCAACAGGATTGCAGAGACCGCGCCAAGGCCAATGGAGACAAAGGTGAAGGCTTGGTACGCAGGGTTCTCCCGCATCAATTCCAATGTCAGTGGAACCTGGGCGCCACCACCCATCTCAGGGTTCTGAAAAACGAGGAGACTGAAAATGCCGAATCCGGTACCGCAGAGTCCGAGTACGGAGAAAATCAGATTGAGGATTCCAAAAACGGTCGCGGAAGTGGGGCGTTGCATTGGAATTCCTTCGGGTTACGGACGGTTTGTTGGCTCACAGATGGAATGGAACCCGTGAGTTTTGGCGGTAAAGAAAAGCCGCTTAATTGGATGGCCTGCTGCGGCCGTTGGTTATGAGAGTGTCGAGCCGAGAAATTAGCTTGCGGGCAACTTCTGGGTGTTCGGCTATGACGTTGTGCTTTTCAGCCGGGTCGATGGCAAGATTGTAAAGAGCGTAACGTGGGACCTTGCGTGCCTTGAGCCGAAGCATGAAATTCCGCTGTCGGCGAGAATCGTGCCTCTGGAGTTTCCAGTCGCCGACGCGAAAGCCGTAGTTTCCTCCCCTGCCGTTATCCTGTTGCACGAGGTGGTCTCGCCCGGCAGCTCCTTTTTTTCCGGTCAATGCATCGATCACATCGAAACTGTCCAGGCAGGCGTCGGCTGCCAGGGGCGTGCCGACCATCGCTGCAAAACTTGCGGCAAAATCGATCGTGCAAACCATGCGGTCCGTGACTCCCGGGCGAATTGTCCCGTGCCATCGTGTGATCAGTGGTGTCCGTGTCCCACCCTCGAGGACACTGTACTTGCCGCCTCCGAAGGGGCCTGATGGTCTGTGTTTTCCGAGTTGCCTGATTGCTCCGTCCTTGTAGCCGTCGTCGAGGACCGGGCCGTTGTCCGAACAGAACACGACCAACGTCGACGAGTCGAGGTCAAGCCGTTTGAGCGTGGCCATCAATTGGCCGACGCACCAGTCGAGTTGGAGGATGGAGTCACCCCGAAAACCCAGGCCGCTTTTCCCGTGGAAACGCTCGTGCGGCATGCGTGGCACATGGAGATCATGGGACGAGAAAAACAGGAAGAACGGTTTGTCTCGATGGGATTCGATCCAGGAGATGGAACGTTTGACCCACTCGTCGGCGAGATCCTCGTCGCGGAAACGTGCGGCGTGGCCACCGGTGTAAAAACCAATTCGGCTGATTCCGTTGTGGATCGTTCCGTTGTGGCCGTGGGACCAATCCATTTTCAGAGACTTGCGATGTGTTATCCCTGTCGGGTGGTCGGGGCTCGGTTTTTTCTTTCCGACCCAAAGCGGGTCGGCGGGGTCGAGATTGAGAACACGATGGTCCTGGACATAAACCTGCGGGACACGGTCGTTTGTAGTTGGCAAAAGAAAACAGTGGTCAAAGCCGATTTCGAGTGGTCCGGGTTTCAAGTCGGCGTTCCAAGCCGGCCCCTTGCTGCCTCCCAATCCGAGGTGCCACTTGCCGATGACCGCGGTGTGGTAGCCGGCTTGTTTCAATAGCCCCGGCAAGGTCACGGTTCCGGGGCGAATGATCGCGGGATTGTTTGGGGCGGCGATGCCGGTGCCGGGACGCCGGAAGGCGTATGTTCCAGTCAGCAGGGAGTAGCGAGTTGGTGTGCAAGTTGATGCGGAACAGTAACCGTTCGTGAAACGAAGCCCTTCGGATGCCAGCTTGTCTATGTGCGGTGTTTTCAGGGCTGCGGATTGGTAGCACGACACATCTCCGTAACCGAGGTCGTCCCCCATGATGACGATAATGTTGGGNCGGGCCGCNGCTGCCGCCGCGCTGGTTGCGACAAGTGCGGCCAGTAGCAGGCTGNAAAACGGTCTCATCGGATTGGGCCTTCCACGTAATTTAGCAAACGGGTGCGGCAGTGTTGGCAGACGACACGTGCCCATTGGGAAAATCCGACTCTAAGCCCCATGATGTGTAGCTCTAAGAATACGCGGAAGTCCGGGCGAGGGGGAAGAGTCGTGAGTGTGAACGGTTGTGTGCGGAAAATGGCTTTCGTGATGGTGGTTGGCGCGGTGGTCGCGACCGCCGGTGAACCGGCGCAACCTGTGCCTTTCAAACACGCCGGAGTGGTTGCCGCGTGGAAGGCCTACGCGGGGCGATTGAGTTTTGGGAAGGGGCAGACTCTGGCCCTGGTGGATGACGGATGTACGTTGTCCAGGCCGGAATGGCAGATGTCGGATGACGGTCGCCCTAAAGTCCTGGTCACACACGACAGCGTTGATGGTGATGACGATCCGAGCCATGAAGGCAAAGGGTACCACGGGACGACGGTAGGGATTCCGTCCTCAGTGAATCATGGTGGCAAATGGGGAGTCGCTTACAGGAATCAACTCGCGATTATCCGGGCGCTGGAATGCTGTCACTGCAACGTCAGCGACGACAAAACGGTGGCGCGTGCACTGCAATGGGTGATCGAGCATCACAAGAAATACCGTATTACCACGGTCAACCTGGCGCCGGTGGACGACCTGGAGCACGCCAAGCCTGTCCCGGGTCAGATAGAAGGGAAACTCAAGGAATTGAGGGCGTTGGGGATCTGGGTCAGCGCACCGGCTGGAAATCACAAGTTCACGAAGGGCATTTCATGGCCGGCGTGCCANGCGGGCTGTTTCGCGATTGGCGCCGTAAGGCCTGGCAAGGACGAAGTGTTTCTCGATAGACACGCGAAGGTTGACCTGGTCGTTCCCGCTGGCGCGACTTCTTCCTCCAATGCCATCACGTGTGGGGCGGTTATGGTCTTGCGTGAGGCGATTGAGAAGGCGAATTACAATTGGAAAACTCATGGGGAGACGTTGCCGGATGCGATGCTCGCGATTCTCCAGGAAACTGGAGTGGCCGTAAAAGACAGCCCGTCCGGAAACACGTTTAGACGGCTTGATCTCAAGGCTGCCCTGGATTTCGTGTTTGCCGCTCCCCGAACGGAATCGCGATCGAGGAAACCGAACATACTGCTGGCTATCTCCGACGATCAGTCGTGGATGCATGCGGGGGCGTATGGCGATCAAGCCACCAGGACGCCGGCCTTCGACCGGGTTGCTGAAGCCGGAGTGTTGTTCACTCATGCGTTTGCTGCATGTCCGTCATGTGCTCCGTCTCGCAGTTCCATCTTGACGGGACGGCCAATCTGGCAACTGGGGACTGCCGGCGTCCTCTTTGGANTGCTGAGGCCAGGTCCGGAGTTGTTCACGTTGGAACTGAAGAAACATGGTTACGAGTTGGCCTCGACTGGCAAGACCTGGGGGCCGGGGCGAATTGAGGGNTTTGCTGCGAAAAGCGGGAGGGCAAACGATTGGGCCAGGCGAGATTGCCGCGATGTCTTCCGGACGACCCGGTCACTCGTGGCGAAATCCTGGATTATGGTTTGGAAAGTAAACACTTTGACTCACACCGGGGGCGTATGCTGAAGTCCTTGGAAGCTGTTGGTGAGTTGAACAANACGCTGGTGATTGTGACCAGTGATCATGGCAATCCACTCCCACGGTCCAAATGCAATCTTTACGACACCGGGGGGGGGGGGCGGGTGTCCCTGGCCGTGCAATGGCCAGGACGGGACCCCCCGTCTGAGAGGTGAATCCCCCTGGGACGGATATCCGTTTGTTGACCGTCGGATTTGCACGAATCCCAATGCGCGGACGGAAGGACTGGCCTTGCCAATTCTTTCGAAACACTGAGGCAATCCGGCCNTTNAGNGCCTNCCGACGGCTGCAGCAAACTGCCTATTCGCTAAAGCNGAAAGGCTTGTTGGCACGATACCACTGATAACTCGANTTCCGACAATGGAGTTGTAGGGNTTCGAGCCGCGGTGACATGGAAATAGGAGTTCCGCATGCCCAGGAAACACGGATGTTCAACTCTTTGCGNCTCGGTGTCGCCGTCGTCGCACTGTTAACGGTGTTGCTGGCTGGGTGCACACGCGACCGTTATCACAGGGCTGCGGATCGAGATACGGCTCGGATCCTGCTCGAAAAAACGGACTCCCGACCGTGGGAAATCCCGGAAGAATTTACTGTCAACAGTGATCCACGGTCGCGTCTCTTTGACGACTCCGATCCGAATGACCCCGCGCTTCCCGAACCTGGGCCGAATCTCTATTCGTACAAGGTTCCACAGTTTCGCTCGACAGCGGCGACGACGGATGCGGGGGGGGCCAACGAAGATTCGGAAGTGAGATTCGAGGGCTGGATTGCCCGTGACTCGCATCCCCCCAATGGCATCAGGGAGGTTAACGAGCCGAGGTGGGTTTCGCATTCGGTTCGTCGCACTACGGCGGAATTCCAGGAACCGTCGGCCAAAAAACCTTACGCGGAAACCCAGGTGGGTTTGACCATTCAACCGATACCCAGGTCGTACTGGGATGCGATTCCGCCGTTGTGCCTCTCTCGGATGCTTGAGTTCAAGAGCGTCCGCGAGGAGTACCGGCGAACCTACAAAATTGAGCCGCCAGAACAGCTGCGAGACCAAGCCCCAAAGTTGACGTTTCCTGACATTATCGCGCTTGCACGCCTCAACAGTCGCGAGTACCAGTCGCAGAAAGAGACGCTGTACAGCACGGCGCTGGCTCTCACACGGCAACGTTATAACTACATGACGAAGTTTTCGGCNGCCGGAAACGGAGCGTCACTTGATTACGACCATGTGCGAGATTCGGGTGTGAAGACGGATTCGCTTACGATCCCCTCATCGGTGGCAAGCGACAGAATGGTGGCCCTGGGCGGGACGGCTGTCGCGAGGTTTGCCAATAGCGTCGTGATGACATTCGATGGTCCGCAAGGGTTTGCCAAGGACATCAGTTCCAATCTTTTGTTTGAATTCACACAAAGTGTGTTCCAACGTGATGTCCTGCTCGAACCACTGATTCGTTCCGAAAGAAACGTGGTTTATTCTGCCCGCAGTTTCACACGGTTTCGTAAGCAGTTCTATTTCGGACTCGCCCAGACCTATTACCAGGATCTCCTGAGTTCGTACCGGACGATAGAGATCAACACACAGAATTACTTCGGTGTTGTGCGGGCGCTGGATCAAGCGGAGGCCGAAGTGCGATCCGGGGTAAATAGCGCGCAACCACGGTTCCAGATTGACCAAATCGAGCAGAATATGCTCTCGGGACGACGGGCATTGATCAATTCGTGCAATAGCCTCGAAACCAGCCTGGACCGAATGAAGTTGACGGTGGGGCTGCCGACAGAGACCCAGATCAACATTGACCTTGCGGAACTCGAAACACTGACGCTGCGGGACGAGATGGAGGTCGCTGGAGAGTTGGTTCGGCGAGCTCGGGATCGTGTTGTCGAACAACTGGAGAGTCCTCGCAAAGATCGCGAGGACCTTATCAGCACCACGCTGGTGCTGCTGGACAGGATCCTGGTTTGGACTTCGCTCCATGAACAGGAGGGGCAGTTGGAATCGGTCGACAAGGAGTTGCGGGTTCTTCGAGCCAGGATTGGTGTCGACAAGAGTTACGTCGTGGTCGATCGCGCAAAACGCCAGTTGAATCTTATTCGACAGGCGGTTCCACCTGCGGCTCCAATCACTGTTTTTCGGGGGACGTCGAATTGGGTGGAGGCACAGCTTGAACTGACTGCGAGTCAGTTGCAGTTGTTCGATGCACTCGCCTTGAAGAGAGCCGAACGAGATGCTGTTTTGAAAACATTCATCGAGTCCAAGAAAGCTTCCGCCAGGCTTCAGGAGCGAATGACGTCCTTGTTGCGAGGTGAGCCCGGCGAAATGTTGAGTGTCTTGCAATCGGAATCTGATGCAATGCTGAAGACGCTGATTGCCCTGGAACCCGTCGCACGACGTATGGTCGGAGCGGTGGCCGCTCGTCCGGATGCAAAGACAGAATTGTCCAATTCGATCGTTCAGTCCAAGTCGCTGTTGAAAAAGCTGGTAGACCTGGGTGGAAATCTCCAAACGGGCCTGCCGGAGATGAAGATCAGCACCGATGACGCCATGGTCACGGCCCTGGTGCAACGGTTGGACCTGATGAACGAACGTGGCAGCCTGGCCGACGACTGGCGGGGAATAAAATTGGCGGCCGACGATTTGAAATCGGTTCTGAACCTTAACGTGCGGCACTCGCTGGAATCTCGAGACGACAAGCCTTTCAATTTCAGCGTGGAAGACAGCCAGACCGAAGTGCGCGCCGCACTGGACCTTCCATTGAACCGCAGGTCGCAACGGAATGCTTTTCGGCAGGCTTTGATCAATTATCAAGTCGGCAGGCGTTCACTTATGGCGCTCGAGGACAACGTGAAGTTCAATACAAGGCAGGACTTACGTCAATTGTCCCTGGATCGTGTTCAGTACAACATCTCCGTTGTCAGTGCGGCACTTGCGTCGGAGCGAGTTTATAGCACGCAACTGGAACTCTCCCTGGGATTGGCCACTGTCAGGGCCAGGGACTTTCTCGAAGCGCAAAGTGCATACCGATCCAACCTGAGCAGTGTTGCCAGGGGCCGGCTGGGGTACATCGTCAATCGGGCCCGGCTCGCACTCGACCTTGAGTTGTTGCTGCTTGACGACCGGGGGATGTGGCCCGAGTTGAATGACGAGTCCTATCAGCCTGAAAGGGACAGCGAATTTCCGGAGAACGGCGGGCCCACGTACGGCGAGTTGCCCAACGGGGTTTGGCCGTCGGAGAAGATCAAGCGGATGCAAAACGCCAACCGTCCGGGCACCGCAAACGAATGATCGATTACGCCGGAGGCTGTCCTTGCGGACCCATCGAGATGAAACCGACGCTTCCCAACACGACGGCCAGTCCGAAAACGGAAACAATCAAACCGGTCCGTCTGAGCTTTTGTTCGCTGAGCTGATTCTCGAGCACTTCGCGTCGTTCCTCGTCGCCGGCGGCGGTGACCCGGTGCAATTCGACACTGGGTTGCGGCTTCTCAATAGCCAGGATCGCGAATCCGGCGATTAGCAAAAACACCGCCAACAACAGGCAGATTGGTGGAACGATTCGTTTCATGGTGTGTGGTCGTTTACTCGTGCCGCAAGGCCTCGATCGGATCGAGCAATGCTGCCTGCCGGGCGGGATAGACGCCGAACACGGCGCCGATTCCCACCGAGATGGCAAAGGTCAGCGGAGTCGTCCACCACTGGATGTGTGAATCAATATCGGAGAAATAGGTGACCACCAGGGGCACCGTGATTCCAAACGCGATTCCGAGCAGGCCGCCGGTGGAGGACAGAACTACCGATTCAACAAGAAATTGGATGGTGATGTCCCGTCGTTTTGCCCCCAGCGCTCGTCGGATTCCGATCTCGCGGGTTCGCTCCGTGACGGTAGCCAACATGATATTCATGATTCCAATTCCACCGACCAGCAGTGAGATACCAGCGATTGAACCGAGTACAAGATTCCAGATTCTCTTCTCTTCCTCGGCTTGTTGGAGCAATTCGAGGGGGACTTGCACTTCGATGTCATTGGACTTCGGGTGGTGGGCCTCGATGACCTTTCGGGCCATGGCCGCTGTTTGGCTGACGAGATTCTGGTCGGTCACTGTCAACGTGATCTCGCTGAGCTGATTCCGCTCGAAATTGAAACTTCCTGCGGAGACAATGATCTGAAGTTCGCCGAAACGGCTGCGAGCCGCCGTAAGTGGAACGTAAATGTCTTTGTTGAAGTTCTGCCCGCCAACCCCTCCAGCGACCGCGTTGCCAGTTCCTTGAGGATTGAGGACTCCAACGACACGGAAGATCATTGTTCCCAGTCGTACGGACTTTCCAATTGGGTCTTCGAAATTGAAGAGTTGTTCGGCGGAACCGGCGGCCAGCACAGCGACATTCGTGCCGGTCACCATATCCAGGTCACTGATAAAACGACCGCGGGCGAGGGTCAGGCTTTTCACATCGATGAAATCGGGAGTTGTCCCCAGAATTCGCGAGTTGGGAATGGCTCTATGCATCGCCTGGGCACGCTTGCGTACCAGCGTGATTGGCACCGCCCTGGCAATGGTGGGCAGAGTCCCCTTGAGGCGTTCCAGGTCCTTGTGGCGGAGTCCGTATTCCATCACACGGCTCGAGGCTTGTTCCTGTGAGCCTTCGTCTTCGTCGGAATCACCCTGGGTTGGTTTGATGCTCCGGATGATGACGTTGGATGCACCCAGGCGTCTTATCCGTTCCAGCGCTTCTCGCTTGGAACCCTCGCCGATGGCCAACATCGAGATGACGGATCCAACTCCAAGGATCACGCCGAGCATTGTCAGCAGGCTCCGCAATTTGTGCAGAAGCAGGCTCTTGATTCCCAGCTTGAGCGTCTGAAACCACATGGGCTGAAAATGCCGCTGTGAAGGATTGAGTGTGGAATCGGACCACGGATGCGGGGTGTGGACGCTCTATTTGCCAGCTGTCTTTGATTTGGTGGACCGCTGTTTCGGTTTTTGTGTTGTCTTTTTCGAATCGGTCTTCTTTTTCGCGGAATCCTTCACCCCGTAATTTACCGAATCATCCAGGTCGGCTTCCGGGTCGATTTCGTTGGTGGATGTATCGGTCGATTGAACCAGGGTCATCGGGTTCAGCACAACACGATCGTTTTCCTGCAAACCGTCCACAATCTCAATGAATTTCTCGTTGGTCTTTCCAACCGTTACAGGTTTCTTTTCCGTTCCGCCCGCCGTCTCAACGTAAACCCAGTTGTCGTTGCCCACCTGGAAGATGGCCTGGACCGGCACAGTGAGAACATTGCGGATGCGTTCGACATGAATATCAACGACCGCCGACATCCCTGGTCGGAGGTCCGTGACCTTTTCGTCCAGTGTGACGATCGTTGTGTAAACCTTGACGTCGGAACTGTGCCATTCGCCGGGGTCGGCCAACACCGCCACCGATTTGACAGTCGCTTTGAATTGCCGGTTCGGAAACGCATCGACTTTGACTGTTGCAGGAAGGCCCTCGGTGATCGTCTCCAAAACAGATTCGTGCACCCCCGTCTTGACTTCCATCAGGCTGAGGTTTGGCAATGTGATGATCCGTTGCCGTTCGTGCACCGTGCGGCCTTCGCCAACGTGGGACTTCCGGTCACGTTCAATTGCGTAAGTGGCCATCCCGTCGTGGGGAGCGATGATCTTGCAGCGTTCGAGTTGTTTCTTGTACTTGGCGAGTTTCTCTTCCTCTTTTTTGAAGGCGCGATCGGCAGCATTTTTGGCCGCAAGTGCCTGTAGCAAGCTGGCCTCGTTATTTCGTCCGACTTGCTTCAGGTTTCGTTTGGCGGTGGCGACCTTCCCCTCGAGTTCCATTTTCATCTTGCGGTACGTGTAATCGACCATCTCCTTCCGACTGGAAACCTGGCGAGCGACTTCGCTGCTGGCTGAAAGGGCCGCCAGCCGAGCTTGTTCGAGATCTCCCTTACTGCGGTAACCGAGTTTGGCGAGTTGTTCGATCCCCTTCAGATCCGTCTGCCGGATCAGGCGGTTGGCTTCGGCCGTCTGGATGTTGAGGTCAACTAGCTGGAGGTCCAATTGAAATGTGCCCCCCTCTTCGTCTTCGTATTGTTTGAGTCCCAGTTCGTCGAGTGCGAGCGTGAGCTTTGCTTCAGCAAGCAATGTCTCGTTCTGCGTTTTCTGGTTCTCGTATGTCACGTTCGCTTGAATTTGCTCGTTTCGTGAGCGTTCGGTCTGCAGTTCCTGTTCGTCCAGACGATCCTCGATTAGGGCAGAATCGAGTTCGACAAGCAGATCCCCTTTTTTTACGGTCTCACCATTCGGGACGATCGATAGAATTTGTGTCCCGGAACGTTCGCGTCCGAAATTCTCAACCTCGCAACGCAATTCCGTCGTCTTTTGACTTTGCAGGCTTCCGTTTTCGGTGACCTGGATCGGGAGGTCGGATCTTTTGACCGTATAAAAGATCAGCGCTGTGTTGGTTTGTGTGTCGCTGAAAGCGAGAGACCACGCGGCGACAAGTACAAAGACCAGTGCGGCGCTCCCCAACAGGATGGCGACGAGTTTTCGTGGCCCGCGGGTTGCGGCTCCCGGTGAGGTTTGACCGTCGATCGGAGCGTGTCTGACGTGTTCAGGGAGTGTCGTGGCCATCGTGTCCTCGCTTGCTGGCGCGTGTCGAATTCGTTGGCTGCAACTGGACGAGAGAATCGTCAATCAGGCGTGGAAAGGCAAGCTGAAGTTGCGTGATTGCGGTTTGGAACTTCGACCGGGTTTGCCGGTATTCAATTATGTCATGGAAAACAATAATCACGTGAAAAAAAAAGCGAACAACCTCGCGTTAACTTTGAATCCACTCGGCATTCGCAAAATGGACAACCCAATCGGGTGAAAATGTGTCAGGTTGCGATTCGTTTAGCGAGGTGTACTTGAGTTACCACGTACGGATACCGGCTAAAAAGTCTTCTTGAAGTTTCGCGCCCGACAAAAAAGTCAATTACCGCCGTGACCGGGATGCGGTCCCGAGTCGCTTCATCAGGGCCTACCGTTTACGGCATCCAAGGAATCGGTAAGACCGGCTCCCGGTTGGCAGGGATGACGCTCCAGCCAGCTGTGGTGAACGAGGCGTGGTGCCACCAACGAGGATACGTCTGCATGATCCACGAGTGTGGTGGTCGCCCGATCAAGGCCGGAGAACATTTTCAGGCGGCGTTCGTTGTGGGCTTTTTCGATTCGATTGCCGATCGATATTCCGGCCACACGGGCTTGAAGGTCGACAAGTCGGGTTGGAAGTTGGCTCGGTGACGTTGACTGTGCGTCACCCGGGGAAACTGATTTCCACCGAATCCAGTGTGACATAGCCCTCGGGGAGGCGATGCCTCCAAACGGGATAGTCACGTTCGGGCCGCAGTCGGTGAGGGTCGCCGTCGATCGCGCCCATGGGAGCGACGTCGAGGGGGAACAACACGAGCATGATATTGACGTTGACGTCCGACAACACCTCCTCGAGCGGCTTGATTCCGTACATGTCTCCCCTGTCATGACGCACTCCCAGCGGAGTCCACAAGGCAGGGTCTGGAGCCAGCGTGACAGTTTGTTCGTTCCATTCCTCTGAAACGTTCAATGGCGATCCAGTGAGCAACCAGCCGCTGGTGATGCCGTCAACGTTCCCCTGGATCAGGACGACCAGTTGAGATTCGCGCGAGACCAATTCCCCGCGGCAGCGGGTTGATAGTGACGCGCCTTTGAAATTGGTGGGAAATCCATTCTTGATGAAACGGTTTGGGCCGCCCACTTCGGTATACACCTCGCCCTGGGGCCCAGACGTGGCAAGAGTGAAGACCATGTGCATGTAGCCGGCACCGGGCGGCGCATGGTTGTAATCAATCCACCATGGACTTCGCGACGTGATTTCACCGCCGTTCCACTCGAGCGATTTCGGGCCGCCAGCGTTGCTGATCCAGCCGTACCAGCCTCCCGGATTGTCGGAAAACACTTCACTGTAAACGTGTTCGGTCATCGTGTGCGTCCAATACGATGGAGCTCGATATGAGATGGCGTGATCGCAATCACAGGGCGTCGTGAACAACCAGGACGTTTGAGTTTAGAAGTGGACCTGGTCCTGTCCCTTCAAGCAGAGAAGCTCTCGTGTGTCGGCCGGTGTTGCGATTTCGAGGGACAGTTCCTCGAGAAGATGTCGGATCTTTTCCACCTGTGCGGCGTTGTTCTCGGCCAGGACGCCGCGTGAAAGATAAAGGTTGTCTTCGAGGCCGACCCGCACATTTCCGCCTCGAATAGCTCCGGTCGTCACGAAGTTTGTCTGGTGACGGCCAGCTGCGAGGATTGACCAGTGATAGTCGGTTCCGAATAGCTTGTCGGCAATTCGCCGCATGTGGTCGAGATTTTCGAGGTCGGCGCCAATTCCTCCAAGAACACCAAAAATCGTCTGGACGAAAAAGGGTGGCTCGGCCAGGCCGCGATCGATGACGTGCGCGAGATTGTAGAGGTGGCCGACGTCATAACACTCGTATTCGAAACGGGTGCCACA
>PBOU01000013.1 GCA_002724415.1 Planctomycetaceae bacterium
GTGGCAGGGATCAGTTGCATTCTGATGCCGTTTGGCACGGCTTCCGGTGAGACCGATTTTTGGTGTTGATGAACACACGGTGGATCAGGTGGCCGGTGATGGTTGAAAGCCCATGACACGGTCCGCATAATGGGCGATTCCCTCAGTCCGCGACTTGCGTCGGAACCTGGTGGTTTCGAACGGACCTGTCGCGTCGGTCCCGATGACGGGGCCGATCCATGGCTGGCATGAAAAAGGACCAGATACGAATGGCTCGACCAAGTACCCGTGCCGAGATTCGCAAGGCGCGGAAGCGCAAGGCTCGTCAACAACGCAAGCTCAAGTGCCGGTTTTGCCCCGACGGGTGCGACAATTCGCCTCGGCCGGTTTACGTTGACTTCAAGGACGTGAAGATGTTGCGTTCGATGGTCAACCGCAACGGCCACATGCTCTCGCGACGCCGCACTGGTTGTTGTGCGAAGTACCAGCGGGCCGTGCGTCGTGCTGTGCTGCGAGCACGTTTCATGGGCCTGTTGCCCTACGTGCCACAGGACTGAGCCGGACGAACTCGGTCCGGACGAGTCTTCAGGCAATCGGTTGAATCGTCAGCCCGCGACGGGAACTCACCGGGATCCGCCGGGTGGGGGTGTGGAGCCGCCAGCACTGGTTGCGGTTTGATTGGCCTCCGGTGTTCCGCCCGTCGGAATTGGGTCGGAGAGACAACGCGGCATGGGCCGGGAAACGAGCGGGCGTGGCTTCCGGTGGCCAGGCTTTCCGACACCGCAGGCACACCAGCCAGTCGGTCAATCTCATCTCGAAAGACTCCTGCTTCGGGCTGTGGCTGCTTGACCCCGTGGCCGACGGCAGCATACCGTCGTCAGCCTGACGGAGTCAAAAAATTGATTGAGTCGGCTGGAGTGTTTTTCGGCTCACCATCGAAAACAGTTGAAACCGACACGCATGCACCTGGAACCGTGACCATGACTGATTCGACTTCACCCGATCCCCTGTTCTCGATTTCCGATCGTGTCACCATCGTTTCGGGAGGCAGCCGCGGCATCGGCAAGGAGATGGCCGCCGGGTTTGCCCGCCGCGGTGCTCGAGTGGTTGTCACGGGTCGGAATGCTGAAACGCTGGATGCAACAGTGGCCGAGATCAGCGGTGAGACCGGCGGACCAGTCCGGGGGATTGTCTGTGACGTGGCACAGCCGGATGACATCTCGCGGCTGGTTGAACAGGTGATCTCGGAGTTTGGCCGGATCGACGTCTTGTTGAACGTGGCGGGTGTGAACCGACGGAAGCGGGTCGAGGCAGTGACCGAGGAGGATTATGACTTCATCCTCGACATCAACCTCAAGGGCGCGTTCCTGGCCGCACAGGCCGTGGGCAAACAGATGATTGCCCAGGAGTCGGGCACAATCATCAACGTGGATTCTCTGAACACCTACGCCCCGTTGAAAGGGGTGGCACCCTACGCGATGAGCAAGGCGGGGCTGGTGATGATGACCCGGTCGTTGGCGACCGAGTGGGGTGAGCACGGGGTGCGGGTCAATACGATCGCTCCCGGATTCATCCTGACTGACCTGACCCGCAAGTTGTGGAGCGACCCGGTGATGCAGGAGTGGGGCCTGGGCAACACGCCGCTGGGGCGACTGGGCGAGGTCGAGGACCTGGTCGGGGCTGCGGTCTTCCTGGCCTCAGAGGCATCTGCCTTCATGACCGGGCAGGTGGTGCGAGTTGATGGCGGCTTCACGTCCGGATTGCTGTGGCCGATTCCGCTGGATGACTAGGCGCGCTACGCGGCTCCGTCGGGGTCCGGCTCAGCGGGCGAAGCAGGCTGGGGGCCACCGACGAGCACGAAGACGACCTGGACCTGTCGTTCTTCCGACTCTTTCGAAGCAACCGATGTTTTCGGTTCGGTGCGGGCCTTGTTGACCCGTCGCATCAGGTCCGGCGGCAGATCCAATCGCACCTGGGTCGAGGCCAGCAAGGGGCGTGTTGGCGAGGCTGCCCCGCGGGCCGCTTCGGGTTGCACCTTGCCTCCAACTGCCCTTCCGCGAATCTTGCTCTTGCGTGCCGAACCAGGCTGACGGCGTGTTGTTCCATCGTAGGACTGCAGTTGGTTCAAGGCACGCCGTCCTCCGGGTGCGGTCTCCAGGGCTGCCACCTGGAGGACTCCGGCCAATTCCATCTCAGAGGCCACTTCACGCCTCAGGGTGGCCATCGCCTCGGACACCTGGTTGGAGGATGCCCTGACGACCACGCTGACGAGTTGTCCGCCCTTGACCGATTCCAGCCCGGCAACCTGTTTGTCACCGGCCACATCTCGATCGGCCGCCGGGGGGGCATCGGCCGCGACGATCTGGTGTTTCTGCAGGAGCAGACGTAGCGAGTCCAGGCCTTGCTCGACATCAACGACAGTCAGTCGCACGACAACCGCTTGTCCATCGGACGTGTCAATCGCCGAGAGTATCTGCCCGACTTCCGCTTTTTCGAGCGCCTTGTTGAAGAACAGTTCGGGGGTGTCGGTATTTCCGGATTTCGAGAGTGTCTCGATCGAATCGGAGGACAGTGTCCCGGTTTGCGGAGAGGGGGTGTTTTCCAGGAGGGCGACACTGGCATCGTTGGTCGTGGTCGGCAAAGGAGACCAGGCTGACATTTGCGGGATTGTTGTCACCATCACCACTGCCGCCACTGCGACCACTGCCGCGATCCATCGACGGACGAAAATGCCAGTTGCTGGTGGTGAAGCGTGCCCGGGCGTGTTGAGGGTATCACGGAGTGCCTCGGGTGCGGATTCCGGCTGGAGCGCGGCGAGGTATTCCGAGAGCGTTCGGAGTTCGTCAAGACGCCGTCGAGACTCCTCGGAGGATTCCAGGTGAGACTCCACCAAACCGATTTCCTCGGCGGTCAATTCACCGTCCAGGTACGCCGAGAGAAGTGCGTCGGGACCGGTTTCTTGGTCCCCGGTGGAATCAGGTTCAGGAGTTGGATTTGAAGTGTGGATGTTCATCGATCTTGGCCCGCGCAGAATAATACCTGCTGTTTGGACGAGAGTTTTCGTGTCCGGGTTCCCGTCTTTTCCAAAAAAATGGCGGATCCGTGTTTCTTGTTTTGGGCCGGGATGCCCACTGGGAAGATTGCCGGAAGGTGTTTGGGCGAAGCTCGGCTTGCGGCGAGTCAATACAGTGGCGACATTGGGGTGATGCACTTGTGGCACACCACCTGTCTGATTGTTCCGTTGTTGGTTTTTGAACCGGTGACGACGGCCTTTGCCGAGAATGTGGAACCGGTCTCGGTATCCGGGTTCGACGAGATCACGGTGTACCCGCAGGCGGTGCGGTTGCACGGACATGGTCAACGGCAAAGGGTGGTCGTTGTTGGATCGACCCGGACTGGTGATGGGGGGCGACGAGGCGATCTGGGTCGGGTGGCGCAATACCAGGTCGAGCCGGCCGGGGTGGTCGAGGTGACCGGTGATGGTGAATTGATTGCCCGCAAAACCGGGGTGGCCAAACTGATGGTGTCCGTTGGCGACATCCGGACCAGCGTTCCGGTGGTGGTGCACGATGGTGAGACGTATCGTCCGGTCGATTTCACCAACGACATCAATCCTTTGCTGACACGTCTGGGTTGCAATGGCGGCGGTTGTCACGGCAAGTCGACCGGTCGCGGCGGTTTCCGTTTGAGCCTGTTCGGGCACCACCCGGAGTGGGATTTCGAGTGGATTGTCCGGGGCGCGCGTGGACGTCGCATTTTCACGGCAGCTCCGGGCCAATCACTGTTGTTGCGAAAATCGACCATGCAGATGCCACACGGGGGCGGTCGTCGATTGATGGCCGATTCCGATGCCTACCTGTTGCTGAAGCGGTGGGTGTCGGAGGGTGCTGTCTGGAGCCGCTCGGATGCGGCGAGACTCGTGCGAATCGAGGTGTTTCCGGCTGAGGCGACGGTCCGGCCAGGGCAATCACAACAACTGGCGGTGTCGGCCCTGTACGACGATGGCACGGTCAGGGACGTGACTCGTGTCGCCGAGTTACGGACCAACGATCCGAGCCTGGTCGAGATTGATGAGGCCGGCCTGGTGACGGCGGAACGCCGCACGGGGCAGACGGCGGTGATTGCCCTGTTGCAGGGCCAGGTGTGCGTGTCGCGATTGACCGTGCCACTGGAGACCCCTCGGGCTGCCTGGCCGGAGTTTCCAATCGCGAATTTGGTGGACAAGCACGTTGAGAGAAACCTGAGGACCCTGGGGGTCGCTCCGTCAGCCGTCTGTGACGATGCCACGTTCCTGAGACGGGTGTCGTTGCACCTGGCCGGTCGGGTGCCCCGGCTGGAGGATGTCGAAGCGTTTCTGGCCGACGACACACAAGACAAGCGAGTGAAGTTGGTCAGGAGACTGCTGGCGTCACCCGAGTACGCCGACACATTTGCACAGAAGTGGTCGGCATTGTTGCGGAACAAGCGTCGAGGTCAAAAGGATCGGATTCCGGGGACAATCGCATTTCACCGTTGGATTCGCAACGCGATCGCTCGTGGGATGCCCTATGACCGTTTCGTACGGCAGATCCTCACGGCCACCGGGAACGTCAGCGTCTCGCCTCCGGCGCAGTGGTATGCGGAGGTCCGGTACCTGGATCGTTACGTTGATGACACCGCCCAGGTATTCATGGGCCTTCGTATTGGCTGTGCCCGGTGCCACCACCATCCTTTCGAGAACTTCACGCAGTCGGACTACTACGGTCTGGCGGCATTTTTCACTCGAGTCGGTCGAATTGAAGGGAGTGGGGTGGCGGAGCGCCGGGCGAATGAAACGGTCTTGATCAAGGCCACCGGCAGCGTCAAGCACCCGGTCACCGGCGAGGTGGTCAAGCCACACGGACTGGGTGGTCCCGAGGTGGATGTTTTGCCCTACGCCGATCCTCGTCATCACCTGGTTGACTGGATGGCGGATCCGAAGAACCCCTATTTTGCGAGAGCCTTCGTCAATCGCATGTGGGCCCACTGCTTTGGTCGCGGACTGGTCGAGCCGATTGATGACATGCGAGTGACCAATCCGGCGACCAATCCGGCATTGTTGGACGCTCTGGCCGGCGAATTTGTGTCCAGCGGTTTTGACATGCGTCGCGTGCTCGAGTTGATCACCACGAGCACCACCTACCAGTTGGACTCCTCGGCCAATGTCGACAATCTCGACGAGGTCCAGGGGCACTCTCGCTTCTATCCCCAGCGACTTTCCGCCGAGATGCTGCTCGATTCGATCGACCAGGTCACCTTGCGTCCGACGTCCTACAGCGGCCTGCCCAGTGGGACTCGTGCGATGCAGTTGCCCGACGAGGATTATTCGAACCAGTTTTTGAAGCTCTTTGGTCGGCCTCCCCGTGAGAGTGCCTGCGAATGCGAGCGGACGACCAGTCCGAGCCTCTCCCAGTCGCTGTTCTCGTTGAACGACAGTTTTCTGCTCGGCAAGATTTTTGATTCCAAGAGTTCTGCCACCAAGTTGGGCTCTGCGACCGGGGAGCATGCCATGCGGGTTCGCCGGCTGTTTTTGCTGGTTCTCTCGCGGCCAGCCACATCGATTGAGGTCGAAAAGGCGATCAAGTACATCGACTCGGAAACCGATGCCAAGATTGCGTACAAGAACCTGATGTGGGCGCTGATCAATACCAAGGAATTCCAGTACAATCACTAGTCGCCGCGATTGGCGACTCCCTGTTGGAAACGTTTGTATGACTCGACATTCGACCCGTTGTTTCGGTCCGATCGATCGTCGCAGCTTCCTGAAGATCGGTGGCCTTTCGCTGGGAGCCCTCTCGAGCGGTCTCTCGCCAGACCTGGCCGGTTTGTTGGCGGCCGAGGCGGCTGGCGAGGCCCTGGACAATGATTTCTCGGTCATCCTGTTCTGGGCCAACGGCGGTCCGAGTCATCTCGAGACTTTTGACATGAAGCCCAAGGCCCCGTCCGAGTATCGGGGCGAGTTCCAGCCGATCCCGACGAACGTGCCGGGGCTGGACATTTGTGAGTTGCTGCCCAACCTGGCCGGGATGGCGGACAAGTTTTCGATCGTTCGCAGCCTGTTCCACAACCGCAACGAGCATTCTGGCGGGACCTGCAGGTTCCTCAGCGGTTACACCCCCAAGGCGGCCAATCCGGCTGACGCGGAGTATCCCGAGTTGGGATCGGTGGTGGCCAAGCAGCTCGAGGACCAGGTCGAGGACATGCCACTGTTCGTGGCCAATACAAAATTCTACGGCGGAGGTCCGGCTTATCTCGGTGCGGCCTACTCGGCCTTCATGCCCAATTCCAAGTCGATCACCTCCAGCGGGGCGAATCGGTACGACCCGGTGCCCCTGTTTGGTGCGAAGGATGGTCAATTGTCGGCGCGTGACAGCGCCCTCGCATCACTTCGCAAACGCAATTCGCTGCTGTCGGAATTTGACGTGTTTCGTCGTGAACTCGACCGGACCGGCTCGATGGACGCCCTGGACAAGTTCCGTCGTCGGGCCGTGGCGATGCTGACCAGTTCCCGGACCGCCCGGGCCTTCGATCTCACCAAAGAGCCGGAGAGCGTCCAACGCCGGTATGGCAAGACGCACTGGGGACGCAGCCTGTTGCTGTCGCGGCGACTGGTTGAGCACGGTGCGCGGTTTGTCCAGATGCAGGCGACGTTCCGATTGAAGAAAGAAACGGGGCGGACCAGCAACTGGGATGATCACAGCGTCAACGCCGACATCTTCAAGGCGTACCGAGAACGGATGCCAGTGTTTGACCAGGCGGTTCCCGCGCTGATCAACGACCTGTACGAACGCGGCATGAACGAGAAGGTGCTGTTCATCTTTTGTGGGGAGTTTGGACGGACGCCCAAGATCAGGAACCAGGACAAGGCAACCAAGCGACCGGGCCGTGACCACTGGGCGCGTTCGATGAGCATCTTTCTGTCTGGTGGTGGCCTGAAGATGGGCCAGGTGATCGGGGCAACCAATGCCCGGGGCGAGGATCCGGTCAGCCGCGTCATGAACAGCAACTGCTTGCTGTCGACCGTCTACAACCGGTTCGGCGTGAACACCGACCATCACTTCTACGACAACACCGGTCGACCGGTTCCGATCCTCACCGACGGCGAACCGATTCGCGAGTTGTTGTAGCGTTCTTCCAGGGGCCTTCGTCCCGAAGTGGGACTGGTGTCGGCTCACTCGAACTGTGCAGGCGGGGTCTCCATCTCCCGGTAGCCGGGGTTGGCCAGACCGAAGGCGTCAGCCACCCGGTTGAAGAACGCGAAGAGTGCTGTCACGTAGACGGCCTCGGCGATCTGCGGGTCGGTCCAGCCCGTTTCTCGCAACGCTTCCACTTCCGCGTCGTTCGTCTCGGCTGGTTTTAGTGTCAGCGTTTTGACAAATTCCAGCAGCCGTTTCAGGGGTTGATCGATCGAGGCATTCTCGAGGTCTCCCATCTCGAGTTTCTCGACCACAGCGTTGTCTTCATCCTGCAACTGCAGGAAATGGGCGTGGGCATCGGTTCAGTATTCGCACTGATTCAGCGCCGAGACATAGGTGGCGATCGCTTCCTTTTGTCTTCTGTCGAGGTGGCCGTCGGTGAAGTGCAGTCCGTAGGAGGCCTGCATGACCGGGGCCATGAAGTCGGGACGGGCCGAGAAACACTTGAGGATCTCGGGCACATCGCCACGGTCGGGATTCTGCTCTCGCCAGGCCTCGTAGATCTCGGCCAACTCGCCACTGGCCTGGTCGTCTTCAACCCACGCGATTCTGGGTGTTGCGGGCATTGGTGTCATTGTCCTTTCGAAGTGGCCGTCGGAACGGCCTGGGTGAATTCCAGCATCGTATCGATTTCCGGGTTCTTCACTTCCCGGGTTGTTCCATTGGGCCAGCGAATGACCAGTTTGTCGATCTGGTCGTGGTCTCCCAGTCCGAAGGTGACCGGGAGTTCGGCCTGGGAGAGGTAGCTCCGGGTGGGCATGACCTGTTGGCTGCGGACGCCCGTGGCGGTGTGGATGTCGATCCAGGTGCCAATGGCGCTGCTGTTGACACCGGTTGTTCCGGTCAAGCGGACTCTCAGCCAGTGGTGTCCCAGGTCCTGGTCATTGCGGAGCAAACGCGGGCTCCCACCGTTGGAGGTGATCAGCAGGTCGAGGTCACCGTCGCCGTCGATGTCGGCAAAGCTGGCCCCGCGCCCGACCATTCGCCTGACGAAATCCTCACCACACTGCGCCGATGTGAGTGCCACGAATTCATTCTCGTGTTCCGCTCCACAGTTCCAGAGCAACTGGGGGGGCTGTTCGTAGTGCTGGCTGGACTGAACGAGGTTGATGTCTTTTTCGAGATGTCCATTGGCGGCGAAAATGTCGAGTCGACCATCAAGATCGCTGTCAAAGAAGAAGACGCCGAAGGTCAGTTCGGGTCGTGTTGGTGGCGCGATGCCATTGGAGATCGCCTCATCCTGGAAGACCGGCAGTTGGTTGGTCAGAGTGCGTCGGACGTACAACGCGGTGGTCTCGTTGGCAAAGTTGCCGATGGCGATACCCAGTTCATCGGAATTGCGGAAGCGGCCGATGTCTATCCCCATTGCGCCGCGGGCGTTGCCGTTGGTGTCGAAGGCGATTCCGGAACTTCGACCTTCTTCCTCGAAGGTGCCATCACCCTTGCCGAGGTACAGGAAGTTGCGGACGGTGTCGTTGGCAACAACCAGGTCGACGTGACCGTCGCCGTTGAGGTCGGCAAAGGCGACTCCCAGCGACTTGGCCAGCGGAACGTTGGTGCCGGCGTTGCGGACCTCGATCCCGGATCCGGCGGTGACGTCCTCGAAGGTCCCGTCACCATTGTTGAGATAGAGATACGGGGCGCTGCCGGGAAATTTCTGTGGCTGGCCATAGGCGCGGAGCTTGCCGTCGAGCGTGAAGTTTTGTGCGAGGTCGATTTCCTTGTTCCAGCCGACGTAATTGCAGACGAACAGGTCGAGATCGCCGTCGGCGTCGGCGTCGAAGAACCCGCAACTGGAACTCCAGGCCGTCGACCGGCCGGCCACCCCGGCCGTGTCGGTGACGTCCTGGAACGTCTTGCCCGTGTTTCGAAACAGGTGGTTGTGTCCGACGGCCGAGATGAACAGGTCGGTCTGTCCGTCGTTGTCGAAGTCACCGACGGCAGCTCCCATGCCATACAGTGAGACGGCCAAACCCCACTGGTGGGTGACGTCGGTGAAGTGGCCCTTCCCGTCGTTGGCGTAGAGTGCCATCCGGGCCGGCCGGTCTGGTTGAGGACGGGTGTCCCAGTCCCAGCGACGCGAGTTCACCAGCAAGATGTCCTGGTCACCGTCGTTGTCGAAATCAAGAAACGCGCAGCCGCCACCCATCGTCTCGGGCAACAACTTGTCCCCGTAGGCACCGTTTTCGTGCACGAAATCGATTCCCGCTTCGGTGGTGATGTCGGAAAAGATCACCTGGGGGATCTCGGCCTCGGGCCGCCTGGGAACCTGTGGGACCTCAAGCGGAGCGCGCTCGGTCACCTCCACATCGTCCTCGGCGAGGTATCTCTGGGCGAGGACGGTTCCCACGACCAGGATCGCGATGACTCCAAAGACGATCAGTGACTTCCTGAATGCCGTGCCGATGACCGTGTCATCTTGCTCCAGGGTTTCCGGGTCGTAATCGGCGGAGTTGCCCACGATGGGGCGTTCCACCTGTTCGACATTGGACTCCTGTTTTGTCGGGTCGACGTGATGTTCGTTCATTCGTCGCTTCCACTCTGTGTCGTGGGACGTGGTTCCCGCTGGGTTGTGGCGGCGGGCAGGCCGGGTGCACCTGGTCTTTGCAACCGGTAGAAGACGGGCTCCTCGGCCGCCGCGTTGGCGGCCGGGTAACGGGCCTTGGCCGCCCCGACCGCCCGGTCCCGCGCGTTGTCGTCGGGCTTGTAGCGGGCGTGAAGCCCGGCGTGGTGTTCGGCTTTCTGGTTGTCACCGAGTTCACGGAAAAGTTGCTGCAGATTGTAGTGGGCCGTGACGTTCTCGGAATCGATTTCCAGCGTCCTCTGGAACGTCTCGACTGCCTTCTGGAGGAAAATCTTTCTCTGCGGTGCCACGTTGTCGGTTCGCAGTCGCCGGGCGCGATCGAAATACGTTTGGCCGAGCAGGTTGATGACCCGGTAATCCTTGCTGAAGTCAAATCCCCGCCGGACCATCTCCGGAGTTCGGTCCTCGATCACGCTGCGAAAGTTCTTCTCGGCCTTCTCCAACTGGTTGAGATCCCGGGCGACCAGCCCCGAGAGCCAGGCGATGGTCCACGCCGGTGGCGGGGGGGTGTCGTGTCCGGACGCCCGGGCCAGGGCTTCGGCCGCCTCGCCAAGTCGTCCCTCACGGAACAGCACGCGGGCTAGGTTGAGTGGTCCGTCGAATCGACCGAGTTTTTCGACCTCGTCAAACGCGTTTCCTGCCTGCCGCAGTTCGCTTTTGCCCTTGAGGAACAGGCCGATGCCGTAGTCGTTCCAACGCATCCACGTCGGCACGGAGGACGGATCGTTGATCACGCTGGTGTCGTCACCGGCGACCGGGAAAGTGACGCGGTCGACGGCAAGGACGGTGACCGGCAGCTGGTTTGGCAATCGGCCGGTATTGCCATCCAGACCGCGAATGCCGAGGTCTCCGGTTTTGTGACTGCGGGCGATGAAGTCGGTGTACTGCTTGTCGAACTTGCGGTAATTGAGCTTCACCTCGACGGTGATTGGACCATCCAAACGGCTGGGGAGTTCGAGCTGGTAGTGCACGACCTGTCCGGCACCGGGTGGGATCTGGTGGTTGTACAAGGGGGTGAAAATGTCCTGGGGGTTACGGCGATCGATCCGTTTTCCGTTGACGTCCAGCAGGAAGACGTTGACGAAGTGCGACCAGGGATCGACCTCACGCTCGTCGTCAAACTTGCCACTGGCTCCGATCACTCGTCCCCCGGAGGTGACGGTCACCTCGAGCCAGACCTCGTTGGAATCGACGGTTCCCTGGGTGAACAGGTGCCCGATCTTGACGGTGCGGATCACCGCATCGAGCAGGTAGCTGGCGCCGGGCTTCAGCGTTGGCACGTCGGGCCGGAGTGGCGCGTGCAGCTTGCCCGAGAGCGATCCACCGTCACGGATGCCGAAGAGGTCGACCCGCATCGTACCGGACAGGAAATCCTGGTGGGCCTGGATCACCTGCGGCCGGTCACGGAACCAGGCGATGCCGGTGTTGGCACCGGGGAACAGGTGATTGTGGACCTGCAGTGTCCCGGACGCGTCCAGCGGGCGTGCACCGAAATCAGTCGAGGCAGCCAGTGGCATGTGGCAACGGTTGCAGTTGGCCTCGGCGGTGGGCGGGTAATAGAAGCTGGATGCTCCGTGGCCCAGTCCCGAGAGCAGGAAGGCGTCGTAATGGTTCTGGCCGCGGATGAAGTGCTTCTGGTAGCTGTTGCCTTCGATTGTCTTGAACTTGTTGAGAGCCAGGGGCAGGTGCACCTTGTGACAGACGCTGCAGAACTCGGTTGTCTTGTGGTGTGGCTTGAGAAACGTCTTCTTGTGAAAGTCCGGCTTGGCCTTGACCAGTTGATTGTTGATCCATTGCAGCACGGGATTGTCGCTGTAGGCAAACGGGTAGTGCAGTGGTTCCTCGATGGTGTAGTCCGAATTTCCCCGGTTGCTGTTGACGTGGGTGATCGCGTGGCAGACGGTGCACGTGATGCCGGCGTGAGCGGTCGGGTCGTTGACGTCGTCATAGTTCTCCAGGTCAAAGGCGCCACTGAAGAAGGGGACCGGGTCGTGGCAACCGGCGCACCAGCGTGAGGCCCGGACGTTTCCGTCGTGCTTGAGTGAAACCTTTCGTGTCTCCCGGACGCTGGGCAGGTAGGCGGCGTTGTTGAAGGAACTGAAGCGGTGCACGCTGTCCGACCAGGCGGCATGCGTATCGGGATGACACTTCTTGCAATAACTGTCCATCATCAACGCCTCTCGCGGGATGAACTTGCCGCTGGTGGTGCGTGCCAGTGACGGCTCGAAGTATTTCACTCCGTCCTGGGATCCCACGACATTCCATTGCCTGGGATCCTGGGAGTGCAGGAGGACCATGGCGATGACGGCGATTCCGGCGACGGTGGCAATCCGTCCTCCGATGTGCCACTTGATCCTGGGACCCGACAGCCGGTGGAGCCAGTACAGCCACCCGGCCACCAGGGGCAGGGCGACGTGAAGCCAGTACACCACGTTGCGGCCGACCGGGTGCTTGAGATCAACGACGTTTTCAACCCGCACCAGTGCAAAGCCAGTCAGCAGCACGGCGATCGAGACGGCAAACAGGACGTAACCCACCCGGACCGCCCGCCGGTTCCGCCGATTGTGGGCATTGCGGATATGAAGGCTGCCGAAAATGACCAGCGGCAAGACCAGCAGCAGTCCGGTCACGATGTGACCCAGCAGCATCAGGAAGTAGAAGTGCGTCTGGAAGACGTCTCCGGTGATCCACTGCATGGCGGTGATCGACGACAGGTACGCCGAGTTGGCCGCCAGCAGTGCGACGAGGACGAAGACAACCCAGAGCAGTTTTCTTAGTCCCGGTGTCACGGCGCGGACGTAGAGTCTCCGGGGTGGAGTCGCTCCGGTACCGGTCGCAGGCGGTGACGAATCTGGTTGTGGCGGTTGTTGATCGTGGTCAGGCATGGAAACGGAATCCCGGGTGCGTTGTGGTCGCGGGCGCAGGCAGCCGGCCGGGTGACGAGCGGCTGCTCGGGATGGCGACGGTTCTCAGAGACCGACGACCGATCGTGTTCGTCTCGCTGTGTTCAGCAGAACACCAACCGGTCGCGTCGCACAGAAACAGGACTCAGCTTCGTGGTGGTCGATCAATCCGCGACGGATGCCCGGGGCGGGCGGGGTCCCGGCTGTCGCGACCGAACCGAACGGGACCGGCGGTCAACCGGCCGGGCAGTGACCAGCCCATGGTGGCGAGGTCGTCAGTGACNGGGGCCGGAACCGGTGCGGATGGAATCGGCATCGGGGCGGGTCTCTTGTCACAGCGTCCGTGCGAGCAGGGTGAACGCGATGGCAATTCGATTGGCTTGGTCACGGGTGACTGGGATGTTGTCGGGCCGCTGTGCAGGTAGTCACCGCAACTGGCACGAGCTTGCGAGAGTCCCGTGCCAAACAGTGTGACCGTGGCCACAACCAGCACCCCGCGCCAATGCGACGACGGTTGTCGTGCGGAGATAGGTTGACTGCACACGGCCATGAGCGTCCCCGGGAAGTTGCGACCGAATGTCTCGGGCTGTACCCAGATTTACGCGGTGAGAACGAGGTCTGTTGGAAGCCTCAGTTTCAGTATAGGACCTGGTTTTAACCGCGGTCAATAACCTGCCGGTTCCCGCGTGGAAGCCATCGCCGGGGGTAACGATTGGGCAATCCCGGCCAGTGGTACTGCGTTTTCACTGGCCGAGTTTGACGGCAGTGAGCTTCGCATCGGGAGTAATCGAGAAGACCTGTCCGGCCCGNGAATCCACCACCAGNAGATTGGGTCCTTGCCAATCGAGTCCGACGGGATTGTCGAGCGGTTTGCCACTGACCCATTTGACGGGCTTGCCGTCGGCGGTCACTTTCCAGATGCAGTCGGCGTACCCATCGCTGACATAGGCAGTGCCATCCTTGGCGATCGCGACATCGTTGGGATAAATGAAGGTGCGATCCTTGACCACCGGGGTGATCTTGCCATCGGGGGCAATCTTGACCAGTTGGTTCCTGGGTCCTCCCGAGACCACCCACAATTGTCCAGTCTTGTCGAAGGTCATCCCTCGTGGTGCTGGGAGCACCGCGAATTCCTTGGGTTCACCGCCGGCGGCAGGGACCGACCAGATTCGCTGCAGTTCCAGGTCGCTGACAAAGATGGTGCCGTCATTGCTGGTGGCGATTCCCATCGCGATGCCGATGCCGCCCTTGGTGAGTGGTGTTGATTTGCCGTCGGCCGAGAAGCGGTAGACCTCGCGAGTTCCCGAATCTCCCACCAGCAGCCCTCCCTTGCCGTCGCCAGCAATACAGCGGACCGCGTTCAGTGGCGTACGAAACTTCTTGCTGGCCTGGAAGAACACTTCCAGTTTTCCCGTCGCCGTGGCCTTCCACAGTCCCGGCAACTTGCGGTCGACCAGGTACAGGGTCTTGGCATCGGCGGCAACCGAGACGTCCAGGGGATAGAGCAGGCTCTTGGCCGGCGCGGAGGCGTCCTGGGCGGAGGAGGAGGCGAGCGTGGCCAAGCCGATCGTGGTGGCCAGGACCGGCAGCCAAGTGAGAAGTCGACTGGGACGGTTCATGATGAGCATTCGTTGTGGGAATCGACTGACGGGCAACGGACCAGAACCGTGTTTGTTTCCGGACCCGGTCCAACCAGTCTAGCTTGCCAATCGGTCGATTGGCCATTCCCGATTCTAGTCCTCGGCGACGATCTCCACACCGTTGAGAATTGGAATGCCGGTGCGAGCGACCAGGTCGATGGTCAATTCGGTTGTCGATGACACTTTCTTGAATTCTCGGACAATCGCCTTGCGACGGATGCCAGTCGTGGCGACCACGTCGAATTCCTCGAGAACCGATTTTCCTCCCAGCCGAACATCGAAGACCCGTTGTCCTGCCTTCAGGTTTTCGGGTTCACAGAAATGGAGTCGCACGGTGTAGGCCCGCGGTGTCTTGGCATTCTTGTCGAGCCGGATGGTCAGGGTCTGCAGTCCAGTGACTCCTGACGAAGCGACCCAGTCATGGTCCCTGGCCGTAACCAGCGAGGAATGTTGACGGAAAGTCCGTGACGGTCCCTTGGCCGTGATTCGAACGTCAGGCGAGGCGCCTCCGACGCTGGGATAATCCAGCCACAGTGTCCCGTCGGGCGACATGCGGTCGCCGGGGGCACCGAGATTCACTCCGAGTCGCTTGACCGATGTTTCCGGTGCCTTCAGTGCACTGTAGGACCACATCTCGGCCCGGGGCACATGGGTGAAGGCCAACGAGGTGAACAACGAGTAGCCACAGACACAGCCGTGGGCAAAGTTGGGAGCATTGAGCACTCCGTTGGCCGGGATCAGGCTGTTGCGGCATCCCGATCGGAATCCCTGCAACCGGGCCGTGTTGCCGCTTTCCACGTCGGTGAAACCGGCCGAGGCCGCCCGGAACGTGACCAGGTGCGGACTGGCGATGGCGTAATTGCAATGGTGACCGCTCTTGGTGAATTCCCATGGCACGTCTTTGCCCGTGATCGGATCGCGACGCAGGATCGGTTCACCGGTGAGGATGTTGTACGCCTTGCCCGGACCCCGCTGGTCGATGACCCGGTTGCCCGAGACGATGACCCGGTCCCAGTAGCTCTCGGGGTGGCCCAGGAATCCCTTGCCCTCGCTGTACTTGCGCCACAGTTCCTCACCGTTGCTGCCGCGGTAGGCGACCATGCCCTTCTTGTTCGAGGCCATCAGGACATCGTTTTCGGTTGAATAGTTCATCCAGGTGACGACCAGGTCGGTGGTGTATTTCCATTTTGGTTTCCCGGTCTTGAGATCAAACGCCTTGAGGTATCGGACGGGATCGGACTTGGGAACCAGGCCCCGCCGGGCCCAGTCCTTGAAGAGCCCCTCGAAGATGCCGTCGAGGCAATAAAGCGTGTTTTTGCTGACGGCCACCAGCGGGATTGTCATCTCGGCGGTGTGTTTCCAGATCAGCTTGCCGGTTTGTCGGTCCAGCACCTGCAATTCGGCAGGAACAGTTCCGCGTTTGCCCTGTTTGCGGTGGACGGTCCCGATCAGCAGATCGCCCTGGACGCGGATGCGGCCCCAGGTGTCACCGGCCATCGGTGGCGCGAAGACGGCCAGTTGCTTGCCGTTGGCCGGGTCAATTTTCAGGATGCGGCCCTTGTGGACCAGGTAGATGCCGTCGTGGACGGCCAGGAAATGGAATCCGGCCAGGACTTTTTCAAAGTCGTTGCCACGTCGTCCGGCCCGATAAATTTCGTCGTCGACCAGTGGCACCTGCCAGAGGATCCGGCCGGTGTAGACATCGACGGCCGACAACTTGCCAGGTCCCTGGAGGATCATGCATGATCCTCCAGGGACCTGGCAAGTTGTCGGCCGTCGATG